>NZ_JAPYKM010000040.1:0-57909 GCF_029623465.1 Pseudomonas sp. RIT-To-2 | reverse complement strand
CGCAACTGGCGGCCATCTGGGCCCAGGTGCTCAAGGTCGAGAAGGTCGGGCGCACCGATAACTTCTTCGAGCTCGGTGGCGACTCCATCGTGTCCATCCAGGTGGTTAGCCGCGCCCGGCAACTCAACATTCTCTTCACCCCCCGGGCCTTGTTCGAACAGCAGACAGTGCAGGCCCTGGCCACGGTCGCGAAGCGTGAAGCGGCGCTGGCCATCGAGCAGTCAGCCGTCACCGGCGAGTTGCCCCTGACGCCCGTTCAGCGCATGTTCTTCGAGCGAGACATCCCTGCTCGCCACCATTGGAACCAGTCGGTACTGCTGCAGGTCAATGAACCGCTGTTGCCTGAGTGGGTGGAAAAAGCCTTGCAGGTGTTGCATACACAGCACGACGTGTTGCGGCTCGGTTTCGCGCAGCAACAGGGTCACTGGAGGGCGGAACACACCGCACCGGGTGCGGGTTCGCTCGCTCAGGAGGTGCTATGGGTGCGCCAGGCAACGAGCCAGGAACACCTCACCGCCTTGTGCCAGCAGGCGCAGGAAAGCCTGAACCTGCAACAGGGGCCATTGCTGCGGGCCTTGCTGGTGGATATGTTCGATGGTAGCCAGCGCCTGTTGCTGGTCATCCACCACCTGGTGGTGGACGGCGTGTCCTGGCGAATCCTGCTGGACGACCTGCAGACCGCCTGTCAGGCCATGGCCCGCGGGGCTACGGTGACACTGCCCAGCAAGACCACTTCGTTCAAGGCGTGGGCACAACGCCTCGAGCACCACGCGACTGGCCTGCAAGGGCAACTGGCCTATTGGCAGGCCCAACTGCAGGACGCCAGCGACAACCTCCCGCGCGACCGAGCACAAGGCGGTTGCCAGGGGCGCCATGCCATCAGCGTGGTTACTCAGTTGCGACGTGATGATACCGAACGCTTGCTTCAACAAGCCCCCGCAGCCTATCGCACGCAGATCAACGACCTGCTGCTGACGGCCCTTTCACGGGTCATCTGCCGCTGGACAGGGCAGTCGTCCGCCCTGGTGAGACTGGAAGGGCACGGTCGAGAGGACCTGTTTCGGGAGGTAGACATCACCCGCACGGTGGGCTGGTTCACCAGCATGTACCCCGTGAAACTCACACCGGCAGATAGCGTTGCCGATGCCATCAAAGGGGTCAAGGAGCAACTGCGCGCGGTGCCGGACAAAGGCATCGGTTACGGGCTGCTGCGCTACCTGGGAACGGCCGAGGCGCGAGCGACGCTGCAGGCATTGCCGCAGGGGGAAATCGTCTTCAACTACCTGGGGCAGTTTGACCAGAGCTTCGATGCACAACACGGCCTGTTCGCGCCCGCCCTGGAGCATGGCGGCGCGGGTCAAAGCCCCGACGCGCCCCTGGACAGCCTGATCAGTATCAATGGCCAGGTGTATGCCGGGGAACTGGTGCTGAAGTGGACGTTCAGTCGCGAAATCTTCGAGCGCAGCACGCTGCAACGCCTGGCGGATGACTATGCGCTGGAGCTCAAGGCTGTGATCGATCATTGCGTGAATGGCCAGGCCACGGGGGTGACGCCGTCCGACTTCCCGCTGGCCCGGCTGACCCAGGCGCAGTTGGACAGTCTACCGGTGCCGGCCAATGACATCGCCGACCTCTACCCCCTGTCACCCATGCAACAGGGCATGTTGTTCCACAGCCTGGAGGATACCCAGGCGGGCCTGTACATCAACCAGACCAGCGTACCGGTTTCCGGCCTGGATGCACGGCGCTTCGTCGAGGCCTGGAGGCAGGTGGTCAACTATCATGACATCTTGCGCACCAGCTTCCACACCGGCGGCCTGCTGGGCGAGCCGGTGCAATTGGTGCACCGTGACGTCGAGCTGGAAGTCAACCTGCTCGACTGGCGCGGCGAGGCCGACGCGCCCGGGGGTATCGAACGCTTGATCGAAGCGGATGCACATCGTGCTTTCGACCTGGCCCGTGCGCCGTTGATGCGCCTGACCCTGATCGAACTCGGCGAGCAACGACAGCACCTGATCTGGACAGCGCACCACGTGCTGCTCGATGGCTGGAGCACCTCGCAGTTGCTGGGTGAAGTACTGGCACGCTATGCCGGGCAAACCGTGGAGCAGGCACCAGGCCGCTACCGCCAGTACATCGACTGGCTGCAGCGCCAGGACGACGATGCCAGCGAAGTATTCTGGCGCCGCCACCTTCAGGCACTGGACGGTCCGACGCTGCTCTCCAGCGCAGGCGCTGCGCCTGCCCAGGGTCTGAACGGCCATGCCGCGCTGTACTTGAACTGGGATGCGTCGCGCACTGCCAGGTTGCACCAATGCGCACAACGCCTGCGTGTCACCCCCAATACGCTGGTCCAAGCCACGTGGCTGATGCTGTTGCAGCGCTACACCGGTCAGGAAACGGTATGCTTCGGGGCCACCGTGGCAGGGCGTCCGGCTGCCTTGGCCGGGGCGGACAAAATGCTCGGGTTGTTCATCAACACCGTCCCCGTGGTCCAGACGCCAGCGCCAGAACGGCGGGTTGCCAGCTGGCTGCAGGCGCTACAGCACTACAACCTGGAGGCGCGGGATCACGAGCATACCTCGCTGGCCGATATTCAGCGCTGGGGTGGTCAGAGCGGCCAGGCGCTGTTCGACAGCATCATCGTCTTCGAGAACTACCCCATCGACGAGCGTCTGGCCCAGGCCGGGCACCAGGATGTCAGCTTCGGCAAGGTCAAGAACCGCGATGTCACCAACTTCGCAATGGACCTGGCCGTGCACCTGGGCAGCACTTTGAGCATTGAGTTCCTGTACCTGCGCAACCGCTTTACCGAACAGGCCACGGCGCAGATCCTGGCTTGCTTCCAGCACCTGCTCCAGTCCTTGCTGGACAACCCTGACGCCTGTATCGGCCAATTGGCCATGCACCCCGCGGTCGTTCTGCCGATAACGGATCCTGCGCCCGTGCGGCCGTCAGTGGCGGAACTCATCAGCCGTCAGGCACGTCTGCAACCGGGTGCGATCGCAGTTTGCTGCGCGGGGCAGTCGCTGACCTATGCACAACTGGAGCAGCGCGCCGAGCACCTCGCACGAGTGCTGCGTGCACAGGGTGTGGCGGCGGAGGCCCGCGTTGGCGTGGCAATGGAGCGGTCGGTTGACACCCTGGTTGCTTTTTATGCCGTGCTCAAGGCGGGCGGGGCGTTTGTACCACTGGATATCGACTATCCGAAGGAACGGCTGCAGTGGATCGTTCAGGACGCTTCACTCAGCCTGTTGCTGAGCCACTCATCGGTCGCCGGCCGTCTGCCGCCGTTACCGGGCACGCCGTATCTAGAGATGGATTCACTCGATCTTTCCGCGCCATGTATCGACCAAGCAGAAAGCGCCGTCAGCGTCGACAATCTCGCGTATCTGATCTACACCTCCGGCTCCACGGGCCTGCCCAAGGGCGTCGCGGTGAGCCACGGGCCGTTGAGCATGCATTGCCAAGCGATCATCGAAGCCTACGAAATGGATGCCAGCACTCGTGAGCTGCATTTCATGTCATTCGCGTTCGACGGCGCCCAGGAGCGCTGGTTGTCGACCCTGATCAGCGGCGGGCAACTGGTGTTGCGTGATAGCCAATTGTGGACGCCGGAGCAGACCTTCCAGGCGCTGCATGATCACGGCATCACCATTGCCTGCTTCCCGCCGGCCTACTTGCAGCAATTGGCCGAGCATGCGGCTACCCAGCCCAGCGCACCGCCGGTGCGCATCTACTGCTTCGGGGGCGATGCGGTCGCCGACAGTACGTTTGAACGGGTCAAGGCCACGCTTCGCCCGAAGTATCTGACCAATGGCTACGGGCCTACCGAGACCGTGGTCACGCCGTTGCTGTGGAAAGCCGCTGCACAGGAGGGGTGCCAGGCGCCGATCGCGCCGATCGGGAGCGCGGTGGGCGAGCGCACCTTGTACGTGCTCGATGCCCAGCTCAACCTGTTGCCAGAGGGTGTGGCCGGCGAGCTGTACATTGGCGGTTACGGCCTGGCCCGTGGTTACCATGAGCGTCCCGGCCTGAGTGCCGAGCGTTTCGTGGCCGACCCGTTCTCGGTCGGTGGGCGTCTGTACCGCACCGGCGACCTGGTGCGCCGGCGTGCCGACGGGGTGTTCGATTACCTTGGGCGCCTGGACAACCAGGTCAAGATCCGTGGGTTCCGTATCGAACTGGGCGAAGTCGAGGCTTGCCTGCGTCTTCAACCCCAGGTGCGTGACGCCGTTGTCGTGGCATGGGACGGCGGCACGGGCAAACAGTTGATCGGCTACGTCGTCGCCGAAGATTCGGCTGCTGAGCTGCCCAAGCACTTGCGCGGAGAAATGCAGTCCCGATTGCCCGATTACATGGTGCCTGCCCAGATCATCGTGCTACCGGCATTCCCGCTGTCGCCCAACGGCAAGCTGGACCGCAAGGCCTTGCCCGCACCGGGGCAGATGGGCGAGCGCGATAGCTTCATCGCCCCGCGCAATGAGCTGGAGCGGCAGCTGGCCCAGGTGTGGAGCGAGGTGCTGGGTATCGAGCGGGTAGGGGTGACGGATAACTTCTTTGAACTGGGCGGCGATTCGCTGCGCAGTCTCAAGGTTATCTCCAGGGTCAGGGCGCTGCAGTTGTCAGGCTTCGAGCTGCGCCTGCGTGACCTGATGACGCGACCCACCATTGCCGACCTGTCGGGGTACGACGAAGCGTCTGCGGCGGTTGATCCCCTGTTGCTGCTCAACCGTCAGGTCATCGGCATGGCGCCACTGTTCTGTATTCACGCAGGCTTCGGCACGGTGTTCGATTATGAACCGCTGGCTCGTCGCCTGGACGGCCAGGTCAGTGTCTATGGGCTGCAATGCCGGATGCTGCTGGACCCGGATTGGCGCGACGCAGGCTTGCGGAGCATGGCGGCTGATTATGCGATGCATATTCGTCGCAAGCAGCCCGATGGCCCCTATCACCTGTTGGGCTGGTCATTGGGTGGGACCCTGGCCGCGTTGGTGGCCCATGAATTGGAGTGCCAGGGGCAGAGGGTCGCGAGCCTCTCATTGGTTGATAGCTTCATTCCTCAGCCACCAGCGGTCGAAACCGAGCAACAAAGCGACTGGCGTGCGGAGCTTGTCGAGTTCCTCCAGGTGCTGGTTCCAGGCCATGGGAAGGTGGCATGGGAATCGCCCGCGCCGGGGGATCTTCCTGATCGTGTCGCACTGGCCACCCTGATCGAGGCTGCCCTTGCAGCGCCTGGGGCAGGCGTCAGCGACGGCTCGGTACAGTGGTCTGTCGATGACCTGGCGCTGGGCTTCAGTGTTGCCATGCACCTCAAGGCGGTTTCGCGCTTGCCCGTGGAACTGCCATCGCTGCAGGCACGTCCCAGGTTCCTCTGGGCTGATGCCAGGAACCAGGAGGCCAAGCGTCAGTTCGAGTCTGTGGTGAGCCCTGCTGGTGTTCACAGGCAATTTGATACGGACCACTATGGAATGTTGAAAATGCCTGAGGTCATCGAAGAAGTCGTCGTTGCCTTGGCGGGCAGCCCTGATCGGGTTGGTGGCTGATGTTGTCGGGCCGGTGCACCCGCATCGGCCATTTTTCTGGTAAAGGAGTCAGGGCATGCCGTTGCATCCCGACGTTGAAGCTTTTCTTGAATTGGTAACCCTGGGGCGTGAGGTTGGCCTCCATCAGCCTATGCATGAGCTCGAAGTGGCGCAGGCCCGCTCCGAGTTCGAGGCGAGTGCGGGCGTTCTGGACCCAGACCCGCCCCGGGATACTGCGGTTGTTCGCACGGTGATCCCCACACGCGACGGGAACGGCATCGAGGCGCGCCTTTACCGGGCACCCCAATGCCCCGGCGCGGGTTGCCCGGTGATCCTGTACTTCCATGGCGGCGGGTTCGTGGTGGGCAGTCTTGATTCCCATGACAGTGTCTGCCGTCGGCTATCGGCGGCAACGGGCCATGCCGTGCTGGCCCCGGCCTATCGGTTGGCGCCTGAGCACCGGTTCCCGACAGCCACCCATGATTCGGTGGATGCGGCCCTGTGGCTATCGGCGAACGCCCAGGCGCTAGGGCTCGATGCCACCCACATGGTGGTGGCTGGCGACAGTGCGGGCGCGACACTGGCCACCGTGCTGGCACAGCTCGCGGCCGTGGGCGAGGAAGGGCTGAGCGTGCAACCCGTGGCCCAACTGCTGTTTTACCCAGTGACCGACGTCTCCCGCAAGCGCGACTCCCATCAACGTTATGGCCAGGGTTTTCTACTGGAGACAGCGACGTTGGATTGGTTTTACCAGCACTATCTGGACAACGTGGCGCAACGCCAGGACGCGCGCGTGTCGCCCTTATTGCGCACCGTACCGGCAGACCTTGCGCCGGCCTACGTCAATATCGCCGAATTCGACCCATTGGCCGACGAAGGGCTGGCCTACGCCGAAGCACTGAAGGCCAGCGGAGTGCAGGTGACGCTGAAAGTGGAGCAAGGCGCGACGCATGACTTCCTGCGCATGACGGGGATTTCGTCCCAGAGCACGCAGGTCTATGCTGCCGTCGCTCAGTGGTTGGAGGAACAGTCGGCCCCCGAGCGCAGGTGACAGCGCAACGAGCGCGCAAAAAAAAGCCAGAGCTGCCTCTGGCTTTTTGTTTGCAGGTATCGGTGCCCCGGATCAGAAGTCGTAGCGGGCGTTGACCATGAAGTTTCTAGGGTCGCCGTAAAGCCCTTGGGCGCCTTTGATACTCGACAGGTAGGTTTTATCGAAAATATTGTTGATGTTGAGTGTCGTGGAAAGATGCTTGGTGATCTGGTAGCGCGCCATGGCATTGAAGACGAAATAATCGTCCTCGGAGATCTTGTTGTTGTTGAACACGACAAAGGTAGGGCCGTTCCAGTTCATGCCGCCCCCAACGGTAACGGGGCTGAGGTCGCCTGGCAGGCGGTATGTGGACCAGAACTTGACCATATCAACCGGGAGCGAGGTCATGCTGCGCTCCCCGTCGGCATCCTTGGTCACGGCATGGGTATAGCTGGTCATCACGTTCCAGCCAGGCGTCAGCTCACCAGACAGCTCCAGGTCGTAGCCTTTGGTCTTGGCGCCCTTGATAGCCTTGTACGCGCTGTCGGTCGTTCCCGGCACGGTGTAGCCGACATCCAGCTCGGCAAGGTTGTTGCGTTCAACCTGGTAAACCGCGACGCTCGCGTTGAGGCCACCGTTGAAGAACTCCCCTTTCCAGCCTGCTTCATAGTTCTTGCCGGTGACCGGGTCGAGTACCGCCCCGGTCCTGTCCTGTGCGCTCTGGGGTTGGAAAATATCGGTGTAGCTGACATACACCGACTGATCCGGTGTCAGGTCGTAGACCATGCCAGCGTACGGTGTCACTTGCCCGCTTTCACGCCTTCTCGAGGCGTTGCGCGTCGTGGTGGTGAGGTACTGCAGGCTGTAATCGTATTTGTAGTCAGAGGTTCTGGCGCCCAGTATCAGGCTCAGGTCATCGGTCAGTTTGAAGCGGTTGGCGGCGAACAGACCGCTTTGTTCATATTCGGTCTTCATCACAAAACTGGGCGTGAAGCTGGTACCCCGTGGAAGGTAGTTGTCCCAGGTATAGAAATTGAACAGGTTCGAGATGCCATCGCTGTAGGCGGTATGGGTGTTCTTGTAGGTGTTGTAATTGTACCCGGTGATGAACTCATGGGTCTGGCCGAAGAGGGTATAGGGCCCCTGCAGGGTAATGTTCAGGCCTTTCTGGGTCTGGTTCGCCTCCGATTTGCCGCGGTCGGCCCGAGCATTGCCGGTGCTCTGATTGAGCGATGGCAATACACCCACGTCCTTGAACAGGTAGTTGCCGATCAGTGTTGAACGGTCAATGTCCATATAGTTGGCCGCCAGGTTCAGCGACCAATCGTTGGGCAGCTTCTGCTCCAGGTTGACGATGTAGTTGTAGGTCTCGATTTCATCCTTCGCCCAGCGTGCGCCGACACTGGTGGAGCGGGGGAAATAGGCTCGCTGTCCGTTGCTGTACACCAAGGGGACGCCCGCCGCGCCATCGACCTGGGTCTTGGAGTAGTCGATGCCGGTTCTGAGCACGGTCGAGTCCGTCAGGTCCGTTTCCACTACGCCATACAGGATATCCCTCTGGTTGCCGTAGGCGTCCATGAAACTGTTCTGTGTCTGTTTCGCGCCTACCAGGCGGCCCCGTACGCGGCCGTCTTCGGTCAACGGGCCGGAGACATCCGCTTCGGTGCGGTACAGGTCCCATGAGCCGAAGCCAGCCTGTACGTACGACTGAAACTCGGCAGTCGGGCGCTTGCGGACCATGTTGATCAGCCCGCCCGGGTCGCCTGACCCCGTCATCAGCCCCGATGCGCCACGCAGCACCTCGATACGGTCATACAGCACCATGTCCATGGAGGTCTGTGGAATAGTGCGTGTCTGGCTATCGGTCTGTGTGGTAATGCCATCCAGTTGATAGTTGGTGATCGCACTGCCACGCGAATAGATATCAAACCTGTCCATGCCACTGAAGGTGACATTGATCCCTGGGGTCTGCTGCAAGACATCAGTCAGGCGGTTGAGTTTCTGGTCGTCCATTCGCTGGCGGGTCATCACCGTGACCGACTGCGGCGTCTCACGCAGCGACAGGTTCATTTTGGTCGCCGTGCTGGCGGAGCCTGTGGTGTAGGACCCGGTGCCTTCGGTCGTGGCGCCCAGGCCGGTTGATTGAATGCTGGTGGCGCCCAACTCCAAGGCCGAACCACTGCTGGCGACCACGGTGACGGTATTGCCCTCGACCTGATACCGAAGGCCACTACCTTGCAACAGGATACGGATCGCATCCTCGACCCCATGACGCCCACTGAGCGAAGCGCTGCTCACATTCTCCACGTCCTGTGGGCTGTACAACACCTGTACGTTGGTCTGCATGCCAAAAGCCTGCAGCGCCGAAGCCAAGGGTTGTGCCGGAATATTCAAGGTCCACTCCTGGGCCTGGGCCTGAGCGGCCAGCGGAAGCGCCAGGCTCAGGCCCAGCGCCGGGACGCGGGTCTTGAATGCGTATTGCAAGCGAAGCACATGGGTCAGTGGGTTGAGTTTGGGGTGCGTGGGCATTTTTATGCTCTTTGGCTATGTTGGTTGGCAAGGTGTCGCAGGGTGATTTCAGGCCAGGCAGGGTTCGGTGATAACCCTGCCTCGCTCCATCCGTACCAGTTGGTCGGCCACATCGAAGTAGCGGTCGTCATGGCTGATGACGATGATGGTCTTGCCCATCCGCTTGAGCTCGGGAAGCAGCTCGGTGTAGAACACCCGGCGGAAGGTGGGGTCCTGGTCCGCAGCCCATTCGTCGAAGACCAGCACGGGGCGCTCCTCCAGCCAGGCATTGATCAGGGCCAGGCGCTTGCGCTGCCCGGTGGACAGGTCGGTGGTGGTGAACGCGCCATCGCGAATACTGACCTTGTGGGCAATCTCAAGCCGTTTCAGGTAGTGCTCGGCGTTGTGCGGCAACTGCTGGCCGCCCAGGATCGGGTCGTCGAACAGGTAGTAGTCGGAGAAAATCGTGGTGAACAGCTGGCGGTAGTCGTCCCGGTTCCGCGCGGTGACAGGTTGGTCGTCGATGCGAATCTCGCCCTCCTGGGGCGGATACAGCCCGAGCAGCAGTTTGACCAGGGTGGTCTTGCCGCAGCCGTTCTCGCCGACGATGAACACGATGTCACCGCGGTTGATCCGCAAGTTGACAGGGCCCAGGCTGAACGGGGCACTGCCTTCCACGGCGGGGAAGGCGTAACGCACATCCACCAGGTCCAGGTGGTTGACCTGGGTCAGTGCACTGGGCTTGTCCTGCAGCAGCAGATGAGGTTCGGGTGACGAGAACTGCTCGGCCAGTTCGGCGATACGCCGAAACGCGATCTGCGCGCGGCTGACGATGGGCAGGGTGCCCACCAGATGTTCCAGAGGGCCCTTCATGTACAGCAGCACCAGCACGAACCCGCTCATCACCGCCTTATCGGCACTGGGCCACAGGGTTTGCAGCCCAAGGGCCAGCACGATCACCACGAAAAACAGCATGGAGCCGAAGGTCTTGGCGATGACAAAGGTGTTGATCGAGCGGATCTGTGTGTCGCGGATAGTATCGGCCGTGCCCTGGATATTGCGGGTGAACATGCTCTGGCGGCGCTGGCGGTGAATACGCAGCTCCTTGGCGCCGCCGGCGATGGCGTTGTAGTGCTTCTGCAACTGGTCCTCGGCATCGCGTGCGGCGAGAAAACCCTTGATGCCTTTGGCGCGGGCAATGTACTGCGCGCCGGTACCGATGGCGATCGCCACAAGCATCAGCAGGAAGATAGGCCATGACAGCACGGCCAGGTAACCCAGGCAGCCAAGGGTGACTGTCAGGGAAATGGCCAACGGTGCGAACGCGAAGGCAAAGTCGCTGATGGTGTCTACGTCGTGCGTCAGTACCGGGATCAGCCGGTGGCTGCGGTAGCGCTCGATCTGCTCGATGGGGGCTGCCAGAACGCGCTCGCCCAGGTCCTTGCGCAGCTGGGCGATGATGTTCTGGCCGACCCGGTTGGTGCCGATGTCCGACAGGATCGAACTGCACAGGGCCAGCAGGCACAGCCCGGCGAACGCCCAGATCACGCCTTGGCTCAGGCCGCCGTCAGCGTGCAGCGTCCTGTTGATGGTTGCCAGCAGGATGGTGATGCTCAGGCCACCCACCATGCCCAGGACGATGGAAACGGCCACGGTGAACTTGAACGGTCGCAGCAGGATAAGCAGTTCCTTGAGCGCACCTTTGGGCGGCTGGGACATGATGGTTTCCTCGTCTGAATCAGGCGCTGGCCAGCGGGGCGGCAGCGGGTTTACGGGCGGCGTGGGGAATGTTCAGGGCCTGGTACAGCGCTTCGCCGATCTCGGCACTGCGCATCGGCAGCACGGACAGCAAGGTATCGCTCAAGCCATGGGTGGCCTCGCAGAAGCCCTGCAGGAAAACCGGCGCCTGCAACTCGCCATGGGCCAGGGCGCGGTAGTTGCGGTCTACCTCCAGGCCGTGCAGGTAGCCGGCCAGCGGCGCCAGCAGGTCCTGGTGGCTTCGACGTTCGTAGCCGGTGGCCAGAATCACGGCGTCATAGCGGCGAGTGCTGTGTTGATGGGTGGCCAGGTCGCGCAGGGTCAGTTCAATGCCCTGGTCCGTACGGGTCGCCTGCTCGATCTGCTGGCGGCACAGCACGGCATGGCGGGGTTGGCGGGTGATCTTCTGACGGTACAGCACGCCGTAGATACGCTCGATCAACTCCGGGTCGACCACCGAATAGTTGGTGTTGTGGTACTCGTTGATCAGTTGCTCGCGGTCTGCCGCAGGCTGCTGAAACACCAGGTCGGTGTAATCGGGGGCGAAGATCTCGTTGACGAAAGGCGAGTCGTCGGCGGGCTTGAGCGCGGACTTGCGCAGGATCATGTCGACCTTCACCGAAGGGAAGCTGTCATTGAGGTCCAGAAACGCCTCGGCGGCGCTTTGCCCGGAACCGACGATAGCGATGCGCATCGGTTCGCCTTCGCTGCAGGGCAGAGCGCCCATCGCCGTCAGATAGCGCGAATGGTGGAAGACGCGAGCGTCACTGTCGAAGGCGTTGAAAATGGCCGGGATTTTTGGCGTGCCACCGGTGCTTACCACCACCGAGCGGGTCAGGCGGCTGCTTTCCTTGCCCTGGGCGTTACGAGACACCACGCGCAGGCGAGCAATTGCGCCGTCCACGAGCTCCGGCTCAATGCGCAGTACGCTCTCGCCGTATACCGCCTGGTCACAGAATTGCTCGGCAACCCAGCCCAGGTAGTCGTTGTATTCCAGGCGGCACGGGTAGAAGGTACCCAGGTTGATGAAGTCGACCAGCCGGCCCTGTTGCTTGAGGTAGTTGACGAAGCTGTAGGGGCTGGTGGGGTTGCGCAGTGACACCAGGTCCTTGAGGAAGGAAATCTGCAGTTCGCTTTGCGACGACAGGGTATCGCCGTGCCAGCGATAGTTCGTCTGGCGATCCAGGAAAAGCGCGTCCAGCGCTCGCCCGCTGACGCCGGCCAGCTCTTGCAGGGCAATGGCCAGGGACAGGTTGGAGGGGCCGAAGCCCACGCCGATAACGTCGTGAATTCTAGAGTGGCTCATGCAAAGGGTCCTTCATTCGATGATGTGGGCGGCGTCCAGGGGTTGGTACAGCCGTTCGCCAAAGAAGCGCTCGCGGGACAACATCACCAGCAGGGCGCGTTTGTGCGGAAAGTCGAAATGCTTGAGCCGGGCGAAACCGCTTCGATCGAAGTTGGCGATCTGGCGGTGATTGTCATGGCGGGGCTCACAGACGATGCGCTGGGTGCGCGGGTCGTCGAGGAACAGGTAGTGGCATAACGACGAGAACCAGGCGGTGTAATACGGCTTGCCGCGGAAGGCCTCCTCGCCCACCAGCAGGTGCAGGCCGCGGTCGAAGTCGTCGGCCGGGTAGAACGGCGAAATGCGGTCTTCACGCGCCCAATAGACTTCGAAATACCCGAATGGCTCGTCATCGAACCGGCCAATCAAAGGCTGCGCATGAGGCTCTTCGAGCAACGCCCGCAGGTAAGCGTGGTGCTGCTCCAGGCTGCCTTCTTCCTCCCAGAAATGTGCTACGCGTGGGTTATTCATCCATCGGTTGAACGCTACCAGGTCACGATCGGCATCCGCCGTCGCCAGCGTCAGGGTCTTGCCCAGCCAGGGGATGAACCGGCGGTACAGAACCCCGGCGGGTGGCACGGGGCGCAGCGGATGCCGGTTGTTGGCGGTCATCACATACTGTTGAGGGGCCACCCCATAGCTGTGTTTGCACAGCCACGGTTGCGGCACTTGCCAGAACGCCTGCGCGGCACAGCGCAATCCGCCTGCGCCATTGTCGATCAGCACGCCGTCGGCCAACATCGATCGGGTAGCGGCTGATTCAGGCGTTTCCAGGTCCACATGGCAGACGCAGGGGAACCGGGTGAATACCCCCTCGCAGGCCGCCATCAGAGCCTGGCGCTCGTTACCAGGCTCCTGCACGCTGGCTGTCGTGCTGACCACGGGGTGGTCCCAGCCCCTGTGCGCGGTGAGCGTCAACTGCGGGCGGCCTTGCAAGAGCACTCGCAGGGTGTGCTGGTGAACGTCGACCTCGAAAGCGTGCGCGGGTTGAAGGCTGGCAAAAACCGGCGTTGGGGTATTCATCTGCGTGTCCGTCGTTGTAAAGCGATAGCACTGAAACGAAGGGACTCAACCGCGATTTAGTCGCAATTGCTCAAAGATCGCGGGCAACCCGGAACCCCAGCCAGTCGCCACGTACGAACTTTTTACGGTCATTGCGGTTACCCGAGCGGGAAAAGACCGCAGGCTCGCCCCAGTCGTTGCCACGAATCTGCGCCACCTCGCATTGGGGGTCGTCGATCCAGGCGCTGCCATCCGTCGGGGCGCCGACGTAATCGGTATGCCAGCAGTCCGCCACCCACTCGTAAACGTTGCCGTGCATGTCGTACATGCCAAACGCATTGGGGGCATAGCTGCCCACGGGCGAGGAGTACGAATAGCCATCGGCCGGGCCATAGACATTGGCGTGCTTGCTGATCTGGTATTCCCCCTCCTTGTCGAACGGGAACGGGAATGCCCCGGTGGACCCTGCGCGCGCGGTGTACTCGCGTTCGGCCTCGCTGACCATGCGGTAGGTATGGCCTGTCTTGGCGGATAACCAGCGGGTGTAGGCCTGTACCTCGGCGTAGTCGACGCAGACTGCCGGCTGCCGTGGGCCTTGGGCGTAGCTGGGCTTGCCGGCTTCGCACCAGCGGCCGGGCCTCTTGTCGCCACTGCCGATCACCACGCCCGATGCCTTGATGTAGGCATTGAATTCACCGGCCGTCACCTGATAACGGCTGATGGCGAAGGGCTTGGCGAACGTCACCGTATGCAAGGGGTTCTCATCGTCCTGGCGCGCCAGTTCATCGTCAGGGGTACCCATGACGAAGCTGCCTGCGGGGATGATGACCATCTGTGGGCAATCCTTGCATTCCTGAATCAGGCTTCCCGGCTTGTTTTCGGCGGCCGCGGCGGTGCATGAGAGGCCGCCGGCCAAGGCCAGCAGGAGAAGATTTACTGCTTTCATCGAAGGCTCACTGTATTGGTACGCAAGGGTTGGCCGCGTCAGCGCCGAGCGCCGAGGCGGCACGAAAATGCCGAGGGCTCAGGTCTTGGCCGTCACGGCGGCGAAGGCGCGGTGCAGGGCTGACATGTCATTGGCGCTGCCGACGGTGATACGCATCCAGTCAGGCCAGTTCGGCCATACGCGGCCCACCAGCACATTGTGCTGGGCCAGGGCATCGACAATCGGCTGGGCGGGCTGGCGCAGGTCGACCATGAAGCAGTTGCAGTGGGATCGGGTAGTGCTCAAGCCTCTGCTGGCAAACCAGGCCATGCTCTGCTCACGGACCTGGGCGTTGAGGCGCTTGCGCTGGGGAACCAGGTCGGCATCGCGCAGGCTGGCGATACCGCCCAGCGAGGCGCCCACCGGAATGAAGTTGCCACCGCCAAAAAGGCGCATTCTGGCCAGAAGGTCCGGGTGGCCCACTGCCAACCCCAGCCGCGCGCCGGCCATGCCGTAAAGCTTGGAGAACGTGTGCAGCACGATGACGTCATTGCGTGTGGAGGCCAGGTCCAGGCAGCTCTGAGCGTCGGAAAAGTGGATATACGCTTCGTCGATGACCACCACGGCATGGGCGGGTTTTTCGGCGACCAATCGTTCGATGCCTTGGCGCGAAGTCAGGGTGCCGGTGGGGTTATTGGGGTTGCACAGGTAAAACAACCCCGCGTCGGTGCCAGCGGCGAGCATCCCGGGTATGTCATGGGCATGTTCCGCGGTCAGGGGAACTTCGTGAACCTTGAGGTTCTGCTGTCGCGCGGCGATGGCGGGGGCGTCATAGGTAGGGGTGGCCAATACCAGGCTCCCAGGCTTGGTAAAGGCACACAGGGCATATTGAAGCGCTTCACGTGAACCACTGAAGGCCCTGACCCGCGCCACCGGCAGGTCGTTCTGCCTGGCAAACAGCTGAACCAGCTGGCCTTGTTGCTCGTAATGATAGAACCCGCTCAAGTCCACGGCTTTCCTCATCGCTTCCCGCGCCAGGGGCGAGGGGCCCAGCGGGCTTTCGTTGTAATTGAGCCGGATACTGGGCTCGGTCGCGGCCTGGGTGGCAGAACCAGAGGCGGGCAGTGCGGCCAGCAGTGGGGCGGCGGTCACGGCTGCCCCGAGGCTTACGAACGTTCGACGGTTGAGGGGGGTCATGGGCGAATCCTTGTGGTGGTGTATGAGCGGCGTGCTCAACGCGCCGCGTGCTGAACCTGCTCCCAGACTCTCAGGAAGTTACCGCCCCACAGCTTGGCGATGTCTTCGTCCGAGTAGCCGCGCTGCATCAGCTCGGCGGTGACATTGCGGCTCTCGCCGACGTTCTGGTAACCGATCACGCCGCCACCGTCGTTGAAGTCCGAGCTGATGCCGACGTGGTCGATGCCGATCTTCTTCACCGCGTAGTCGATGGAGTCGACGTACTCGGCCAGGGTGGCCTCGGGCTCCTGGCGCAGGATGTCGTAGAAGGGGGTCAGGAACTCGCCGAACTTCTTCTCCGACCAGATGGAGAACACCGGGTCGGTGGTGGTGCCCATTTGCGTCTGGTTCTGCACGTCAGGCAGGCCATAGCGGGCGCGCAGGGCGTTCATTTTGCTGATGGTGTCGCGGGAGAATGGCTTGAGGTATTTGGAGTAGGCGACGATGTTGACCAGGCCACCGGTGGCCTTGATGTTGGCCAGGTCTGCGTCGCTGAGGTTGCGACGGATGTCCATCATGCCCTGCACGCCGGTGTGCGAGGCGATCACCGGGGCACGGCTCTGGTGGCTGACCTGGGCCAGGGCCTGGCTGGACATCTGCGACACGTCGATGACGATGCCCAGGTCATTGAGTTTGGCCACGGCGCGGCGGCCGATGTCCGACAGGCCCCCCAGCGGGTCGACCGAGTCGCCCAGGAACGGCAGCGGGCGGGCCGAGTCGACCCAGCTGTTGTTGCCCACGTAGCCTGGGCCGAATACCCGCACGCCGCGCGCAGCCCACAGGTCGAGCTTGTCGATGTCGTCGCCCAGGGGCGCGGCGTTGAGCATGCTGATGACGATAGCGAACTTGCCTTCGCCAGCCAGGCGGCGGAAGTCCGCGGGGGTGTAGGCGATACCGGCCTGGTTGGGGAAGTCCCGCGCGATGCCGGTGATGATCTTGTAGCGTACCTCCAGCTCATTGGCCATGGCGGCCTGGAACCCCGGGGTAGGGCGGTGTGGCCAGTTGGGCCCGCTCCAGAATTCCGGCCACGACCAGATGGCGATGTTGGCACCGCGCAGGCGCGCCTTGCCGGCCTTGACCAGGTCGAACTGGGTTGGGCCGTCGCGGTTGGCTTCACGGCCTTCGGTACCGTAGTTGAGCGGTACGTCCAGGTGCGCGTCCAGGGCCAGGATGCGCTCCTGCAGGGCGTTGGCCCGCTGCTCGATGGCCCGGCTGTAAGGATGGGCCGGCAGGTACACCCAGTAATACCAGGCACCGGCGCCTGCGCCAGCCAGCAGAAGAAGCAGGACCACCAGCCATGGCCACTTGCGCGATAGAAGAGGGTGTTTCGTCATTGCCATTTCGACCCGCCTGCACGACGGCCCCATGCCGTTCGAACTTGTTGGGTGAAACGAGCTGACGTGCGGAGAATTTACCAAGCGCCTAAATCGCCTCGGTGACCGTTCGTTTTCGCTGCAGTAGTCACGTCATGAGTACAGTGGATGAAGGTGTCACGTCGAGGAATGCTGGCCGGCCTGGTGGCCGCTGGTGTAGTGCTGCCCGCGGGTTATTACGCCCGGCAGAAATGGGACGCGGCCCAGGAGGCCGAGCTGAGCTCCGACGAGCCGGCGGTGCCGGTCGCGGACCTGCCCAACACGTTGCTGGGCGAGCGGCTGGCGGGCATCTGGGACTGGCACCTGGTCGACGGTGAGGAAGCCTTTCCCGACCTGGCGCGGCCGCTGGAGTTGTTGCTGGACGTGGGGCAGGGCGCGCGGGCGGTGCGGGGCTACCTGGGCGTGCCTCCCTATGGCGATGGCCTGCAGGTGTACGGCCCCTTGGCGGCCGAACGCTTGCCGCACCTGCGCTTCAAGCTGATCGCGGCGTCTGGCAAAGGGTATGACTGCGAGGCGGTCCTCGATGAGATCTGGACCGTGTGGAGCCAGGGCGGTGGTGGGGCCACCCTCAGTGGCCTGATACGCGCGGCAGGAACCCAGGCAGGGTATTCCGGGCCCCAGGCGCGTTTCGTTGCAAGCCGCCGGCCGTTCGTGCAGGCGCGCGAGCGGCTGGCCTATGTGCCAGCCCTCCACGAGCGGTTGATCTCGCCGGGCTGGCGCTACTTTCACCAGTTATGGCATGCCAGCCGCGACCGCTGGCACCGTATCGACGAGTCGCGTCGCCAGGCGGTGCGGGCCCTGGGCTGGCAGGTCGGGCCGCTGGGCAAGGAGCGCAATGCTCGCGGCCATGACCGCCATCGCAATGGCTCGGGCGAGGATTTTCTGTTCATGCACCGGCACATGTTGCACGGCGTGCGCCAGGTCCAGGACCTGCGTTCGTGGCCGTGCATGCCGGCGCCGCGGCCCTATGTGGGCGAGAACGTGCAGGCCTTCGCGGATTACATGAACAACACAAGCGGCTACAGCGTGCCCCCGTGCTGGCAGGCCGACGGCGACCCGCACTTCAACCAGTGGCTGTGCCACATCAAGAGCCGTGAGGGGTTGTACGCCAACTTCCAGCTGTGGGAGTCGCAACTGCATGACCCTGAGTATTTGAGCACCCTGTGCCTGGGCGAGCTGGGCTCGCGCATCGAACTGGGTATTCATGACTGGCTGCACATGCGCTGGGCGGCCATGGGGCGGGACCCGGACACGGGCTGGCCGATGGCCTACGCCCGGCGCAACTACGACTTCGCCGAGCGCTGGTTCGGCGCCGAGAACGACTTCCTGGGGGACCCGTTTTCCTCCCACGTGAACCCGGTGTTCTGGGCGTTTCACGGCTGGATCGACGACCGCATCACTGACTGGTTCCTGGCCCATGAACAGGCTCACCCGGGTGAAGTGCGGCAACTGACGGTCAAGGGTATCCCCTGGTTCGCGCCGGGGCGCTGGGTATGCGTGGCCGACCCGTGGCTGGGGCCGTCCAGCGAAGGCTGTGGTGCCTGGGGCAAGAGCAACGGTGGCGGCAGCGAGCTGGACATCGAGACGATGAAACTGGCGTTGCAGGTCATCTTCAGCCCTGAGCAGGAAGCCGACCGCCTGATGAAACGCGTCCCTCAGACGCGCCCCTGGTTCGCCCGCTACCTGGCCCCCGGCCCGCGGCACGACGGCCTGTGACCCGCCCGCTATGCGGTGTGCCTGTTGCTGCGCGGCGTACGTGACGCGGCCAGGTCCGCTGCGCGCGGTGTTCGTGACGCTTTTGGGTGCGCTGACGCCGCGTAGCAGCGGACCAGGCCGCGTCGGCGGTGCATGCGGTGTGGCCGAGTGGTCGCCTACAGGGCGTTGGCGCTACAGGCGCGCCGTCGCCCAACCGCCACCCAGGGCCTTGTAAAGCGCCACGCTCGCCTGCAACCGCTCCTTGCGCAGTTGCACGCGCTCGGCCTGTGCACTGAACAAGGTGCTCTGGGCCTGCAGTACGCTGAGCAGGTCTTCGGCGCCAGCACGGTAGCGGCTTTCGGCCAGGTCGAAAGCGCGTTGGGCCTGTTGCAGTTCTTCCTGTTGCCATTGGGTCTGGCGGTCCAGGCCGTCGACGCTGTTCAGGGCTTTCTCCACTTCACCGAAGCTGGTCACCAGCACGCCTCGGTAGCTTTCCAGCAGTTCTTCCTGGCGGGCCTGGGCCTTGTCCCGTTCCGCCCGCAGTTGGCCGTTGTTGAAGATGGGCGCGGTCAGGCCCGCGCCCAGGTTCAGTACCGGGTTGCGCAGCAGGTCCACGGCCTGCCGGTCACCGGTGGCCAGGCTGGCGGTCAGCCTCAGGCTTGGGAACAGCGCGGCGCGCGCGACCCGCACATCCGCCTGGGCCGCGGCCAGGCGCGCTTCGGCGCTGGCGATGTCGGGGCGGCGGGTCAGCAGTTGGCTGGGAATGCCGGCATCAATGGTCGGGCCATGCAGGCGTTCGAAGGGCACATCGGCCAGCTGAAGGTTCTGCACGGGCTCCCCCAACAACGTCGCCAGGGTGATCTGGGCGTCGCGGGCCTGCTGCCGGTAGCGCGGCAACTGGCGCTGCTGGCTGGCCACCAGGCTCTGCTGCTGGGCCAGTTCCAGGGCCGTGGCGGAACCTGCCTGGTAGCGGTGGCGCACCACGTCGAGGATCTTCTGCGCATTGGCAAGGTTCAGCGCGGCGATGCGCGTCTGCTCGCGGGCCGCCAGGGCATCCAGGTACGCGTCGGCGACCTGGCCGGACAGGCTCAGTTCCAGGGTATCGCGGTCCAGTTCGCTGGCCTGCAGGCTGAACCCGGCACTCTCACGGGCGGCGGCGTTGCGGCCCCAGAAATCCAGCTCGTAACTCGCAGTCAGGGCGGTGTCGAAGTAGTGGTAGGTGCGCGCATTGCTGGAGGTGTCCAGCTCGCTGTAGCCCTGGCCTCTGAGCAGGCGCTGGCGATAGGCATCGGCACTGGCGTTCACCTGCGGCAGCAGGGCCCCACCGGTGATACGCACATCCGCGCCGGCCTGCCGTACCCGCGCGGTGGCGGCCTTCAGGTCGTAGCTGCCTTGCCGGGCCTGTTCAACCAGTTGGCTCAGTTGCGGGCTGTTGAAGCTGGTCCACCAGGGGCCGAAATACGCAGGCTGCCTGGCGGTCGGACTGCCCCACTGCGGTGGTGGAGTGATGTCGCTATGCGGTGGCGGTGTCTGGCTGCAGGCAGCCAGCACGGCCACCAGGGGAATCAGGGCAAATGGGAGTCTGGTCATGGTCATTCACTGGTCAAAGCGGCAACCGGGTCGAGCCCGGCGGCCTTGCGGGCTGGCATGAAACCGAAGATCACGCCGGTGGCGACCGAGCAGGCGAAAGCGCCGAGCATGGCCAGGGAGGAGAACGCCACGGCAACCTTGGCCAGGTTCAGCGCAACCCCGATCAGCAGCGCCAGGGCCACGCCGATCAGGCCGCCCACCAGTGACAGCACCACGGCCTCAGTCAGGAACTGGCGCAGAATGTCGCGCTGCCGCGCCCCCGTGGCCACGCGAATACCGATTTCGCGGGTTCGCTCGCGCACGGTCATCAGCATCACGTTCATCACCCCGATGCCCCCCACCAACAGCGAGATGGCGGCAATGGAACCGAGCATCAGCGACAGGCCGTTGCGGGTGTGTGCCTCGGCCTGAATCAGGGCGGCGCTGTTGTCGATTTCGAAGTCCTGGACACCGTCATGCAGGTTCAGCATCAGGCCGCGGATCGCTTGTTCGGCTTCGTGTACCAGGGTGCTGTCCGCAGCGCCGATGACCACGTATTCCGGGTATTCAGCGCCGGACAGGCGGATGCGCGCGGCCGAGTAGGGAATGGCGATACGCAGGTCGTTGCGCTGGTTGGCGCCGCTGGAGCCCTTGCTGGCGAGTACGCCGATGACCTGGAAAGGCACGTTTTCCACCAGGATGTACTGGCCGATCGGGTCTTGGCCATCGACAAAGAGTTTCTTCCTGACTTCCGAACCGATCACTGCCACGGCAGCCGCGGCCGACATATCGGCGTCAGTGAAGAAACTGCCTTCGGTCAGGGGCCAGTTGAAAATGGACGGGAACACCGGGCTATAGCCACCGATGGTGGAGGTCATGTCGTGGCCGCCGAAACGCACCTGGGCCTGCAGGGTAGTCGCGGCCATGATCGAATTGACCTGCGGCAACTCGGCCAATGCCTGTACGTCGCTGAGGCGGATATGCCCCGGTGGGGCTCGCGGCGTAGCCGGGGCGCCGTTCATGAACATGATGTTGGAGCCAAAGGCGCCCATCTGCGCCATGACCTGGCGCTTGCTGCCTTCGCCCACGGCGAGCATCACCACCACGGAAGCCACGCCGATGATGATGCCGAGCAGGGTCAGGGCCGTGCGGGTGCGGTTGGCCCACATCACCCGCCAGGCTGCCACCAGGGCGTCACGGGTTTCCGCCAGCCAAGGGCTGCGTTCCTGATTGGCCCGGCTCAGGCGTTCGCGCAGCTCGGCGGCCTGCAAAGCACCGGGGCGTGGTGGCGGTGCCGGTTGGCCAGCTGCGCTGTCGCTGACCACCTCGCCATCACGAACCTCGATGACGCGCTGGGCACGGGCGGCCACGTCTCGGTCGTGGGTGATGAGGATGACCACGTGGCCCTGCTGCGCCAGTTCGTCAAGCAGGGTCATGACCTCGGCGCCGCTGTGGGTGTCCAGGGCGCCAGTGGGTTCGTCGGCGAGGATGATGTGCCCGCCGTTCATCAGCGCGCGGGCGATGGACACTCGCTGCTGCTGGCCGCCGGACAGTTGCCGCGGACGGTTGCCAGTGCGCTCGCCCAGCCCCAGGCGCTGCAACAGGGCGTGAGCGCGCTCGGCCCGGGCGGCCGCGGGTGTGCCGGCGTAGATGGCCGGCATCTCCACGTTTTCCCGGGCCGAGGCCGAGGGAATCAGGTGGTAACCCTGGAACACGAAACCGAAGGCCTCGCGACGCAGCCAGGCCAGTTCGTCGTCGTTGAGCGCAGCCACGTCTTCGCCCGCGAAGCGGTATTGCCCGGCCGTGGGTCGATCCAGGCAACCCAGAATATTCATCAGCGTCGACTTGCCGGACCCCGAGGTGCCGACGATGGCGATGAACTCGCCGGCATGGATAGCCAGGTCGATACCACGCAACACCTCGACGGTGGGGCTGTCGCCGCCGCCGTAGGACTTGCGGATGCCGCACAGCTGAATCAGCGGTGTGCTCATGGTCAGCTCCCGTTGCCGGTTGGGCCGACCAGCAAGCGGTCACCTTCCTTCAGGCCATCGAGAATCTGCACCCGCAGTCGGTCGCTGAGCCCGGTGCGCACCGCACGCTGCTGTACCTGGCCATTGTCGGCCAGCACCTGAGCGGTGCGCATGCCCTGCTCATTGCTTTTGCCTTGCAAGGCGGCGACCGGGGCGGTCAGCACGTCCTGGGCAGTGCCTGCGACGAAAAACACCTGGGCGGTCATGTCGGCCATCAGGGTGTTGTCGCCGTTGTCCACGTCCAGCAGCACGGTGTACAGCACCACGCGGCCGGCGCTGCTGCTGGTGCTGGTACTGCCAGCGCTGGCGGCTGCCGGGCTGCCACCGCCCTGGCTGAGCTGGTCCAGGGGCTTGGGCGGGATGGGCAGGATCTGCCGCACGGTGCTGGTCCAGCGCCGGCCACCACCGCTAAGGGTGGTGAAATAGGCCTGCATGCCTTGCTTGACCTGGCCGATATCGGCCTCCGACACCTCGGCCCACACCGTCATGGGCGACAACCGCGCGATGCGCAGGATCAATGGCGTGCGTTGCTGGGCGTTGAGGGTCTGGCCCTGGCGCGCATCGACGGCCACCACGGTGCCGCTCATGGGCGCGTAGATGCGCGTATAGCCCAGCTCGGCCTGGGCACTGCGCAGGGTGGCCTGGGCCTGGAGTATCTGCGCCTGGTACATGTCGATGCGCGCCTGTGTGGTCAGCACCTTGGCCTGGGCGGTCTGCACGTCTTCGTCACGGGTGGCGCCATCGGCGGCCATGCGTTGCTGGCGGCGCAGTTGCTGTCGGGCCAGCAGGTGTTCGGCTTGCTGCTCCTTGACCTGGGCCTTGAGCGTCTCGATGGCATAGCGTTCGGCATCCAGCTGCGCTTGCTGGGTGGCAGGGTCGATTTCCACCAGCAACTGACCTTGCTTGACGGTGTCGCCGACCTCCACGTGCAGGGTGCGAATCTGCCCGGAGGCCTGGGCGCCGACGTCCACGTACTGGCGCGGTTGCAAGGTGCCCAGGGCCGTGACGCTGGACTCGATGTTGCCGCGTGCCACGCGCACGAACGGACGCTGCTCGGCCTCATTGGGCAACAACTGCCACGCCGCCACGGCGGCAACGGGAATCAGGCACAGTACAAGGGTTGCAGCACGGCGGGTGAGGCGAAGGTAGGTCATGCAGTGGTCCGGCCCAATGAGGAAATGCCGCCGCGAAAGCGTGGCGGGCAAACTGCCGGTTAAACGAGGGTGGAGGGGTGGAATTTAGGGGGCGGGCGGTGACTGAATGTAACCAGACCAACCCGCACCGCGAACCTTGCAGCGGACCCAGGCCGCGTCACAGGTGCTGCGCGAACTCAGGCCCAGTGCATGCAACCTGAGGCTGTGGGAGCTGCTTCGATATGGGTGATGCCCTGGGGATCAAGGCGCATAGCGCGGCTTGGCGCGAATGACGGTGTCGCCTTCTTCATTGCGGCTGAGGTAGACGGGCAGCACCTTGGGCAGGTCCTGCACCAGCGCGGCGATGTTGCGGGTGTTGTAGATGCCGCCGATCTGCAATTGCCCGGTGGCGTTGTCACCCAGGTGCACGGGGGTTTGCAGGTAGCGGTTGATCTGCGGCAGGGCATCGCTGAGGCGCAAGCGGTCAAGTATCAGCTTGCCGTCGCGCCAGGCCAGGGCCTCGTCCGCCTGTGCGGACCCGACCTGGGGAATGCTCTGCCCGGCATCATACCGGGCTTGCATGCCGGGGCTCAGGTAAACGAGTTCGTTCGGACGCCGCCGGTCACCCATGACCTGCACCGAGCCCTGGGTCAGCGTGACCACCACCTGGTCCTGGTAGGTCCAGACATTGAAGTGGGTGCCAGTGACGCGCACCTGGCCCTGGCCGGCCTTGACCACGAACGGGTGGCTGGCGTCGTGCTGCACTTCGAAGTAGGCCTCGCCCTTGCTCAAGGTGACGCTGCGCTGATCCTTGTAGTTGGCGAAGGACAGCTGGCTGCCCAGGTTCAACTGCACATGGGAACCATCGGCCAGGGTGATGTCACGCACCGCGTTGTCGCTGCTGTAGCGCTGGTAGCTGTCGGGTATCACGTTCAGGTGCCACCCTGCCAATCCGATCAGGGGGATGGCCAGCAAGCCCAGTGCCGCAGCCAGCAGTGGCCGCCTGGCCCGGCGGGGGCGGGCGGGCGCGGCAGGCGCCAGGGGTTCGACCGGCAAATACTCGCTGACCGCCCATACATCCAGCATCGTCTCGAAGCGGCGCTTGTGCGCCGGGTCCGCGGCCAGCCATGCCTCGAATGCCTCGCGCTCCTGGTCGCTGAAATCCGCCTCGTGGATACGCATGCACCAGTGCGCCGCCTCATCGCTGAGGCTGCCTTGGGATGGGTCGGAGGCGGGAGGGGTGAGCATGGCGGGCTACCGGCTGGCTGATCGAGTCTCGTACGAAGCAGCGCCCCGTTCTACTGAGATGGCGAACAATTATACAGTGAAATATCACTCCACGTAGTGGCCTGGTGCCACGAGGCGGAGGGACGCGCGGGTGCACCATAGCGCGCCAGGCGGGTAGACAACAAGGTGGTGTCGGCTGATACGCGGGTGGCGCCCGCTGAACGGGCGCCATGAAAACCTTCAGTGGCCCTGGCAGGCCTCGATGTAGTTGGTGCAGTGCGTCAGGGCGTCGCGGATCATGAAATTGACCAGGGTGGGCGAGACCCCCAGCTCGGCGGCAATGTCCTTTTGCGGCTTGCCGTGTACCCGGTACATCACGAAGGCGTAGCGGGTGCGTTCAGGCAATTGCGCCAGGGCGCTGTCGACCTTGCCCAATGTCTGGCGGTCCACATTGATCGACTCCGGGTTGGCGAACTGTGGGGCGGCATTGAGGTTGTGCTCGTCGTTGACGAAGTAACGCTGCTCCATCGACTGCTTGCGGTAGTGGTCGATGGCCAGGTTGCGCACGATACGGAAGATGTAGTTGAGGCGTGCGTTGAAGGGCAAGGTGTCGGCCTTCATGCTGGAGACCCGCAGGAACGCGTCCTGCACCACATCTTCGGCGCGGCTGTGACAACCGGTGATGCGCGCGGCCGTCTTGAGCAGGCCACTGCGGTTGGTAATCAGGGTCTGGAGAAGAGAGGGGAATCCATTGAGTGGAAGGTCGTGAGTGCCTGATTCCTGCATGCTGCTACCTGCTAGGTCTGAGTGACAGAAGGTTGTATCCATACGTAACGGCGAGGACATTAGAGTTGTTGGTTATCGTTGTCAAATGAGAATTTGTTCTATCTGTAATCTTTTTCGTGCGCTTCCATGGTGCTCATTTGCCAGCTTCTTGCCCGCAGGCGCGATTTCGGGGCAGCGGGCCGGGGAGGCGCCGTTGTGCGAGCCGAGTAAATTTCACCCGCGCGTGATCGTCTCCTGAGCAGCCTCATTCCGGCCCGCATGTGGGCCGTCTGTTCAAGGAGCCCCTGTGCATTCGTTTCCGATACAAAGCGCGGCCTGGGCCGCCTGCTGTCTGCTGGCGGCCACCGCCCACGCGGCCGCCCCCGCACCCGTGGCGCAACTGAGCTGGACGTCGCTGGGCGTACCGCATATACAGGCCAGCGATGACCACGGGCTGGGCGAGGGCATCGGTTATGCCTATGCGCGTGACAATCTCTGCCTGCTGGAAGACGAAGTGCTGACCGCCAGCGGCGAGCGTGCCCGGTATCTGGGCCGGGCGGGCACGTCCTCCAGCGGCCTGGACAACCTCACCTCGGACATCTTCTTCCAATGGCTCAATGGCCCTGAGGCGGTGCAGGCGTTCTGGCGTGCGCAGCCGCCGGCCATGCAGCAGCGCATTGCCGGCTATGTGGCCGGGGTCAACCGTTACCTGGCCCAGACGCCCAGCGCGCAGCAGCCTGAACAGTGCCGCAACGCAGGCTGGCTACGGCCGTTGGCCAACGACGACGTGATTCGCCTGGTGCGGCGCATGCTGGTGGAAGGCGGCGTTGGGCGTTTCGCCAAGGCCCTGGTGGCCGCCGCGCCACCGGGTGCCGCCGGGCCACAGGCCGCCAACCCCCAGGCCGTGGCTCAAGCGTTGGCGCAGTTGCAGACGTTTGCCAACACCCGCGGCAGCAATGCCATCGCGGTGGGTGGCGCGCGCAGTGACAACGGCAAAGGGTTGCTGTTGGGCAACCCGCACTTCCCCTGGACCGGTGGCCTGCGTTTTTATCAGATGCACCTGACCATCCCCGGGCAACTGGACGTGATGGGCGCGGCGCTGCCGGGCTTGCCGCTGGTGAATATCGGCTTCAACCAGCACCTGGCCTGGACCCATACCGTGGACCAGTCCAGCCACTTCACCCTGCACCGGCTGACGCTGACCGACGCTGGCAAGGCCTACCTGGTGGACGGCCAACCCCAAGCGTTGAAGAAACAGACCTTCACCGTACGCGTGCGTGAAGCCGATGGAAGCCTGGCAACCGTGAACCACGATGTCTACCGTTCGCGCTTCGGCCCGCTGGTGATGTTACCGGGCCTGATGCCCTGGGACGCCAGCCATGCCTATGCCCTGCAGGACGCCAACCTGGGCAACGACCGCATCCTGGCCCAGTGGGACGCCATGAACCGCGCCACCAGCGTCAAGCAGTTGCAGCAGGTCGTCGCTGACCATCAGGGCATTCCCTGGGTCAACACCCTGGCGGTGGACGACACCGGCCAGTCGCTGTACATGAACGCCTCGGTGGTGCCCAACATTCCCCTGGCGCAACTGGCCCAGTGCGCCGATCCGGCGCTGGTCAAGGCGGGTCTGCCGGGGGTGGATGGCAGCCGCAGCGCGTGTGACTGGCAGAACGACGAGGGCGCCCAGCAGCCGGGTATCGTCGCCGCTCGGCACCTGCCGCAACTGCTGCGCAATGATGTGCTGCAGAACTCCAACGACAGTGCCTGGATGACCCAGCCCGCGGCACCGCTGGTGGGCTTCTCGCCGTTGATCAGCCGCAGCGACCGGCCGCTGGGCCTGCGTGCACGCTTTGCCCTCGATCAGTTGCAGCGGTTGGGCAGCCAGGCAGTGACCCCAGCGTTCTTGCAGAGCCTGGTGACAGGCAATCGCGTGTACCTGGCTGACCTTGTGCTCGACGACATGCTGGCGTTCTGCGGCGCCCATGACGATGCCACGACCGCATCCGCCTGCGCGGCCCTGAAGGCCTGGGATCGCCGTGCGCAACTCGACAGTGGCCTGGGCATGCTGTACTTCCAATTGACCTTGGCCGGGTTGCAGACCGGGCAGGACTGGCGCGTGCCATTCTCGCCCACTGACCCCGTCCATACCCCTGCCGGCATCGCCTGGCAGAACCCGGACGTGGCGGCGCGCCTCAAACAGGCGCTGGCCACGGCCAGCGCCCAGGTGGCCAAGGCAGGCCTGGCCGCCGATACTCGCTGGGGGCAGTTGCAGGGCGTGCAGCGCGGGGCCCAGCGTATCGCCATCCCGGGCGGTGACGGCAAGCTGGGTGTCTATGACGCCATGACGACCCGGCGCCATGGGCTGCAGTTGGATGTCGATGGCGGCAGCAGCTATATCCAGTTGGTCGGTTTCGACGCCAATGGCCCGGTGGCGCGTGGGTTGCTGGCATTTTCCCAGTCCAGCAACCCGGCATCGCCGCACTTCAAGGACCAGACCCTGCTGTTCTCCGCGCAGCAGTGGCAGCCGTTGCCGTTCACCCCGGCGCAGATCGCCGCCGACGGTGAACATGAGGTGCTGCAATTGCGTTGAGCCTGCCAGCCCGGCCGGCGGTTACCCTGCAGGGTAACCGTCCCGCCGCGCGGTTCAGCCGCTGAACGTCAGCGTGCCCTTCATCATGGTGGCGTGGAAGGGGTAGGAACAGAAAAACACGTAGTCATCACCCTTCTTCAGCTTCCTGGTGTCCAGGGTCACCGTCGCTTTCTCGCCACCGCCAATCAGCTTGGTGTGCGCCAGCACGCGGGCATCACCCGGTTGAACATAGTCGTTGCTTTCGCCCGCCTTGGAGCCGTCGTCGGTCACGCCCTTGAGGTCATCCTTCTTGCTCAGCACCCAGTTATGCCCCATGACGTTCTTGGGGAGTGTGCCCGGGTGTTCCAGGGTGACCTGGAACTGCTTGCAGCTGGCGGGCACGGCGATGGTCTTGAGGTCGTAGGTCATCTGATCGGTGCCATGGATGGTCACCGAGCACTGGGTGTCGGCGAAGGCGAAACCGGAAAGCGTCAGTGCAGCCAGGGCTGCGGCAGTGCGAAGCATGGTCTATCTCCAGAAATGAACGGGCGGCGCCACGGGGGCGCTGGCCTAGAGCATGACGAAGCTCGCTGGCGAGGCTTTAGAAAGCTGAGGGGGTTTTCATTTGCGCACGCCCGAGGGGTGAAACGCATAATCAAATAATTTTATGTTACTTCCTGTTTAATATCAGTGTTGTGATAATTCGCGCCTGTGCGGGAATACGCCCGTCACCCGGCAAAGGAAGCAGGTACCCATGATGCACCTGGCGCTCTACCTCGAAGCAGGCATCCACCAGGGAGGCTGGCGGCACCCTGACTCCGCCACCCGTGGCGGTGTCGACTGGCCCTTGTACAAGAAGATCGCCAAGCGCGCCGAAGCGGCCTGCCTGGACATGCTGTTCGTGGCCGACAAGTTGTCGATCGACGACAACTACGGTGGCCACTTTGCCGACACCGTGAAGTACCGCCCCGTGGCGCGTCCCGAACCGTTGACCCTGCTGGCCGCGCTGGCGGCGGTTACCGACCGCATCGGCCTGGGCGGCACGGTGTCTTCCTCCTATTCGGCGCCATTCACGGCGGCGCGGATGCTGGCCAATATCGACCACCTCAGCGGCGGCCGGGCGGCGTGGAACGTGGTCACCTCGGTGAGCGACGGCGAGGCGCGCAACCACGGGCGGGCCACCCATTATGCCCACGGCGAGCGTTACCAACGCGCCGAAGAGTTCATCGATGTGGTCCGCAAACTATGGGATAGCCACGGTGATGATGCGCTGGTGCGAGATGTAGCCAGTGGCGTGCATGGCGACCCTTCACGGTTGCAGTATGTCGACCATCGGGGCGCCCACTTCGACGTGCGCGGGCCGTTGAATATCGCGCGCCCGCCCCAGGGCCACCCGGTGCTGATCCAGGCCGGGGTGTCGGAGACCTTCATCGACCTGGCGGCGCGACACGCCGAGGTGGTCTTCGTGGTGCAGGCCACGCTGCCCCGCGCGCGGGATTTCTACCGCCTGATCAAAGAGCGCGCCAAGGCGTTCGGCCGTGACCCGGCCTCGATCAAGGTGCTGCCAGGCATTGTGCCGATCGTCGGCGTGGATGCCCGGGACGCACGTGAAAAGGACGCGTTGCTCAAGTCGCTGATCCGTCCCGAGGCTGGCCTGAGTTTCATGTCCGCGAGCATGAACCACGACCTGTCCCAGTACCCGCTCAACGCGCCGCTGCCGGATATCACCGAGCGCATCACCGGCAGCAAGGGCCGTTTCCAGTACGTCATTCAGGAAGCCGTGGCCCGGGGCATGACCGTGGCCGAAGTGGGCAAGTGGTACGCCGAAAGCCTGTCATTCTTCTCCCCCGTGGGCAGCCCCCAGGAAGTCGCCCAGCAGTTGATCGACTGGTACCAAGCCGAAGCCTGCGATGGTTTCGTGGTGCTGCCGGCGTACCTGGAAGAGGGGGATGACCTGTTCCTCGGCCAGGTGGTGCCGTTGCTGCAGCAGGCCGGGGTATTCCGCCAGTCCTACCCGGGCACGACCCTGCGCGACACCCTGGGGCTGACAACACCGGGTAGCGGCCCTGCCCGCGTCGGCGGTATAGGCGCTGGGCCTGATACCGCGCGGCGCAGTTGACGTGGCCGGTCAGAACTGTGACTGCACCTGCAAGCCCAGCACCAGCGCATTGTCGACTTCACGCACACCATCCGGGTGCTTGATGTACTGCAGGTTGGGCATGATGTTCAGCCATTTGGTCGCCTGGATGCCGTAGTTCAGCTCGGTGGCGTATTCGGAGTGCTGTTCGGGCACGTAGCCGGCGTCGTCGTAGCTCAGGCCGCTGGCGGCGTTTGCGGTCTTGGCGTTGCGCAGGAACAGGGAACTGGCATGCACGCGGGCGATGCCCAGGCCAAGGGTGTCGGTGGGGCGGGCGTCGAAGGGGCCTTTGTACACCAGGCTGACCTTCTGGTAGCTGTCCACCGGGGTGGTGGCGCGGTCCTGGAAGGTGGCACTGGCCGTCAGTACCAGCCCGCGCGAAGCGTCGCCGTTGACCGAGGTCAGTTGCTGCTTGCCCACCAGCCAGAAACCATGGCGGCTGGAATCGCTGCGGTAGGCTTCGCCCGTGAGGGCCGCTGGCTGGTTGTTGCTGTCCTTGTAGACGTCGGTGCCGTTGGCGGTGCTGTGGTAGTAGCCGATGCGGTATTCGCCCGGCAGCCGGTTGACCGTGGGGGCCCATACCAATTCCACCGGTACCAGGGTGCCCGTGGTGCCGGCGCCGTTGAGCTTGAAGCCGTTGTCGTTGTCCAGGTCCGAGGGGTTGATGTTGAAGGCGCCGATCTGTGCATAGACCTCGCTGCTCAGGCGGTAGCGCACCCGTGCGGCCCATTGGCTGATGGGGCCGTTGTAGATGCTGTCCACGTAGTTGCCGGGTTGCGAGCCACAGAAGGCCAGGCCCTGGAACAGGCAGTCCTCGACGGCGAAGTCATCGCTGACGGCGAAGCGGCCGGCCTTGATGTTCAGGGTGTCGTCGAACCAGCCCTTGCTCACCCACAGTTCGCTGAGGCGGCTGACGCTGCCACGGCCCTGGATTTCCTGAGTCGAGCCCAGGCCGGTGGCCCGTGGGTCGCTGATCTTGTCGTTGATGTTGCTGCCGTTGCGGTTGGTGACCGATAGACTGAAGGCCGCGTCCTGCCAACCCAGCAGTTTTTGCAGGTCGATGTCGGCCCCCAGGTTGAACTGGTCGGCGTAGCGGGTCACCCGGTCATGCTTCTGGTAGCCGCCGCGCAGGTTGGACGCCGACTCGCCGGTGTAGCCCATCTTGATGTCGATGCCCTTGTTCAGCCATTCGCTTCGCAGGCCGCCCCAGTCGCCGGTCATCCAGGGCGAGTCGGCTGCGAACGCGTCGGCGGCCTGGGCACCGGAGGCGGTGCAGACCGACAGCATCAGCAAGGTGGCGCGCGGGTAGCGGGCCAGGTAGGAGGGTAGGGGTCCCATGGTGCGTGAGTCCTTTTACTGGATAGGGGGCACCGCACGTGCACGCCTGCCCTGCAGGACCGAGCTTCGCACGGGCCTGCAGGGAAGGCTGCTACGGCGGAAAAGTGTTCAGTGAATGCTCAGTTGAGCGGGCAGTTTGAGGTCCTTGCGGGTGTCGGCGACCTGCTTGGCCGTGACCGCCGGTGCAGCGTTGCCCCAACTGTTGCGGATATACGTCAGGGTGGCCGCGACCTGCTCATCGGACAGTTTCCAGGCAAAGCTGGGCATCGCGCCGCTGGTAGGGTTGTCCAGGGTCACGGCACCGCGGCCTCCCTGCAGCACGGTGGTCATCAGGCTCTGAGCGTTGACAGCCTGCACGCCGGGGTTATTGCCAAAGCCCGCGGCCAGTTGGTTGATTCCCTTGCCATCGCTGTTGTGGCACGCGGCGCAGTTGGCCGAGTACACATTGGCACCCCGTTGCATGACCGGGTCACTGGCCGCCAGCGGCTGTGCCTTGGCGGTATCGGAGCCGGGCAGGCTTTGCAGGTACGCGGCAATGGCCTGCAGGTCATCGTCGGTCATGTGCTGCGTGGAGTTGGTCACCGCTTCGGCCATGGGGCCCGAGGCGACGGCTACGTCGTTGCTGCCTGTCTTGAGGTACTGCACCACCTGCGCGGGTGTCCAGCCACCAATGCCCACGGCAGGGTTACCGGTGATCTCCGGCGCATGCCAGCCTTCCAGCTCGCCGCCTTGCAGGAACGCGCCACCCTTGTCGCCGCCCAGGAAGTTCTTGGCCGTGTGGCAGGCCGCGCAGTGGCCCAGGCCTTGTACCAGGTAGGCGCCACGGTTGATCTGCGCGCTGGCGCTGGCCACGGGCACGAACGGGGTCTTGTCGAAGAACAGCAGGTTCCAGCCCATCATCATCAGGCGGATGTTGAACGGGAAGGGCAACTGGTTGGAGACCACCTTGTTGTCCACCGCCGGCACCGTCTGCATGTAGGCCCACAGGTCATGCATGTCCTGGTCGCTGACTTTCACGTAGGCGTTGTACGGCATGGCCGGGTACAGGTTCTCGCCGTGACGGCCTTTGCCCTCGCGCACCGCGCGGGTGAACTCGGCCTCGGTCCAGGCACCGATACCGGTGTTCTTGTCCGACGTGATGTTGCTGGCCAGCAGGGTGCCGAAAGGCGTCTGCAAGGCGTAGCCACCGGCGAAAGGCTTGCCCTGGTGCGGGTCGGTGTGGCACGCGGCGCAGTCGCCGGCGATGGCCACGTAGCGGCCGCGGGCAACGGCGGGGTCTTCGGTGGTGGCCGGGGCCTTGACGCCCTGGGCACTGTCGGTCTGCTGGCCGGGTTGCGTCAGGGTCTCGGCGGCCAGCACCAGGCCGACCACACCGCACAGGGCCAGGCCGCCCAGGGCGATGCTGGCCAGGGAATGTCGGCGCTTCATGCCGGTACCTCCACCAGAGGGCCACGTTTGCCCAGGTATTGATCGATGATGGCCTTGGCCGTCCACAGGCTCAGGGCGCCGATGGTGGAGGTCGGGTTGTAGCCGGCGTTGTTGGGAAACGATGAGGCGCCCAGCACGAACACGTTGTGCACGTCCCAGCTTTGCTGGTAGCGGTTGAGCACGCTGGTCTTGGGGTCCAGGCCCATCACCGCGCCACCGATGGTGTGGTCACTGGCAGGCAGGTAAGGGCCGTAGTTGACGGCGGCCGAGTCAAAGCCGTTGACGATCTTGGCGCCCATGGCCTTGCCGATCTCGACAGCGCGGTCTTCGGTGAAACGGGCCATGCGCCGGTCGTTTTCGTTGTAGTCGAAGGTGACGCGAATCAGCGGGTCGCCGTTGGCGTCCTTGTACTCCGGGTCCAGGTCCAGGTAGCACTCGTCATGGGAGAAGCTGGTGCCCTGGTTGAAGATGAAGGTCCCGTTCTGAAACGCATGGGTATAGGCCTTCTTCCACTCGCTGCCCCAGCGCGGGGTGCCTGGTGGCACGGCGTCGGCGTTGCCGATGGGGCGCGCGCCGCGGGCCACCACCAGAATGCCGGCGCCGCCGATGAAGCCTTTGCCGGTATGGTCGAAGTTATCGCCGTTGTAGTCGTCCACCTGGGCGGAGAGGGCCCCGGCGCCGATGTACTGGTTCAACTGCTCGTCTTCGAAGAACAGGTTGGCGCCAGACACGGTCTGGAAGCTGTAGGCCCGGCCCACCACCCCCTCACGGGTTTCGGGGTTGTACGGCTTGCCGATTTTCGACAGCAGCAACAACCGCACATTCTGCATCTGGAAGGCCGAGAAGATGACGATGTCCGCCGGTTGCTCCCATTCCTTCTTGTTGCGGTCCAGGTACGTCACGCCCGTGGCGGTCTTGCCGTCCTCAGCCAAGGTGGCGCGCAGCACCGCCGACTCGGTCAGCACGGTGAAGTTGCTGCGTTGCATCAGGGCCGGTATCACGCAGGCGTTGGGGCTGGACTTGGAGAAGTTGCCGCAGCCGTAGTACAGGCAGTAGCCGCAATACGTGCAAGGGCCCATGCGCACGCCCAGCGGGTTGGTGTAAGCCTGGGACGCCTGGCCAGCCGGTACCATGAACGGGTGCAGGCCGAGCTTTTTGCTACCGTCGGTGAACAGGTCCGTCAGGCGCGTGGTGGCCAGCGGCGGTAGCGGAAACTCGCTTTTGCGGTTGCCTTCGAAGATATTCGCACCGTCGATCTTCTGACCGTTGAGCACACCCGCCTTGCCGGAAACGCCGGCGATCTTCTCGAAGCGTTCGTAGAAGGGTTCCAAGTCGTCGTAGCTCACCCCCCAGTCCTGAACGATCAGGCCCTCGGTGATCTGCTGCTTGCCGTAGCGCTTGAGGGTAAAGCTGTAGGGTTCGAAGTCAAACGGCAGGAAGCGCCAGGCCATGCCGGCCCAGTGGGTACCTGAACCACCGACGTTGTAACCCAGCTCGTTCAGGCTCCAGTCACGGGTGGGCAGCGCGGTCTGCGAGCGGTTGTTGCGAAAGGTGGTGGTTTCGATGGCCGGTGGCAGCAGCATGCTGCGGCGGGTGTCCCAGCGCAGTTCGTCGGTGTCTACCGAAGGTGGAAAGTCAGTGGAGGTTTCGAACCAGGGGCCACGTTCGATCGCCACGACGTTGAGCCCGGCGCGGGTCAATTCTTCGGCCATCAACGAACCGCACCAGCCGAGGCCGACGATCACCGCATCGGCTTTTGGGCGTACATTCGCCATCAATCAGTACCTCTTCAATACAGCATGATCACGGGGTTACAGGCGAGTGTCGGCAGAGCCGCACCGCTCACGGAATGGGGTGTCAGAGGGTGTTGTCGATCAAACTCGTGGGGATGATCGACAGCTTCTGGCCCTTCTTGGCGATCACGTCGCGAAAGTCATAGCGCGCACCCGGGAAGCCGATCATTTTCCAGCTGGCCATGCCCTTGTTGCCGCCGTAGAGGGGGTCGGCGAAGAACCCTTCGCGGACATTGGCCAGGATCTGTTCGAACAGCTCCTTGACCTCCAGGTCCGGCCCCAGATCCAGGGCCAGCTTGCCGCTCTCCATTTGCCGCAGCAGGTCATCCTGCCGGGCGCCATCCAATTGCGCATAGGCGGTGCTGAAGGTCTTGTGGCAATGGTTGTCCAACGCCGCGAGGCCCTGGCGCCAACGGTCTGCCGGGGTCAGCGGCGACTGGGTGCCCTGTTCCGGTGTGCCTTTGACGAAACGGCCCAGTCGGTACAGGGTGGCGCCCTTGCCGTAGTCGCCGGCCAGTTGGCGGTCGATGAACACGGCGCAACCGGCTTCCTTGCCACCGATGCTCAGCGCGTCCGCCGGGATCAGGCGGTCAGCCAGTGCGCCGGCCGCGTCGAATTCAGCCTGGGTGAAAAACGCCAGGCCGCCCTGACGGGGTGCGGGCAACGAAGGCACGTTGGCCTTGCCGGGTTCCCATGGCTGGCCGCCGCTGATGACCTCGGCGCGCGCAGCAGGCAACGTGGACGCTGCCGCCAGGGCCAGTGCCGATGAAAGGAAATCTCTGCGCTGCATGAAGGTGTCCTGTGGGCGATGAGGAAGGTCGAACCGCGCTACAACGCGCCTGAGCGCGCGACCAGGCGGTCACGGCGGGCGAGTCTAGGGGTGCGGCATATCACCACGCCACTAACAAATTGACGTTTTCACGTCAGAACCCATTCAGTTGGGGAGGGTCTCCTCGATCACTATGCGCAATTGAGGGGTTGCCCTGGCAGGCGCTTCCAGGTCGCCGTTGGCGACGAGCAGGTGCTGGATGGCGGCCTCGGCCTGGCCCTCGGGGTCCTGGTCGATGACCAGTGACAGCAAGCCTTCGCGCAAGAATTGCGCGTGCTGCTCGCTGGCCTCATGGGTCAGCCAGACGGGGCGCAGGTTTTGCGCCAGCAGTGCCTGGCGGATACCGGCGGAGCCGCTGCCGGTGTTATAGACCGCCGCCAGGGGGTGCCCGTCGGCCACGGCATCGTGCACGGCCTGGGCGGTCTTGTGGTCATCGTCGTGACAGCCCACAGGCCCGATCACTTGCAGCCCGGGGGCGCGTTCACGCAACACTTGCAGGAAGCCTTCCACCCGCTCCTGGTGGGCGTGGTAGAGCAGTGAGTTGGTGATCAGCAGCACCCGCCCCCGGGTGGGAATGGCCCACTGGCTGAGCAGCCGCCCGGCACTGCGGCCAGCCATGCGGTTGTCGATGCCGATGTAGGTGGCGCCGCTGAGTTCGGACAGGCTGCTGGTCAGCAGCACCACCGGCACACCCTGGTCGATCTGTGCTTTGAGCGCGGCGCGAACGGCGGGCTGGTCCTGTGCGACCACGATCAACCCTTGCCGGGCCGTGGTCGGGTTGTTGATCAGGTCGACCAGCTCGCCCGGGTTACCCTCTCGCCAGATGTGGCGTTGCAGCACCATCCGCGAGCGATACAGGTTGGCCTGTTGTGCAAACCCCTTTGCCACGCGCCGGTAATGGTCTGTGGTGCTGTCGACCATCAGCAGGTCGAAGCGCAATAGGCCGTGCACCGGTGAGGGCAGCACGCGCCGCAGGTCCAAAGCACGTGCGGCGTTCAACACCTTGCGGCGCTTGGCGTCGGAGACACTGCCGCGCTCATTGAGTACACGGTCGACCGTGCTGAGACTGACCCCGGCCAGCTCGGCCACATGAACCAGGCGTTTCTTTCGATTGATGCTGTCCAACGAAACATTTCCGTAAGGGGGAGGCCAAGGGCAATTTACCATGCAGCGACTTCCTTGCGTGGTCGATGACCTGCCCCCACTGGCGCGGCAGCGGGGGCCGTCACCCTCACAGGCCGCTGATCGGTGTGTCGGCTTTCAGCGCGGTGCGCGCCTTGGCCACCTGCGCGGGGGCCACGGCGGGCGCGGCGTTGCCCCAGCTGTTGCGCACGTAGGTCAGCACGGCGGCAATGTCGGTGTCGTTCAGTTTCCAGGCGAAGGACGGCATGCCCGCTGCGGTGATATTGCTGTCGGTGGCCGCCGCGCGTCCGCCCTTGAGCACCGCGCTGATCAGGTTCGCGCCGCCAGGGGTACGCATGCCCGAGTTGTCGGCGAAGGCCGGCACCATACCGCCAATGCCCTCGCCACGCACATTGTGGCAGGCCATGCAGTTGGTCTCGTACACCCGCGCGCCGCGTTGCATCACCGGGGCGTTGGCGGCCAGCCCGGCGGGCGCCTGGGTGCCTGAGCCTGGCAACGACTTGAGGTACAGGGCAATGTCGGCCAGGTCCGTGTCATTGAGGTACTGGGTGGAATGCTCCACCGCTTCACCCATGGCGCCGGCCGCCACGGCGGTGTCGTTGCTACCGGTTTTCAGGTATTGCCGGACCTGCTCCGCGCTCCAGTTACCCAGCCCCAGGTGGGCATCGTTGGTGATCTCGGGAGCATGCCCGCCCAGCAGCGCGGCGCCTTGCAGGTAGGCGCCGGTGTCGCCGCCCAAGGCGTTCTTCGGCGTATGGCAGGCGGCACAGTGGCCGGCGCCGTCCACCAGGTAGCGGCCTCGGTTCCATTGCGCCGATTGCTCAGGTACCGGCACGTAGGCGGCGTTCTTGAAGAACAGCAGGTTCCACCCCAGCATCGCCAGGCGAATATCATAGGGAAAGCCCAGGGTATTGGCCGCCGGTGCCTGGCTGACCGGGGCCAGCGAGCGCATGTAGGCCCACAGGTCATGCAGGTCGCTGTCGCTCATCTGCACATAGGCGTTATAGGGCATGGCCGGGTACAGCAATTGGCCGTCCTTGCGCTTGCCGTGGCGCACGGCACGGAAGAAATCCCGCTCAGTCCAGTTGCCGATGCCGGTCTGGCGATCAGGGGTGATGTTGGTGGAGTTGATCACGCCAAACGGCGTCTGCAGGCCATAGCCACCGGCGAAAGCCTTGCCGCCCGGGGCCGTGTGGCAGGCGGCGCAGTCACCCTGCACGGCGATATACGCACCCTGGCGCACCTGGGCCGGATCGGGGGGCGTGCTGTCCGAGGCCTGCAATTGGTTATCGGCGATGTCATCGGCGCGGGTGCTGCCGTTGATGTACAGCGCCGCCCCGATGCCGGCTACGACCACGATCGCCAGCCCCGCCATGATTGTTCTTTTCATTGGTTAGTGTCCTTATGCCTGAACCAGCGGGCCGGGGTTCTTCACGTACTGTTCCTTGATTGCCTTGGCGGTCCACAAGGCCAGCGCACCAATGGTGACGGTGGGGTTGAAACCGCCATTGTTGGGGAACGAGGAGGCACCCAGGACAAACACGTTGTGCACGTCCCAGCTCTGCTGGTAGCGGTTCAGGGCACTGGTTTTCGGGTCGGTGCCCATCACCACGCCACCGATGGTGTGCGAGGAGTCGTTGGCGCGGAAGGGTGTGTAATGGTCGGCCGCGAAGTTGTAGGACTCGACCTGCGTGCCGCCTACGGCCTTGGCGATGGCTTCGCATTTCTGGCGCACGAACTCGCCGGAGCGCTTGTCATTGAGGTTGTAGTCGAAGGTCATGCGCATCAGCGGGCGGCCGAAGTTGTCTTTGTACACGGGGTCGAGGTCGAAATAGGCGTCTTCATGGGAGTAGCTGGTGCCCTGGCCCTGCACCATGGCCCAGTTCTGGTAGCTGTGCTGGAACGACTGTTTCCAGCCTTTGCCCCACGCGGGCGCACCCTTGGGCAGCACCCCGGCCATGCCGATGGGCAGGCCGTTGTTGGACAGCGACTGAATACCCGCGCCACCGATGAAACCCAGGCCGCTGTGGTCAAAGTTGTCGGCATTGAAGTCGTCGATCTGGATGGCCAGGCAACCGGTATTGATGAATGGGTTGAGGTACTCGTTTTCGAACCACAGGTAGGCGTAGGACAGGGTCTGGAAACTGTAGTTGCGGCCGATCACCCCACGCTTGGTGCGGGGGTCGTAAGGCTCGCCGATTCCCGACAGCAGCATCAGGCGTACGTTGTCGAGCTGGTAGGCGGCGACGATGACAATATCGGCGGGCTGCTCGCCGACCACGCCATCCTTGCCGACGAAGCTCACCCCGGTGGCTGTCTTGCCGTCGGGTGCCTTGTTGATGTGCAGCACCTCCGTCTCCGTCATCACCTCGAAGGTAGGCTGGCGCATCAGCGCGGGTACCACACAGGCGTTGGGGCTGCTTTTGGACCAGTTGCCGCACCCGAACAGTTGGCAGTAGCCGCAGTAGGTGCAGGGGCCCATGTGCACGCCCAGGGCATTGACGTAGGCGCGCGAGATGGTACCGGCCGGAACCGGGAAGGGGTGGTAACCCAACTCCGTGGTTTTCTGGGTGAAGATGTCGTTCCAGCGGCTGGGCACCAGGGGCGGGGTGGGGAAGTCGCGGCTGCGCGAGCCTTCGAACGGGTTGCCGCCGGGAATGATCTTGCCATTGATGACCCCGGCCTGGCCGCTGGTGCCGGCGATGCGTTCGAAACGATCGTAGAAGGGCTCGAGCTCGTCGTAGGTGATGCCCCAGTCCTGTACTTGCAGGCCAGGCACCAGTTGCTGCTTGCCGTAGCGCTCGACGGTCTTGCTGTAGGGCTGGAAGTCGAACGGGTTGAAGCGCCACGAAGCGGCGGCCCAGTGGGTACCGGCGCCGCCGACGTTGTAGCCCAGCGTCAGGTTGCTCCACTCGCGTACCGGCAATGCCTGTTGCGTGGCGTTGTTGCGGAAGGTGTAGGTTTCCAGCTTCGGTGGCTGCAGGATTTCCTTGCGCGTGGCCCAGCGCAGTTCATCGGTGTCCACCGAGGGGGGGAAATCGGTGGCGGTGTCGCGCCAGGCGCCGCGCTCGATGGCGACGACCTTGAGCCCGGCCCTGGCCAGTTCTTCGGCGATCACCGAGCCGGACCAGCCCAGGCCGATGACTACTACGTCCGCTTTGGGTCTTGCGTTTGCCATGGGGCAATCCTTTATTGCGCGCAGCCGGGCGCCGTGCCCAACGTGCAAGTGCGAGGGGGAGCGGGAACTGGCACGCCAGCCCCCAGAAAGGCTAACGCGGCGTCACGCCGGGTCGCGGTCGAGCAGGCTTACCGGCTCGATGTTCAACGCCACGCCTTTTTTCTGCAGGTAGGGGCGGTAGTCGTAACGGGCGCCAGGAAAGCCGATCAGTTTCCAGCCCACCATGCCGCGGTTGCCGCCGTACATCGGGTCGGCCAGGTAACCTTCGCGCACGTTTTGCAGCAGCAGGGCGAAGAAGTCGGCGGTGCCGGTATTGGGCAGTTTCAGGGTGCCGCTTTCCATGTCGCGCAGCAGGGCGTCCTGGGTATCGCCGTCCAGGGCGCTGAAGGCCTTGGCGTGGCGGGCCTGGCAATAGGCGGCCAGGTCTTTGAGCCCGGTACGGTAGCGCTCGGCAGGCGTCTGCTTGAACTGCGGGCCCTGCTCTGGGGTGCCAGGTACAATGGGCCCCAGGCGATAGACACTGGCCGCCTGGCCGAACGCTCCCGCCAGCTCACGGTCGATGAATTCCACGCAGCCGGCCTGGCTGGCGCCGATGCCCAGTTCATCCTCGGGGATCAGCCGGTCGAAAATAGCCGCCACCTCCCGAGCTTCGTCAGCGCTCAGGTAAACCAGGCCACCTTTGCGCGTGGGCTTGGGCAATGCATCGGGCTGGGTGCCCACCGGCATGGGGGTACGCGAGCCAATGACGCTGGCGCCAGCGCTGCTGGCCACGCCGAGCGCCGTCAGTTGCACGAGCGAAATCAAAGCCTCTCGTCGTTTCATGGTCACACTCCTCAGGTCTCACGGTGCAGTACGCCGCTGCAGGTCGGGCTGCGCGCAAGGCCCGTTCCAGACGGGTTGGCACAGCCACGGCGGGCGAGTCTAGGGGTGCGGCATATCACCACGCCACTAACTAATTGACGGTTTCCCTTCAAATCCAGCAAAGGCACTTGTACTGACCCAAGGGCTGCGTTAGCGTTTTCAGGACAAATGGTAACGATACCATTGTGGTCCGCCTGGGCCTGGAACAATGCCGTTTTCGAACGCGAGGCCCAGCGTTCATGCACGCAACACCGGTTCGAGTTTCATCTCACAAGGAAAATAAGAATATGCTGAATCGACGACACTTCTGCCGCGCCAGCGTCATTGCCGGCGGTACCTTCGCGCTGGCGCAAGGCCCGTTAGCCCAGGCCGTCGGGCTGTTCAAGGCCGGCCAGCCGTTGACCGAAGTCGCCCGCCTGGACTGGTTGTGCAATGCTCTGGCGTTGACGTCCACCGGCCGCCTGTTCGTGGGGCTGCCGCGTTGGCCGGGTTTTGAAAATACCCCTTCCATCGCCGAGGTGCTGCCGGACGGCAGCCTCAAGCCATTTCCCGGTGGTGCCTGGAACCAGTGGGCGCCTGGCAAGCCCGGGGGCAAGGCACTGGTCAAGATCAACACCATCCATATTTTCGACGACGACACCCTGTGGGCCATCGACCAGGGCGAAGACGCCGGGCCCAAGGGCATCAACCCGGCACAAAAGATCCTGCAGTTCGATACCCGCGACGGGTCGCTGCTGCGCAGCATCAGCTTGCCGCCGAAAGTGCTGCCAGCGGGGGCCAACCTCAATGACCTGCGCCTGGACAGCGAACATGCGTACGTCACCGACTCGGGCCTGGGCGCGATCATCGTCATCAACCTGCGCACCGGGGTCGCGATCCGTCGGCTGGCCGAGCATCCTTCCACCAAAATGATTCCCCAGCGCCGGCCAGTCGGCGAGGACGCCCAGGTGCTGCTGATGCCCGATGGCAGTGACCATCAAGTGCACTCCGACCCCATCGAGATCAGCCCTGACGGTCAGTGGCTGTACTACCAGGCCCTGAGCGGTCCGTTGTGGCGCGTGCCCACCGCAGCACTGCGCGATGCCAGCCTCAGTGAAAAGGCCCTGGGCGAGCGAGTCGAGTTTGTCTACGACACCGGCCCGCTGACCGGCACTGCGATCGACAGCGCTGGCAACCTGTACCTGGGCGAGTACGACAAACCGCGGGTGACGGTACTGTCCCCCGACGGCAGCCTGCGGGTGGTGGTGGAAGACCCACTGCTGTCGAACCCCGATGCCATGATCATTTCCGACCAGCGCGAGCTGTACATCCCGGTACCCCAGAGCGCGCGGATGGCTGCCAACCGCGGGCCGGGTGGCAAGAGCGCGCTGCAACTGCCGTTCAAGATCTACAAGGTAAGGTTGCCAGCCACGTTGGGCAGCCGCGAGAAAGTCCCGGCTTTAACGGGGGCGGCCCTGTCGTTGTAGCCGCTGCCACAGTTTCAGGCCCTTCAATAAAAACCAAGAGAAGCTCAACAATGAAAACAAAATTGCCTTTCGCTGCCTTCACACTTTCCCTGCTGGTGCCGGTCCTGGCCCAAGCGCAACCGGTGGAACAAGTGGTTGCTCAACCCAATGTGTCCACGGCCGCCGCGCTGCAACTGGCCGAGCGCGCCACTCAGTTGGCGGCTGAGCGCCACATGAAGATCTGTATCGCCGTCACGGACACCGACGGCCACCTGCTGGCCTTTACCCGCATGCAGGGGGCCTATGCCGGCTGTGTCGATGCCTCTATCGCCAAGGCCACCTCGGCCGCACGTTTCGCCATCAACACCATCACGTTCTACGACCTGGCCCGCAAAGAGAACCTCGCCATCGGGACCATTCCAGGCATATTGCCAGCGGTGGGAGGGGTGGTACTCAAACAGGGCGGTGCGGTGGTGGGCAGTGTGGGCATCAGCGGCGATACCGACCTGACGGAGCAGAAGCTGGCCGAGGACCTGTCTGCGACGTTCATCTAGCAGCCCACGCAGGCGATCATGCAGTACAGGTGATCGCCTGCGATGCAGGCGGCGCGGTCAGTTCCACAAAGGCAGTCGCTGCTACGAGCTGTTCCCCTCGCGCTTGAACAGCGCCACCATCACCCCTCGCAACCAGCGGTTGCCACTGTCCAGGTGGTAACGCGCATGCCAATGCTGCTTCACCGAAAACCCTTCGATGGCGACCGGGCAATCATGCACCGTAAGGTCGTGCATTTTCGCCAGCGTTTCACCGATATGGCGGGGCAGGGTGGCGATCAGGTCCGTGGTCCCGATGATGGCGCCCAGGCCAAGAAAACCGGGAAGTTCCAGGACGATCTGGCGCTCGATGGCCTGGCGGCCGAGGGCGGCCTCCAGCAGCCTCTGGCCGGTACCGGCAGTGATCTGCACGTGGCCTTCGCCGCGGTACAGGGCCAGGTCCAGGCGGTGGCGGATACGCGGGTGGCCGGGGCTGCTCAGGCATACCCAGTCCTGGGGGAACAGCACTTGCTGGTACATGCCGCCCCCCAGCCAGGGCACGAAACCCACGGCCAGGTCGGCTTCGCCGGCCTCCAGGGCACGCTCGGTGTTGCCGTCGATGCGCGCCGCTTCCAGGCGAATGCCAGGTGCCGCCTTGCGCAGGTGTTCCAGCACCTGGGGCAACAGGGTGATGTGGCTGGCATCGCTGACGCACAGCCGAAAGCGGCGCTGGGCGGTGGCCGGGTCGAAGTCGGGTTGGTGAGTGGTTAGCCGGCGCAGGGACTCCAGCACCTCCCGGCAGGGGCCGATCAGCGCGTCGGCCCGCGGCGTGGGCGCCATACCCCCAGGGGTGCGGACAAACAGCGGGTCATGCAGTTGTTCGCGCAGGCGGCCCAGCCAGATGCTGATGGTGGGCTGGCTCTGCCCCAACTGTTCGGCCGCGCGAGTCACGCTGCGGGTGTCATAGAGCACGTTGAAAAGGTGCAGCAGCTTGGGTTCGGGCAGGGCGCTGGTGTCGATCATTATTGTGTTTTTCAATAGGGTTATTGAGGCCATTGTATAGCTCAACAATACCCGCGGGCATAAGGTGGGGGCACCAAAAAGGAGTCCACCGCTTGAAAATATGCATTCTGGGCGCCGGTGCCCTGGGCTGTGCCATCGGTGCCACGCTGAGTGAAGCTGGCCACGACACCTGGCTGCTCAACCGCAGCGCTGCCCACGTTGACACCATGAACCGTGACGGCCTGACCGTGCACGACGAGCGTGGCCAGCGCCAGGTCAAGGTCAACGCCAGCACCGAGGCCAGCGTCGTTGGCCCGGTGGACCTGGTGGTCGTGCTGGTCAAGTCCTTCCATACCGCCCAGGCCATCACCGGGGCCATGGCCCTGGTGGGCCCGCATACCCTGGTGCTGTCGTTGCAGAACGGGCTGGGCCATGAAGACATTCTCGCCGAGGCGGTCGGCCGGTCCAGGGTACTGGCAGGCAAGACCTATGTCGGTGGCGTGCTGCTGGCGCCTGCGGTCATCCGCGCCGGGGTGGTGGGCAAACAGACCTACATCGGCGAACTGGACGGTAGCCTCAGCGATCGCGTGCAGGCCATCGCCGACGCCTTCAACGGCGCCGGCCTGGCCACCACTGTCAGCGAAAACATCGTCGGCACCATGTGGGACAAGCTGTTGGTCAACGTCGCCACCGGTGCGCTCACGGGTATCTCCCGGCTCACCTACGGCCAACTGTACAGCGAACCGCTGCTCAAGGCCGCGGCACTGTCGGCAGTGGCCGAAGCCATCGCCGTGGCCACCGCCGCCGGTGTGCAATTGAGCCTGACCAGCCCTGGCGCGGCCTGGAACCTGGCCGCCGAAGGCCTGCCTGCCACGTTCAAGACTTCCATGCTGCAGAGCCTGGAGAAGGGCTCCGTCACCGAAATCGATTTCATCAACGGCTCGGTCGTGCGCTGGGGCCAGCGCCACGGTGTGGCCACGCCCGTCAACGCCACGCTGGTGGCCTGCATCAAGGGCATCGAGCGGGCCATGGCGGATCATCAACAAGAGGAAGCCAATTCATGAGCATCCCCAAAGCCTATGTCGAGCACGTCGCCGTGTGGGTAAAGGATATCCACTGGCACATACGCTTTTTCCACGAGGTATTCGGCATGACCCTGCGCGAGGTGCAGGGCAGTGTCGAGGAACCGATTCAGTACTGGACCCTGGGCGGCATGCAGTTCATGAGCAAGCCCGATTTCGACGGCCCTGAAGGCCGCCTCGGTCATCTGGGCGTGATGTGCGAGGACGTGGAATACGCCCTGGCCGCCGCGCGCAGGTTCCATGTGACCCCCATGCCCCAAGGCCACAACTGGCTGCGCCTGCCCGACGGCCTGGCGCTGGAATTCATCCAGGCCTCGCCTGCCGCCAGTGTGGCGCAGGCGCTGGCCATCAACCCTCGTTCGTGAGCTGCCTTATGACCCTTCAAGAAAAGTACTGGGACGATGCCCGTGAGGGCGACGAGTGCACCAGCCCCACCTACACCGTCACCCGGGAGCGCATCCTGGCGTATGCCGACCTGACCGGTGACCACACCCCGGTGCACGTCGACGAGGCCTATGCCAACGCCAGCCACTTCGGTTGCCTGGTGGCCCACGGGCTGTTCGGCCAGAGCATCGCCGACGGCCTCAAGACCCAGAGCGACTACCGTTTCCTGCCGGGCATGAGCCTGGGCTGGACCTGGGACTTCGTCCTGCCGATCAAGGTCAACGACGAACTGCATGTGAAGTTTCGCGTGGGCAGCATGCGCGCCAGCAACAGCAAACCGGGCTGGGGCATCGTCGTGCTGCCCTCGGAACTGATCAACCAGAAGGGCGAAGTCGTGCAGCGCGGCGAGCACCGCCTGATGGTTCCACGGAGGCCACAGGCATGACTCAGCCACTGCCACTCAAAGGCATTCGCGTCATCGACTACAGCCACTTCCTGGCAGGCCCCTACGTGGGCCGCTGCCTGGCTGCCCTGGGCGCCGAAGTGATCAAGGTGGAGCGCCCCGGCAGCGGCGATGCCGGCCGCCAGCACGCCTTTACCCTGGACGAGCACCAGAGCGGCTACTTCCTGCAACTGAACATGGGCAAGCAGGGTGTCAGCGTCAACATGAAGGACCCACGCGGCAAGGCCTTCATGCACAAACTCTGCGATTCTGCGGACGTGTTCATCGAGAACTACCGGCCCGGTGCCCTGGACAAGCTGGGGTTGAGCTACGCGGAACTGTCGGCGCGCAACCCCAGGCTGGTCTACTGCTCGATCTCGGCCTATGGCCATACCGGCCCCGACGCCCACCGCGCTGGCTTCGGCCTGATCGCCGAGGCCAAGAGCGGCATCATGCAGATGGTCGGCAACCCCGGCGAAGCGCCGCCGCTGCTGCGCATTTCGCTGGGCGACATGTACACCGGTATCCACGCGGTGGCGGCCATCAACGCCGCCTTGTTGGGACGGGTCAACAGTGGGCGCGGCCAGCACATCGACATGGCGCTGTACGACACCCTGGTGTCCATGCACGAGTACGCAGTGCAGTGCTACACCCTGTCCAACGGCGAGATCGTGCCGCAGCAGACCGGCCACGACATGCCCACTTCCACCCTGTACGGCGTGTTCCGCGCCGCCGACGGTGACCTGGTGATCGCCGCGCAGGTGGACGATGCCTGGAAACGCTTCGCAGTGATGCTGGAGGCTAACGGCGGCCCGGCAGGCTTTGGCAGTGACACGCGGTTCCACAGCCTCAACGGCCGCAACACCCACCGGGTGGAGATCCTCACGGCGGTGAAGGCCTGGGTCGCGGCTAATCCGGTGGCGCGCATCCTGTCGCTGCTGGACGAGATCGACGTGCCCAGCGCCAAGGTGCAGCGTATCGACGAGGTCATCGCCGACCCGCAGATCAAGGCGCGGAATATGGTCGTAGAGCAACAGCACCCGCGCTACGGTACTTTACGCATGCCGAACCTGCCGTTCCGTTTCTCCGACTGCGACACCACGATTCATCAGGTGGCCCCTGACCTGGGCGAGCACAACGCCCAGGTGGCGGCCGAACTGGGTTTCAGCGCACAAGAGATCGCGGCGATGCAGGCCGACGGCGTGCTGTTTTCCCATGGAGGTGCACAATGACAGACCGTTACAGCGTGATCGGGCGCCCGATCAACCACACCAAATCGCCCCTGATCCACGGCCTGTTTGCCGAGGTTACTCGCCAGGCGCTCGAGTACGGTGCCATCGAAGGCGACCTCGACGGGTTCGAGGCCCAGGTGCTGGGCTTCCGCGAGGGAGGCGGGAAGGGCATGAACATCACCGCGCCCTTCAAGCTGCGGGCCTTCGAACTGGCCGATGCGCGCAGTGAGCGCGCCACCTTGGCCAAGGCGTCCAATGCCTTGAAATTCGAGCACGGCAAGGTCTACGCCGAGAACTTCGACGGCATCGGCCTGCTGCGCGACATCGAGCATAACCTTCAGGTGCCCTTGGCGGGCCGCAACGTGCTGGTGCTGGGCGCTGGCGGGGCGGTGCGCGGTGCGTTGCTGCCGTTCCTGGCGGCAGGGCCCGCGCGGCTGGTGATCGCCAATCGCGACCAGGCCAAAGCGCAGGCGCTGGCGGCTGAGGTGAAGGATGAGCGCGTGCAGGTCGTCAGCTATGAGGCGCTGGCGGGGCAGCGCTTCGACCTGGTCGTCAACGCCACCTCGGCGAGCCTCACCGGCGAGCTGCCGCCGGTGCCTGTCGACGTGTTCGCCACCGCCCAACTGGCTTATGAGCTGGCGTATGGAAAAGGGCTGACGCCGTTCCTGGCGCTGGCCCGGGAGGCTGCGGTGGCGCGCCTTGCCGATGGTGTTGGCATGTTGGTGGAGCAAGCCGCCGAGGCGTTCGAATGGTGGCGGGGCGTGCGCCCCGAAACCCGCCCGGTCATCGACCGCCTGACCGTACCACTGCAATGAGGCCTTGACGGTTACCGTTTGCGTGCGCTGTTTGCTGGGTTATCGGCGACCTTGCAGCCCAGCCGCGCACCAGCAACGCCACTGCCGCTACCGCCGCGGCCAGGCCAACATGGCCGAGGCGTTCAACGGTATCCCTGCAAGCCAGGGCGCAAGCTCGGGAAGCAGACGACGGGGTCGACCGGGCGGGCCTCTTCCCGAGCTCCGCCCGGTCCCACAGGGTTGTGGTGAAACGGCTGAATGGAGCCGCGGTTACCGGTGGCGCATGCGCTGTTGTGGGACCGGGCGCAAGCTCGGGAAGCAGGCGACGCGGTCGACGTGACGCAGGTGGTAGCGCGCCACGACGGCCATGGCTCGGCGTGTGCCCTTTAGGATGGGCTGTGCAGGCAATCTTGATGTTGCGGGTAGGCAACGGTGATGTATCAGCCATACTAGGCCCTTTCCTCTCAGTCAGGCGCATCGATGTCCAGCTTGCCCGAACCCGTCTCGTCTTCGTTGTCACCCATGCGCCGCGGCCGCAGGCTGTTGCGTTCGCGCTGGCGAGGCGGGCGCCAGCAGTTGGCGTTCTGGGTCGGAGCGCTGTTGGTAGGGCTGGTGGCGCTGGCCTTCGCCTGGCTGGCTGACCAGTCGTTCGCGCTGTTTCAACGGCTGCTCGGCAGCGCCGCCTGGCTGCCGCTGCTGATAACGCCCCTGGGGTTCGCCACGCTGGCCTGGGCGACACAGCGCTGGTTCGCGGGTGCCAAGGGCAGCGGTATTCCCCAGGTGATCGCGGCGCTGGAAACGCCATCAAGGGGTTTGCGCGCGCAGGTGCTGGCGCTACCACTGGCGGCGGCGCGCATGTGTCTCACCTTGGGCGCCTTGCTGGTGGGCGGCTCGGTAGGGCGTGAAGGGCCCACGGTGCACGTCGGGGCGGCCGTGTTGCATGCCTTCGGTACCCGCCTTGGCCTGCATGGCCGTCGCACCGTGGCGGGGCTGATTCTGGCGGGGGGCGCGGCGGGCATCGCCGCGGCGTTCAACACGCCGCTGGCCGGCGTGGTGTTCGCCATCGAGGAATTGAGCCGCACGTTCGAGCAGCGCTTCAGTGGCCTGGTACTCACGGCCGTGCTGATTGGCGGTGCGGTAACCCTGGGGCTGATGGGCCACTATTCCTACTTCGGTGAGGTCGGTGGGCACTTGCCGGTGGGGTGGGGGTGGGGTGAGGTACCGGCGTGTGCGCTGCTGGGCGGTGTGCTGGGGGGCGCGTACGTCAAACTGGTACTGCCTTCACGGCGTGGCTGGATCGGTCGCCTGTGCGCCCTGCGTGACCGCACTCCCGTGCGCTTCGCCGGTGCCTGCGGGCTGGCGCTGGCGCTGCTGGGGCTGGCGTCCGGCAACCATGTGTTCGGTACCGGTTACCAGGAGACTCATGCGTTGCTGGAGGGCCAACCGGTAACCGACGGCAGCTTCCTGTTGTGGAAGTTTCTGGCCAATGTGGTGTCTTACCTGGCGGGTATCCCCGGGGGGCTGTTTTCGCCCTCGCTGAGCATCGGGGCTGCGTTCGCACCGCTGCTCGCCTGGTTGCCGGGCTTCAACCTGCAGACCTGTGCGCTGTTGGGGATGGGTGCCTATCTGGCGGGCGTCACCCGTTCGCCACTGACCGCTTCGGTGATCGTGCTGGAACTGTCACACAGCCCGGACCTTGCCATCCCCATGCTCGCGACCAGTTTGATGGCGGCGGCGATTTCCGGCTGGATCGCGCCTGTGTCGTTGTACCATGCGCTGGCCCACCAGTTCCTCGACAGGCTCGCCCCGGCCAAGGCGTGACGACCCGCATTGGGGCGCATGGGGTGTCGCTGCGCCGCAATGTTGCATTTTTGCGCTGCGCGATTTTTCGTTTTGTCCTCGCCCGGCGGTGTCGAACCTGCCCGGCCAACCCCGCCTGCCGGGCACTGGCATGGGTTTCATGAAGTGAAGGGTGGGGCTGGCAAGCATTCTGCAATAACTGACCAGTTGATCAGTTTTTTAGAGTGCCTCGCCATGTCATTGTCTACTTCGCTTTCCCGTTCCCTGGATATCGTCATCATTGGTGCCGGCATCGGTGGCTTGTCCGCTGGTATCGCCTTGCAGCAATGCGGCCATCGCGTGCGCCTGTTCGACCGGGTGCCGGAATTGACCCCGGCGGGTGCCGCCATTTCGATCTGGCCCAACGGCGTCAACGTCCTTGAAAAGCTGGGCTTGGGGGCCGCGATCAAGGCCGCCAGTGGCCAGATGACGTCCATGAGCTACAGCACCGCCACGGGCGAGCTATTGACCCGTTTCAGCCTGCAGCCGCTGTACGAAGCGGTTGACCAGCGCGCCTGCCCTATTGCCCGCACCGCCTTGCAGGCGATTCTGCTGCAAGCCTGCGGCCCTGAAAATGTCACCTTGGGCGTCACCTGTGAAGCCGTCGAAGCGTTGGCCGAGGGGGTACAGTTGCTGTTCTCCGATGGCCAGCGCATCAAGGCTGACCTGGTGGTGGCGGCCGACGGCACCCATTCGCAGTTGCGCAACCAGGTGGCCGGTGCGCCTGTGGCGCGGGAGTACTGCGGTTATGTCAATTGGAATGGGCGAATCGCCGCCGCCGAGGACCTGGCGCCGGTGGCGGAGTGGACCCAGTTCGTCGGCGAGCACAAGCGCGTGTCGTTGATGCCCATGGGCAACGGCCAATTGTATTTCTTCTTCGACGTACCGCTGCCGGCCGGCACACCGAACCTGCGGGAGGCCTACCGCGACGAACTGCGGGCCCATTTCAGCGGTTGGGCGCCCGCGGTGCAACGGCTGATCGAGCGGCTGGACAGCAGCATTGTCAGCCGCGTGGAAATCCACGATATGGCGCCCATTGCCAGCTTCGTCAAGGGCCGCGTGGTGTTGTTGGGCGACGCCGCGCACCCCATGGCCCCGGATCTGGGGCAGGGCGGGTGCCAGGCCCTGGAGGATGCCTGGGCACTGGCGCGCTGCCTGGAGCGCGACGCCCCCGACCTGCCCGCCGCTTTGGCACGTTACGACGCTGCGCGGGTCGAGCGCACCGCCCAGATCATGCAGCGTGCACGCGCACGGGCGGGCGTTACCCATGGGCATGACCCCCGCCAGACCGAGGCCTGGTACCAGGAACTGGCCGAGGAAACCGGGGAGCGGGTGATTGCCGGGTTGGTCAAGACCGCCGTGGGTGGTGGTGAGTTGCTCAGGTAGTCAATCCGGACCTGGCCACTCCCCTGTGGGACCGGGCAGGGCCATATGTCACGGGTGCTCGATTACCATCACTGCGGTGGTGTCGGGCTCCAGTGCCTCGAACACATGCGCTCCCTGGGCTGAGTAGCTCATGTAGTCCCCCGCATTCAACACCACCGGGTCCTGCACCGGGCCAACCCTGGCCCGGCCGCTGCACAGCAGCACATGTTCCAGGGTGCCGGCCGGGTGCGGCTGCGACAGTTTTGCTTGGCCAGGCTGCACCTTCAGCCGGTAGAGGTCGCGGCGCACGCCTGGCGGGCAGTCGGCCAGTAACGTGGCGGCGTAATGGCCGTGCTCGGCATACGCCGTTTGCCCTTCGGTCGCCCGGATCACCCGCACCTGCTGCGGCGGCTGCTCGAAGAAACGCGTCACCGGCAACCCCATGGCAATGGCCAGCGCCCACAAGGTCTCGATGCTCGGGTTCCCCAGCCCGGCTTCCAGTTGGGACAAGGTGGACTTGGCAATGCTCGCGCGTTTGGCCAATTCCGTGACGGACAGGTTGGCCAGTTGCCGCTCGCGCTTGATGGCCAAGGCGAGCAGGTCAATGGGCCGAGGCCGTTCTGCGTGTGGGTAGTTCGTTAAATCATTCATTTGTTCGCCAAAAAATCCTTAAAAAGGTTGACCTGCCCTGTTAACAGAATCAGCATATCGTCCGAATGTTCATTTTATCGGTCTTATGCAGCAATAAGGAAGGTGTGCGTGGTCAACGCTCAATACCGGGGTACTCTGGAAATGGTCGCCGCCATGGTGATCTCCGGCACAGTGGGCTGGTTCGTGCTGTTGTCCGGGCAGTCAGCCACGGCCGTGGTGTTCTGGCGCTGTGTGTTCGGTGCGCTCGCCCTGCTGGTCGCGTGTGGCCTGCTGGGTGTGTTCAAGCGCGGCTGCGTCAGTGGCGCCCAGTTGGCCTGGATAAGCGTGGGTGGCGTCGCGCTGGTGCTCAACTGGGTACTGCTGTTCAGTGCCTACCGACATGCCACGATTGCGATTGCCACCGTGGTCTACCACACCCAACCGTTCATGCTGGTGGCTTTGGGCGTGATGTTTCTGGGGGAGCGTTTTTCTGTCGCCAGAAGCCTCTGGCTGGCGCTCGCGTTCGTGGGGCTGGTGCTGATCGTGTCAGGGCAGATGGGCGGCTCGGCCAACGCCCCGGACTACCTGCGCGGTGTCGCGCTCGCCCTCGGTTCAGCATTTTTCTACGCCCTGGCGGCGCTGATCGCCAAGCGGCTGAAGGCGGTGCCTGCTCACCTGATCGTACTGGTGCAGATGATCGTGGGCGTGGTGGTGTTGGCCCCTTTCACGGATTTCTCCACCATCGTGCAGCCCGGCGGGCAATGGCGTTTCCTGGTGATCATTGGCGTGGTGCACACGGGTGTGATGTCCACCCTGCTGTACAGCGCCATTCAGAAGCTGCCGACACCCGTGGTCGGGGCGCTGTCATTCATCTACCCGGTGGTGGCCATTCTGGTGGACTGGGTCGCATTTTCCCACCCCTTGAGCCTGCCGCAACTGGCGGGGACGGTGTCGATTCTGCTGGCGGCATGGGGGATGAACGTTGATTGGGGTCAAGTACGGGCCCACGCAGGGCGCCCATAATAAAACCGAATGAGGGGGCTGATAATTCTCATTTTTTCTTGCTGTATTGCGGCCCTCTGCTAAGACTCTTTGAGTCGATGTTTCCATGAGGTCAACGGAATGCCAGCCATCAAGAAAATGAGCGTCGTGCAGCTGACCATGCTGACCGCCGTTAACATGCTCGGTTCAGGCATCGTTTTATTACCCACCAAGTTAGCCGAGGTGGGTGGTATATCGATTTTGTCCTGGTTGGTGACGGCCACAGGGTCGCTGGCCCTGGCCTACGCCTTCGCCCGCTGCGGCATGCTCAGCCGAAAGACCGGCGGCATGGGCGGTTATGCCGAATATACGTTCGGCAAGGCCGGCAACTACATCACCAACTACACGTATGGCCTTTCGCTACTCATTGCCAATGTGGCGATCAGTATTACAGCGGTGGGTTATATACAGACGCTGTTCGATATCAAGTTGGACTCCCTGCAAGTAGGCCTGGCAACTATCGCGTTGCTGTGGATTACCACGTTCGCCAACTTCGGGGGCGCAAACATTACCGGCAAAATAGGGGCGATCACGGTCTGGGGCGTGATCGCCCCCGTGGTGCTGGTGTCCACCATCGGCTGGTTCTGGTTTGACAGCAGCACCTATGCTGCCGGCTGGAACCCTCACGACCGTGGCTGGTTCGACGCTGCCGGCGCCTCGGTGGCCATTACCCTGTGGGCGTTCCTGGGCCTGGAGTCGGCGTGCGCCAACGGCGACGCGGTGGAAAACCCCGAGAAGAACGTGCCCATCGCGGTACTGGGCGGCACCCTGGGGGCGGCGGTGATCTACATCGTGTCCACCAACGTCATCGCCGGTATCGTCGACAACGCTGCGCTTGTGTCGTCCACCGCGCCGTTCGGCCTGGTCTTCGCCAAGATGTTCAACCCGGCCATCGGCAACCTGGTGATGGGGCTGATGGTGCTGGCCTGCATTGGCTCGCTGCTGGGCTGGCAGTTCACGGTGGCCCAGGTGTTCAAGAGTTCGGCGGACACGGGCTATTTCCTGCCGATCTTTGCCAAGGCCAACAAGCATGGTGTGCCGATCATCAGCATGCTGATCCTGCTGGCGATCCAGACGGCCCTGGGCCTGCTGACCATCAGCCCGGACCTGTCCAAGCAGTTCGACACATTGGTGAACCTGGCGGTGGTCACCAACCTGGTGCCGTACATCCTCTCCATGGCCACCCTGATGACGCTGCAGAGCATCTCCAATGTGCCGCCCCGCAAGGCCATGATCACCAATATCGTCGCGGGCATCGCCGCGGCCTACAGCTACCTGGCGCTCTACAGTTCGGGGGCCCAGGCGCTGATGCTCGGCGGGGTGGCGACCATTGTCGGCTATACCCTGTTCGGCTTCGTCAACACCCGGCTGATCCGCCTGGAAGCGCTGAACAACAGCGTGCCGACCCAGACCGTGGCGGCCCAGCACATCGTCGGCCAGCCCATACCGGTCAATGACCTGAACGCTGGCGCCCCGCACAACCGCACACTGGAGGTGACCCCATGACCGAATACAGACACCTGCTGGGCATGCTGGCCCTGCTGGTCAGCCCGCCGCCGGACAAACGCAGCGTCTTTGGCCGTGCCCTCAACCAGTTGATCAGCGACGTCGAGGAGCGTTCCATCAGCGTGCTGGTGTCCGAGACCCTCAGCGACGCCACGTCCATTCTCAGTACCGACCCGGCCATCCAGTGCGTGCTGCTGAGCTGGGAGATGGACACCAGCGAAGGCCACCAGGCCTGCATCAACCTGTTGACCGCGCTTCGCGAGCGCAACACCCGGGTGCCGGTGTTCCTGATCAGCGACCGCAGCACGGCGTCCAGCGTACCGCTGATCGTGATGCAGCATGCCGACGACTTCATCTGGCTGCCCGAGGACACCAGCCGCTTTCTCAGCGGGCGCATCCTGGCGGCCATCGAGCGCTATCGCCAGGCGGTGCTGCCACCGATGTTCGGCGCCTTGCTGAAATTCGCCCGCAGCTACGAGTACTCGTGGCATACCCCAGGGCACGCCGGTGGCACAGCCTTTCTGAAAAGCACCGCGGGCCGGGCGTTCTACGAATTCTTCGGGGAAAACCTGCTGCGCTCGGACCTGTCCATCTCGGTGGGCGAGCTGGGTTCGCTGCTCGACCACAGTGGCCCCATAGGGCAGGGCGAGCGGTATGCCGCGAAGGTGTTCGGCGCCCATCGTACCTACTACGTCACCAACGGTTCATCGATGTCCAACCGGGTCATCCTGATGGCCAGCGTCACCCGTGACCAGATCGCTCTGTGCGACCGCAACTGCCACAAGTCCGCCGAACACGCCATGACCTTATCGGGTGCCATTCCGACCTACCTGGTGCCCACCCGCAACCGCTACGGCATCATCGGCCCGATCCTGCCCCAGACCCTCAGCGCCGAGGGGGTCAAGCGCGCCATTGCCGAGAATCCGCTGGTGCACAGCGGTATCGACCCCACGCCCGTGCACGCCATCGTCACCAACTCCACCTACGATGGCCTGACCTACAACGTCACCCGCGTCGAAGACCTGCTGGGCCAGAGCGTCGACCGCCTGCACTTCGACGAAGCCTGGTACGGTTATGCGCGGTTCAACCCGTTGTACCGCGACCGCTTCGCCATGCACGGCAGCCCGGCCGACCATGACGCCTCGCGGCCGACGGTGTTCGCCACTCAATCCACGCACAAGCTGCTGGCGGCGCTGTCCCAGGCTTCGATGATCCATGTGCGTGATGGCCGCAACCCCATTCCCCATGGGCGCTTCAACGAGTCGTTCATGATGCACGCCTCGACCTCGCCCAACTACGCCATCATGGCCTCGTGCGACGTCAGTTCGGCGATGATGGAGCAGCCCACCGGGCAAATCCTCACCACGGAGTCCATCGAGGAGGCCATCGCTTTCCGCCAGGTCATTTCGCGCATGCACAGCGAGATGCTTGCCAGTGACGATTGGTTTTTCTCGTGCTGGCAGCCCCCGTCGGTCAAGGTCGGCGCGCTGGACGTGCCGTTCCACGAGGTAGACCCCGGTCTGCTCAAGGCCGAGCCAAGCTGCTGGGTACTGCACCCCAATGCCGTGTGGCACGGTTTCGGCGACATTGAAGACGGCTACTGCATGCTCGACCCCATCAAGGTCTCGGTGCTGAGCCCAGGCATGGGCGATGACGGCAACCTGCTCGACCGTGGCATACCGGCGTGCGTGCTGTCCGCGTACCTGGGGCGCCAGGGCATCGTGGTGGAGAAGACCACCGACTTCACCATCCTGTTCCTGTTTTCCATCGGCATCACCAAGGGCAAGTGGGGCACCCTGGTCAACGCCTTGCTGGACTTCAAGCGCGACTACGACAGCAACCTGGAGTTGGAACTGTGCCTGCCCGACCTGCTGGCCGCGAACCAGCAGCGCTATGCCGGCATGGGCCTGAAGGACCTGGCGGACGAGATTTTCGCCGCCATGAAACAGCACAAGACCACGGCAGCCATGGCGCAGGCTTTCGGCACCCTGCCCGAGGCAGTGTTCAGCCCGGTGCAGGCCTACGAAAAACTGGTGAAAAACGAAGTGGAGCTGATCACCCTGGAACAGGCCGCAGGGCGCATCGCGGCCACCGGGATCGTGCCGTACCCGCCGGGCATTCCCTTGCTGATGCCGGGTGAAAAGGCCGGGGCGATCGAGGGGCCATTGCTGGCGTATCTGCGGGCCCTGGAAGCCTTCGACCGCTCGTTTCCAGGCTTCACCCACGACACCCATGGCATCGAGAATGTGGATGGGGTGTACCACCTGCTGGTACTGAAATAGCGACCCCGTCGCGGCCGTGCACGTCATGTGCGTGACGCGGCCAGGGCTGCTGCAGGCTGCAAGCCGCCGGCTCTGCGCGTGGGCGGCTGGCTTTGAGTGACAGCCGTTGCTCAGGGGGCAGTTGTGCAGCAAAGCTCAATGCTAGCGCTCTATCAACCCCATACTGCGCGCCTCGTAAATGGCCTCGGCTTTGGAGCCCACGCCCAGTTTCTTGTACACCCGGCGCACGAAGGTCAGCACGGTATGGCGCGATACGGCCATCAGAGCGGCGATTTCTTCGGCGGTGAAGCCTTTGGTGAGGTACACCAGCACTTCCTGTTCGCGCGGTGAAACCAACGGGCGTGGCGCGTCGGCACGGGGGCGCAAGCGTTGCACGAGCTGGCGTGCGATCTGCGGGCTGAGCGGGCTGCCACCGGCGCGCAGGCTACGAATGTCGGCGACGATGCAGGCCCGGGTGTCGCCCTTGAGCCGGTAACCCGATGCCCCCGCCTGCAGGGCGCGCATCACGTGCGCTTCATCACCGAGGGCCGTGGTGACCATGATCTCGCACGCCGGCCAGCGTTGCTGCGCTGCCTGGATCACGTCCATGCCGGGGCCGTCGGGCAGCGTCAGCTCCACCAGCAGTACGTGCGCGGCGGGCCCTTCGAGCATTGCCAGCCCGGCGGCACGGCTGCCCGCTACCGCCACCATGCGCATGTCGGGCAGGGCGGCCAGGCGGGTAAGCAAGGCGTCTTGAAGCAGGGCATCGCCTTCGACCATCGCGATGTGAATGGGCGGGCGGGCTGGAGCGGCTCGCATGGGGTACCAGGCCGTGAGGCATGTCAGGCAAAAAGGAGCTGGAGATTGCCATACATGCCCAGGCCGCTCCATGGCCGTTGGTCGCACCGCTTCAGGGCAGTTGGATGCCTTGGTCGTACGGCGTTTGCAGGTCGCGCTCAGGCAACTCCCAGATGATCAGGGCAGGGGGTGTCCGGGTGAAGGCAGGGCTGTCGAAATAGGCCTTGGCCGCCCCGGAAAACTCGCCGCCGTCCTTGGCGAAACTGCCGACTGGCGCATTTAGCGCATGCTGCAGAAAACCGAGAAAGTTCGAGTTATGGGAAAACGAGGTGCCGATCAGCGCCGTGTTCGGCAGGTGGTCGTCGCCGAACAGGTCGTCGAGGTTGTCGCCGTTGGCCTGGGCGCTGGCGCTGGCCTGAGTGGCGGCGACGTATTCGGGCTGCGGTTGCAGCGACACGGGCAGCCCGTCGATGCCTGCCAGGTGCACCAGGTCGCCGGGGCGTCGGGCGTTGGCCTGGGGCATGAGGTCGAACGCCTGTTGCGGCGTGGGCTTGAAGCCGATGCCCTGGACGGCCTGGGCCACGCGCTCGGCAGCGGCGCGGGCACCGGCCTCGCTCCAGTGGGTGTCGGTGCGCAGGTAAGCGGCGTCGCCCAAGGGGTGCAGGGCCGGGGTCAGGTCCACGGCGGCGATGCCAGCGGCTTGCAGCATTGCCAGCCACTCGACGATGCGCGGTGCCAGCGAGGCCGGACGGGCCAACGTACACAACTGGCGGGCGGCAATGCGGCTCTTGTCCGGGACCACGGCCACCAGCAAACGGATGCCGCGCTTGGCCAGCGCCTGCTGCAGGCTGACCACGGCCTGTGCCTTGGCCCGGGCGTTGGCCATGGCGGCCGGGTTCAGGCGCAGCTCATCGGTCAGGAACAGCCAGCCAGGGCAGCCCTGGCGCACCCGAGGGCCCAGGTCGCCGAACAGCAGCCAACTGGCGTCGCGCTCCAGGGTCGCCGCTTGGCTGGGCACCGGGGCATTGGACAAGGTCTTGGCGAACCGGTGGGTGATGGCGCCCTGCAGCACTTGGTCGCGCGTCACCACGTCAGGCAGAAACGGCGCCGAGCCCTTGATCAGCAACCAGGCGCACGACGCCGCGGCCACGACAAAGAACA
>NZ_JAPYKM010000004.1:0-274967 GCF_029623465.1 Pseudomonas sp. RIT-To-2 | reverse complement strand
AATCGCCGCGCCGTACCTGATGTACCGTGCCGTACCCTTCGCCAGCAAGCTGTGCTCCCACAGCCTGCGTCGGCGCGGGGGTGGGAGCGTAGCTTGCTAGCGAAAAACGCAACGCGGTGTACCTGATGAACCGCGTTGTGCCCTTCGCCAGCAAGCTGTGCTCCTACAGGCTGCGTCGGCCTGCTGCTCCTTGGTGTCCTGGTGGGAGCGTAGCTTGCTAGCGAAAAACGCAACGCGGTATACCTGATGGACCGCGTTGTGCCCTTCGCCAGCAAGCTGTGCTCCTACAGCCTGCGTCGGCCTGGTGGGTGGGAGCTTAGCTTGCTAGCGAAAAAGGCAGCGCGGTGTACCTGATGAACCGCGTTGTGCCCTTCGCCAGCAAGCTGTGCTCCTACAGGCTGCGCCGGCCTTGGTGTGGGAGCTTAGCTTGCTAGCGAAAATGGCAGCGCGGTGTACCCGATGGGACGCGTTGTGCCCTTCGCCAGCAAGCTGTGCTCCTACAGGCTGCGTCGGCCTTGGGGTGGGAGCGTAGCTTGCTAGCAAAAAACGCAACGCGGTGTACCTGATGGGCCGCGTTGTGCCCTTCGCCAGCAAGCTGTGCTCCTACAGCCTGCGTCGGCCTTGGGGTGGGAGCTTAGCTTGCTAGCGAAAATGGCAACGCGGTGTACCTGATGAACCGCGTTGTGCCCTTCGCCAGCAAGTTGTGCTCCCACAGGCTTCGGGCCAGGGATGGCTGAGATCACCTGGTCCACCTTATTTGCTCACTGCAGATCCGTGGCCCGGAAACTCGCGTCACAGACGTCGAACCTGGGAGTGTCGTCGACGGGCCACTTCGACTGTTCAGTACCATCCCAAGTTCGCCTCCCCGCGGGGTTAGCCGTTGGCGCACAGATCACGGCGTCCGCTCCTGTGAGGCCGAGTCCAAGCGTTTACATCACCGTCAATCCAGCTAGCTCCAACTTCCATATTTGCTTGGTCTCCAGCCAGCCCCCTGGGCGCGACTGTGTGCGCCAACGGCATACCTGGCATTGCATCAGGCACTATTATGAAGGGCGTCTAGATTCCTCCCCACATGCTATAAACATCAGCCGGGAATTACGACCTTAACGTATTGGGTTACATAGAGTTCGTTAAAACCGGCGCCATCACCGGGGGAACGCTGAATGCGCAGCCGCTGATTTCAGGCAACTTTGGGGCCACAAGGTTAAACACTGTAGTATGGAGACTCGCAAACAGTGTAAATTTTGTGGTCTCCTGACTGCCCTGCACGGAATCGACTAAACGTGGGACGGCCAATGCAACTGCCCGCAAAACTGCATTGGTCGTCTCCAGAGGTCGGTCTGGTCACAGCGGGCTTTGTGTGTTCAACCCCTGCCAAACCAGGCCGTTCGCGCTCACCCCCGTCCCGGCGACAACATCAAATTCGGCGCCAGCCGGTTGAAGCCGTCATCGTCCAGGCACATGTCCAGCGCCAGGCTGGCCAGGTCAGCCGACAGCGCTTCGGCACCACTGTCATGCTCCAGGTACAGCAACTTCAGAAACAGCTGGCACAGGTGGCAGGTTTCCGCGCGCAACGGTGCCTGTTCCGGCGGATGACGGTCAGTGACCAGGCTGACGTAATCAAGGCCCTTGCTCTCTTCGCAGTACACGCACTTGACCCGTACCACATGCCACTGGCAGGCACACAGCGAACACACCAGGTAGCGCAAGCCGTTGTGGGCGCCACGCTGGCGGATGACCCCGGCCATGGCCGGCGAGCCGCACCCGGGGCATTGGCTCAGGCTGGCGCCGGGTTTCAAGGCGGGGTTGGGCAGGTGGAGTAGCCAATGGGTCCAGGCGGCCTGCAAGGCCGCGCCCAGGAACGGTACGATGTTGGCAGGCAGCGCAGCGTAATTGCCGCTCAGCTGCGCCAGGGCCCACACCAGACGCTGGTCGGCGGGGGCTGTTCTCAACCTGTGCAGCGCTTGCTGCACCTTGGGGGTACCGGCCGTTGCATAGCGGTCCAGAAACGCATCCAGCCAAGGCTGCCACGCCCCTTCACGCACAAGACTGTCGAATGCCAAGGGTGGCAGGCCGTGCTGCTGGCACAGCACCAGGCGGTCAGGGGCCGGCATGGGCGCGGCCGGGGGCTGATCCAACAGGCTTTGCTGCACATCGCACAGGTCGGCCACCAGGTACAGGAAGGCCTGCAGTTGATGGCCCGGCGCCAGAGCGCGCAGCCGCTCGGCACGTTGGGCAAAGAGCGTCGCGGGGGGTAGGTCAAGGTACGGCGGTGTACTGGCCGAGGCGGCTATCTGTTGAGGTTCTAGGATGTCTCTCACGGTTTGATCCTGTTCGGGTGCTCAGGGCGTTTGTCGCCCGTGACGTCACGATACCAGAGCGCATGGTGCTTGCGCGCCCAGGCGCGGCTGACCCAGCCGTGCAACATGGCGTCCACCGAACCCTTGATCCAGATACCGGCGTAGATATGCACGATAATGCTGGTCAACAGCACGAACGCCGCCGCAGCGTGGGCCAGCACCGCCAGGCGGATCGTGGTAATGCCGAACCACTGGCTGAAATACACCCGCCAGATCACCACGCCACTGAGCAGCAACACCAGCATGCACGCCAGCAAGGTCCAGAACAGCAGCTTCTGGCCCGGGTTGTACTTGCCAATGGGGGGCACGCCCTCCTCCTGGTTGAGCATGACCCGGTCGATGCGCTTGAGCCATAGCCTGTCGTTGTGAATGAAATAGTTGGCGCGCCAGAAGCGCACCACCAGGCCCATGAACAGCAGGAACATGGCCACGCCCATGAACGGGTGCAGGATACGTGTCCACGGCCCGCCGCCGAACAGGTGGCTGAGCCAGAACAGCGCCGGGTGAAACAGCGCCAGCCCCGACAACCCGGCCATGAAAAACAGGATCGCCACCAGCCAGTGGTTGGTGCGCTGGTTGGCGGTGTAGCGCAGGATCTGTCTGGGCATCATGGCTGCTTACCCTCGCGGGGATCGTAGGTATGTACGGCCGGGTCGACCGTATGCACGGCAGGATCGAGGTGGGGCTCTTCATCTTCCTCGGTCAGTTGCGGGCCCACGCGCACATAGTGGAAGAACCCGGCCAGCACCGCCGCGCCCATGGCCAGCAGCGCCAGGGGTTTGGTCACGCCTTTCCACAGGCCCACCAGCGGGCTGATGGTGGGCTGGTTGGGCAGGCCCGCGTACAGGCTGGGCTGGTCGGCGTGGTGCAGCACGTACATCACGTGGGTGCCGCCGACGCCATCGGGGTCGTATAGACCGGCCTGCTCAAACCCCCGGCTCTTGAGGTCGACGATGCGTTCGGCGGCGTGCTCCTTCATGTCGGCCTTGGTGCCGAACACGATGGCGCCCGTGGGGCAGGTCTTCACGCAGGCCGGCTCCAGGCCCACCGCCACCCGGTCGGAGCACAGGGTGCACTTGTAGGCCTTGTGGTCTTTCTGGGAGATGCGCGGGATGTTGAACGGGCAACCGGTGATGCAGTAACCGCAGCCGATGCAGTGGTCCTGGTTGAAGTCGACGATGCCGTTGGCGTGCTTGATGATGGCCCCGGGGCTGGGGCAGGCCTTCAGGCAGCCGGGGTCGGCACAGTGCATGCAGCCGTCCTTGCGGATCAGCCACTCCAGGTTGCCGCTGTCGGTGTTTTCATGCTCGGTGAAGCGCATCAGCGTCCAGGTCTCGGCGGTGAGGTCCTGGGGGTTGTCGTAGGTGCCATGGTTGTGGCCGACCTCGTCGCGCAGCTCGTTCCATTCCGAGCACGCCACCTGGCAGGCCTTGCAGCCGATGCACTTGGTGGTGTCGATCAGCTTGGCGACTTCTTGCAGCTGGCGCACCGACGAGGGCACGGTGGTGGTGGCCGAACGGGCGGTGATGTCTTGAATGGCCATCTAGAGCTTCTCCACGTTGACCAGGAACGACTTGGATTCCGGGGTCTGGGAATTGCCGTCACCCAGGAACGGCACCAATGTATTGGTCAGGTAGCCGTGGCGCGTGACACCGGTGAACCCCCAGTGCAGCGGGATACCGATCTGGTGCACCGTCTGGCCGTTGACCTGCAGCGGCCGGATGCGTTTGGTGACCACCGCCACAGCCTCGATGAACCCGCGTTTGCAGGTCACCCGCACCCGGTCGCCCGCAACGATGCCCTTCTCGGCCGCCAGCACCTCGCCTATTTCCACGAACTGCTCGGGCTGGGCAATGGCGTTGAGGCGGCAGTGCTTGCTCCAGAAGTGGAAGTGCTCGGTGAGCCGGTAGCTGGTGCCCGCATAGGGAAAGTCCTTGGCCTGGCCGAGCGACTCCCACACCGAATCGAAGATGCGCGCCGCCGGGTTGCTGACCACCTGCTTGTTGTTGGGATGCAACGGGTTGACGCCAATGGGTGTTTCGAAGGGCTCATAGTGCTCGGGGAACGGGCCTTCGTTCATCTTGTCGACAGCGAAGAACCGCGCCACGCCTTCGGGGTTCATGATGAACGGGTTCATGCCCGCTTCCGGTGGCACGTCGGCCTTGTAGTCGGGCACGTCGGTCCCGCCCCAGGCTTTGCCGGTCCACCACACCAGGCGCTTCTTCTCGTCCCACGGTTTACCTTGGGGGTCGGCGGAAGCGCGGTTGTAGAGGATGCGCCGGTTCAGCGGCCAGGCCCAGGCCCAGCCCAGGTGCTGTTTCATGCCGTAGGGGTCGCTGTTGTCACGCCGGGCCATCTGGTTGCCCTGCTCGGTCCAGCTGCCGCAGAAAATCCAGCAACCCGACGCCGTGGTGCCATCATCCCGCAGCTGGCCAAAACCGGCCAGTTGCGAACCGCCCTTCACCGCCGCGCCGGCGCCGTCGGTAAAGTCGGTGACGGCAAAGCCATTGAGTTCCTTGGCCAGTTCCTCGGGCGAGGGTTCGTCCGGCACCTTGTAGGGCCAGGCCAGTTTCATGATCGGCTCGGCATAGGCGCCGCCCTTGGCCTGGTACAGCGCCTTGAGCCGGCTGTACAGCCCACTCATGATCGCCACGTCGGTGCGCGCCTCGCCCGGGCCGTCAGCGCCCTTCCAGTGCCATTGCAGCCAGCGGCTGCTGTTGACCAGCGAGCCGTCTTCCTCGGCAAAGCAGGTGGTGGGCAGGCGGATCACTTCGGTCTGGATGGCCGCCGTGTCCACATCGTTGTAGGGCCCCACGTGCTCCCAGAACTGCGAGGTTTCGGTGGCGAGAGGGTCCATCACCACCAGCCACTTGAGCTTGGCCAGGGCTTTCATCACCCGGTTCTTGTCCGGCAGCGCGGCGATGGGGTTGAAGCCCTGGCACACGTAACCGTTGACCTTGCCCTGCCCCATCAGGTCGAACATCTTGAGGATGTCGTAGTTGGGGATGTCCAGCTTGGGCAACCAGTCGTAGCCCCAGTGGTTATCGGCGGTGGCGTTGGCTCCGTACCAGGCCTTCATCAGGCTGACGTGGAACTTGCTGTAGTTCTGCCAATAGGACAATTGCCCAGGGCGCAGCGGCACTTGAGTGCGCTTGGTGATGAACGCACTGTAGTCCTGTTCGTTGTCCGTGCCCAGGGTCAGGTAGCCAGGCAAAGCGTTGGACAGCAGGCCCAGGTCGGTCAGGCCCTGGATGTTCGAGTGTCCGCGCAAGGCATTGACGCCCCCACCCGGCATCCCCACGTTGCCCAGCAGCAGCTGCACCATGGCGGCGCTGCGGATGATCTGCGAGCCGATGGAGTGTTGGGTCCAGCCCAGGGCATAGAGGATGGTCATGGTCTTGCCGGGCGCGGCGCAGGTGGCGATCTCGTCCCAGATTTTGCGCATGGCGTCCACGGGCATGCCGCAGATCTGGCTGGCCAGCTCCAGGGTGTAGCGGCTGTAGTGGTGCTTCATCAACTGGTACACGCAGCGCGGGTCTTGCAGGGTCGGGTCGACCTTCGCAAAGCCGTCGTCGCCCAGTTCATAGCCCCAGGTAGACTTGTCGGTGTAGGTGCGCTTGGCCGCGTCGTAGCCAGTGAACAGGCCATCTTCGAAGCCGAAACCGGCTTTGACGATGAACGACACGTCGGTGTAGTTGCGCACGTATTCGTGCTGGATCTTGTCCTCGGTCAACAGGAAGTTGATCAGCCCGCCCATGAACGCGATGTCGCTGCCGGTTCGAATGGGCGCGTAGTAGTCCGCCACGGACGCGGTGCGGGTAAACCTGGGGTCGACGACGATCAGCCGGGCCTGGTTGTGGGCCTTGGCTTCGGTCACCCATTTGAAGCCGCACGGGTGGGCTTCTGCTGCGTTGCCGCCCATTACCAGGATCAGGTTGGCGTTGCCAATGTCTGTCCAGGTGTTGGTCATGGCGCCACGGCCGTACGTCGGGGCAAGACTTGCCACCGTCGGGCCGTGTCAGACACGCGCTTGGTTATCGAACCCCAGCATGCCCAGGCTGCGCACCACCTTGTGGGTCAGGTAACCGGCTTCGTTGGACGCCGCGGAGGCCGCGAGAAAACCGGTGGTGGTCCAGCGGTTCACGGTCTGGCCCTTTTCGTTTTTCTCGATGAAATGGGCGTCGCGGTCGGCCTTCATCAGTTCAGCCACACGGTCCAGGGCTTCGTCCCAGCCGATGCGGGTCCACTCGTTGCTGCCAGGCTTGCGCACCTGGGGGTATTGCAGCCGGTTGGGGCTGTGGATGAAGTCCAGCAGGCCGGCGCCCTTGGGGCACAGGGTGCCGCGGTTGACGGGGTGGTCGGCGTCGCCTTCGATGTGAATGATGTTCTGGGCGACGTTCTTGGCGCCATCGCCCTGCCCATACAGGATCAGGCCGCAGCCGACCGAGCAATAGGGGCAGGTGTTGCGCGTCTCGCGGGTGTGGGCCAGCTTGAAGTGGCGCACCTGCTCGGCGAACGCCGGCGCCGGGGCCATGCCCAGCGCGCCGATGCTGGCGCCGGCCAGGCCGATGCCGGCGGCCTTGAAGAACTGACGACGGTTGAGGTCCATCGTGCACTCCTGATCAGGTAACAGCCTGCGGGACATCGCCGCGGGCACGTGGGCGGATCACGGTTGGGCCGCCGCCTGGGGCGGAAGCTTACTTAACTGTAGTCAGGAAATGGCCAGATTGCCTGTGCGTTGTGTACGCCTGCGGGTGCGGCGGCATCGCGGTACACCTGATAGGCTGCGGTGGCTGCTTACCAGCGGATAAAGCCGAAGCCCTTGGCATCGTTGTACCCTTCCACGGCGTCTGCTTTCATCTGTTCCACCGCCGCTCTGTCACTTGGGTCTCACATCGTCAGCCTGCAGGTGATTATTTACGTTTTTTACCGTGAACGTGACGAGCTGCCCATCCGTGAGTTGCTGGCTGGGATAACCCACGATCGCCGATTGCGGCATGAACAGGGGCTCACCCACCCCCTCGCAACTAATCCAGCCATGCTCCTTCTCCTTGTTGAACCACATCACCGAACCCTCTTGTCTCTCATCCGACATGATCAACACCTCGGTGCTACATAGAAGACAAACGCCCGACCTTTGCCCGGCGCCCACCCTGGTACTAGGCGCCAACCACCCCCCACGCGCAACTGGTAGAACTGACAGCTACTGGTGAGTAGCTTCCTGGCCGGTGGGGCTGTCCGGGCTGAGCAGTCGCGCCAGCCGCTCCAGTTCCCCCGCCTCAACGTCCGATACCGCGACGAACTGCATATGCCCCTGACGCCAACTGACCAGGTTGTACCCGCGACTGTCCATGCGCTGCCGGGGGCTGTCCGGCTGCTCGGTGGGCAGCACGAAGACGTTGATCAGGTGCTTGCCGTGGCCATAGGTCAAGGCGGCGGCCGCCTGGTGTTGCAGGTAGTCGAGCCGGCCGCCCAGCAAGGGAAAACCGGCGCCCGCGAAGTCCGTGACCGGCGGTGAGAAGTCCAGCTTGCCGGTGAACCAGGGCTTGACCGTGTGCCTGTCCGAAGACGCTACGTCATTGAGGTGCTGGCCCATCAACGAGCGCACATGGCTGGAAACTGCCTCATCAACCAGCTGCGGTGAAACCTCTGGGCTATGCACGTACAGCAGAAGCGCCATGGCCAGCAGCGCTGCCGAACCCAGCGGCGCCAACCAGTGGCGCCAGGGCCAGACGCGCCTGGGCGCAGGGGGCGCGTCAAGTTCATGCATGAGGTGTGTGAGGCTATTGGGCAGCGCAAAGCGCGGCGCCGTGCTGCTCACACTGGCCAGCCAACGCTGCAGGCCCTGGAACTGGGCGGTGCAGGCGGCGCATTGTTCCAGGTGGGCCTGCACGGCGGCGCGCCGAGCCGGGTCCAGCTCACGGTCCAGGTAGGCATCCAGCAACCCGAGGCAGGTGGCGTGGTCGATGACAGTCATGGCCGCAGTGCCTGCAATTGAACCCGCAGCGCTGCCCGGGCCCGCGACAGGCGCGACATTACCGTGCCCAGCGGCACACCGGTCACTTGGGCAATGTCCTTGTACGGCAGGCCTTCCAGGTCCTTCAACACAATCACCTCCCGATAACCCGGCGCCAATGCCTGCAGAGCCTGTTGCAACAACGCCATGTCCTCAGCCTGCAAGGCCAGGAATTCCGGGGTTTGCTGGTGCCCCAGGGCCAGGTCATCGTCGCTGATGTCCTCCCCCATGGTCAGCCACGGCGAGTGCGCGGCCAGGCGCAGCCAGTTCATGCTCTCGTTGCGCACGATGCTCAGGAACCAGGCGCGTGGGTTCTCGCCGTCGAAACTGTTCAGGTACTTGAATGCGCGGTAGGCACTTTCCTGCACCACGTCGTGGGCCGCCGAGTCGCTGGCGGTCAACCAGCGCGCGAGGGTGTAGGCAGCCTGCAGATGCGGTGCGAACAATGCCTCGAATCGCGTCATGGCGGCTCTCGACCTGACCTGTGATACGTAACCCCGAACAGCACGGTTTTATTCCCGAAAAAATAAAAATAATCGCCGGAATAAACCCTGCCCTCGCCCCGTTTCCATAACCGTCAGCCAGCCCGGCTGACGCTTGCGATGGAGCTCTGCGATGAACACCACTCACCCCCGCACCGACAGCTTAGCCGACCCCAGCCATGACCCCGCGCGCCGCCACCTGCTCAAATGCTCGGCCTGGGCCGGTGCCGGGGTGCTATGGGCGCTGAGCGGCGGCATTCCCCGTGCCTTCGCCCTGGACAGCAACGGCCAACCCCACGACCCAGCGGCCGTGGCAAGCCCTTTTCAGTTCGTGCAACTGAGTGACTCGCACATCGGTTTCAACAAGGAGGCTAACCCCGAGCCGTTGAAAACCTTGCAGGTGGCCATCGACAAGGTCATCGCCCTGCCCGTGCGCCCTGCATTGATTCTGCACACCGGCGACATCACCCACCTGTCGCGGCCGGACGAGTTCGACCTGGCTGACCAGGCGTTCAAGGCCCTGCCCGCCAGGGTGCATTACGTGCCCGGCGAGCATGACACCCTGGACGAAGGCGGCGGCAAGCTGTACCTGCAGCGCTACGGCAAGGGCACCCAGGGCAATGGCTGGTACAGCTTCGACGATCACGGCGTACACTTCATCGCCCTGGTCAACGTGTTCAATTTTCAGGCCGGGCATGAGGCCACCCTGGGCAGCGAGCAACTGACTTGGCTGGCCGACGACCTGCGTGCGGTCAGCAAGAGCACCCCGGTGGTGGTGTATACCCATATTCCGCTGTGGACCATTTATCAGCCCTGGGGCTGGGGCACCGAGGATGGCGCCCAGGCCATTGCCCTGCTGCGTGACTACGGCTCGGTGACCGTGCTCAACGGCCATATCCACCAGGTGATCCAGAAGGTGGAAGGCCATATCACCTTCCATACCGCGCGGGGCACTGCGTATCCGCAGCCAGCACCCGGCGCGGCGCCGAACCCGGGGCCGATGACGGTGGCCGCCGACCAGTTGCGCAATTACCTGGGGCTGACCGAAGTGCGGGCGACCCAGGGCGACCACCCGCTGGCACTGATCGACGCCACACTGGTGACGTCATGAAGGCCTGGTGGTTGTGCCTGCTGTTGGCCAGCGCGGCCCAAGCTGACGAGGTGCGCATTGACATCACGGGCTTCATGTTCGCTCCGCAGCCACTGGACGTACCCGTCGGCACCACGGTGACGTGGGTAAACCACGACCCCATTCCCCATACCATCGCGCAAAGCGCGCACCTGTTCCGGTCGGCGGCGCTGGACACCGATGACCGGTTCTCCTTCACCTTCACCACACCGGGTACGTTCCAGTACTTCTGCACCTTGCACCCGCAGATGGTCGGCACGGTGCACGTGGTGCCGCGGTGAGGCGCTGGGGGCGCTTCAGCGAAACCCACCCCCCACCTGCAACACCCGCGCACCACTGGCCACGCTCCCCGCCAGGGCGAATACGCATCCGAGCCACAGCGCCCATTGCGGCCCACTGGTCAATGAGGCATGGAAACACAGGGCCACCAACGAAGCCCCCAGTGTCTGCCCCAGCAAACGCGACGTCGCGACGATGCCGCTGGCACCGCCGCTGCGGTGAGCCGGGGCGCTGGTCATCAAAGCCTTGAGGTTGGGTGACTGGAAGAAGCCAAAACCGGCACCACAGAGGGCCATCCGCCAACCGATGTCGAACGCCGAGGCCCCACTGCCCAGCAGCGCCAGCGACGCCATGCCCAAGCTCAATGCCAACAGGCCGATGCCCCCCAGCAAACCCGGCGAGAAGCGGTCGGCCAGGCGCCCGGCCACCAGCGCGGTCAACGCGACCACCGCTGGCCACGGCGTCATCAGAAAGCCCGTGGCCACCTGGCTGTGGCCCAGCACGCTTTGCAGCAGAAACGGCAGCGCCACGAACGCCAGGCCTTGGGTGCTGAAGGCACAGATGGCGGTGGCCGAGGACAGAGCGAACAGCGGCCTGCGAAACAGGTCCAGCGCCAGCATCGGCGCCGGGTGCCCAGCCTGACGACGGATGAGCAAGGCCCCGCACACCAGCGCTACCACCAGTTCGGCGGCAGTAAGCAGGCCATTTTCGCCGTGCACCGTGGTCCCCAGGCCCAATACCAGGCAACCGAACAGCCCGGCGCACAGCATGGCGGCCACACGGTCGAAATCGTGGCCAGCCCGTTCGATATCGGGCAGGTTGCGGTAGGCGAGCACCACGGCCAACACGCCCAGGGGAACGTTGATCAGAAACAGCCAGTGCCAACTGGCCACCGACAGGATCGCCGACGCCGCGGTGGGCCCCAGGGTAAAGGCCAGCCCCACCACCAACGAGTTGTAGCCCATGCCCCGCCCCAGCATGTTGGCCGGGTAGATAAAGCGCAGCAGCGCCGTGTTGACGCTCATGATCGCCGCGGCTCCCAGGCCCTGCACCACCCTCGCGATAGCCAGGGACGGCAGCGACCACGCCAGCCCGCATACCAGTGAAGACAACAGGAAAACAATCAATCCGCCCAGATACACCCGACGATGCCCCAGCACCTCACCCAGCGAGGCAAACGGTAGAATGGTGGCGACCATGGCGAGCTGATAGGCATTGACCACCCAGATCACCGAGGCAGAGTCGGTGCCGATGCCGCTAGCCAAGGTGGGCAAAGCGGTGTTGACGATGGCCGTATCCAACGTGGCCATGCCAACGGCCAGGGACAAGGCGAAGACAGCAGGAATGCGGTTCTGGCTGGGCAGACCGTCAGTGGGAGCAAGCATGCGCAGGGGTATCCGAGTTCGGGCAGGAAAGCAGTGGAGCGTAAACCCGTGGCGCCCAGATTGCCTGTCAAAAGCACGAAACTGACCGAGTTTTCATGATCGCCAGCTGACCGCGTCAGCGGTACCGGCGGGGTACCAGATACTGCCCGGCATGGGTGACGCAGCCAGGGAAGCTACAGGGGCAATGAAGTGCCCACCCTGTGATAGCGCTGCGCGCCACAACGTGCGCAGCGCTCGCAGGTCACCTGGGTCGAGCCCAGCATTTGCGGGGCACACAGCGCCCACTCACACCCTTTGATCAGGCAGATGATACTCACGGTGACCTCCGCGGGGTGAACCCCCGACTGTTCCTGGTAATGACGGTGCAGGGTTCGGGCCAATCGCGGCCCCCCTCTACGGCACACAGAATCAACAGGTTAACGCGCCCCGGACCGTGCATTTTGCACGCTCGGGGGGCGTTGCGCGTTGCAGCCTGCAGGATGGTGTTTCGGGCCAGTTATGCCTGTGGCATTGCCTGGTCTGCTTTGTTGGTTCACTGCAGATCCGGGTTGATGCCAACAAGGCGGTCGCGGTGATGTCACAGACAACATTGGCCCGAAACAGATGTGGGAGCAAAGCTTGCTCGCGAACGCGCCGCGCGGGCGGCGCTTCCCGGCCAAGGGCTCGGCCCCCCGCCGGTCCCACATCTGTTTCGGGCCAGTTATCCCAGTGACACCACCTGGTGCGCTCTGTTTGTTCACTACAGATCTTTGAAGGCACCACAGCTTCCCCGGGATTCCGTGAAGAACCCTTTTTTACCCAGGCCCTCAACTTTGCACGCGGACTTCCGATATCAAGGATCAAGGGAGCCTGCGCGCTGGACAGGGAGTCGCCAAATGACTCGGTAGATCGGCATCCATGATAGAGAAATCCCCCCCTCAAGGCCGCTGGCGCGCTTATCTGCGTTGCCCGGGCACCCGCTACCTCCTGGCGACGGTGGCTTTGTTGGTCGGCCTGCTGGCCATCACCCCGCTGGAGCTCTGGGGACCTGCGTCCCAGTCCCCGCTGGTGGCGTTGTGCGTGGGCGTGCTGGTAGTGCTGGCCATGCTTGCCGTGCAACTGAGTATCAGCCAACGCCTGGTCAGGCGGCGCAACCTGGAGCTCAAGGGTCAGATCCAGGAGCACGCGGCGGTGCGTGCTTCGCTGGCGCGCAGCGAAGACCGCTTTCGCAGCCTGTTCGAGCGCTCCCCCGACGCGGTATGGATCCTCGACCAGCATGGTTTCAGCAGCCAGGCCAACGCCGCCATGCTGGCGGCGTTCGGGTTCAGCGATGCGTCGGCCTTCAAGAACGTCAGCCCTTTGGACTTGTCGCCCCCCGAGCAGGAAGACGGCACGCCGTCAGTGGAGCGTGCCGAAGCGGTGATGGCGGCGGCCAACGCCAAGGGCGTGCAGCGGTTCGAGTGGATGCACCGCCGGCTGGACGGCAGCTGCTTTCCCTCGGAAGTGACCTTGAGCGTGCTGGATCTGGACGGCGAACCGGTGACCTTCGCCGTGGTACGCGACATTTCTCAGCGCCGCGAAGCCAAGGCCGAGCTGCTGCGTCAGAAAACCCTGCTGCAGGCCATCGTCGACAACGCACCGTCGTTGATCTACATGTTCGACACACAGGGCCGACTGGCGCTGTGCAACCAATTGTACGAGCATGCCGTAGGCCACGTCAGCGCCGAGCTGGTGGGACAGCGCCGGGACGATTTCATGATTCCGGCCGATGCCCATCAGCAGAACCTTGACGATTCGACCGTGCTGGTCGCCGGCCAGGCGCGCCGCTTCGAAGACATCCACCATGACCCCCAGGGCTTGGCCCGTACGTACCTGACCACCAAGTGCCCGCTGCGCACCCCCGACGGCAAGCTGCTGGGGGTACTGGGCATTTCCAACGACATCACCCGCCTGAAACAGACCCAGGCCGCGCTGGAACGCCTGGCCCACTACGACGCCATCACCGGGCTGGCCAACCGCGTGCTGTTTCACCAGCGCCTGGGCCAGGAAATTCACCTGGCCGCCACCCACGGGCGGCAACTGGCGGTATTGGTACTGGACCTGGACGGCTTCAAGACGGTCAACGACACCCTGGGCCACCCCACCGGTGACCTCTTGCTGCAGGAAGCGACCGTGCGCTTGCAACGCGCCCTGCGGCCCGACGACATGATCGCGCGGTTGGGGGGCGACGAGTTCGCCTTCGTGCTGCCGATCAACCGCCACCTGGAGGAAGTGATCAGCCGCCTGCAAGCCCTGCTTGCCTGCCTGCAGGCCCCCTTCGAGCTGGACGGCAGCCGGGCGCTGATCACGGCCAGCATCGGCATCGCCCTGTACCCCACCGACGGTGGCTGCGCCGATACCTTGTTGCGCCACGCGGACACGGCCATGTACGCGGCCAAGGAGGCGGGGCGCAACGACTATCGCTTCTACCAGCAGCACATGACCCAGCACATGCAGGAGCGCGTGACCCTTGAGCATGCGTTGCGCCGTGCCCTGGAGCACCAGGAGCTGGAGGTCTGGTACCAACCCAAACTGGCCATGGCCGACGGCCAGGTAGTGGGCGCCGAGGCCCTGATGCGCTGGCGCGACCCGCAGGCCGGACTGATCGCCCCGGCCGATTTCATTCCCCTGGCCGAGCGTACCGGGTTGATCGTGCCCATGGGCGAATGGCTGCTGGACCAGGTGTGTGGGCAACTGCGGGCTTGGCGTGACCGCGGCAGCTTCGACGGCCACGTAGCGATCAATGTCGCGGTGCCGCAGATCGAGCGCAGTGACTTCGCCGGCTCGGTCAGCCGCGTCCTGCAACGTTACCAGTTGCCGGCGCGGCTGCTGGAAGTGGAAGTGACCGAAAGCCTGTTCCTGGAAAGCCGGCAACTGGCGCGCAGCGTGCTTGGGCGCCTGCAGGCAATGGGGGTGACCACGGCGGTGGATGACTTCGGCACCGGTTACTCCTCCCTGGCGTACCTGCACCTGCTGCCCGTGGATAACCTCAAGATCGACCGCGCCTTCATTCAGGAACTGCCGCACTCCGCTACCCACATGGCCATTACCCGGGCAATCATCCAACTGGGCCACGCACTCAAGTTCCGCGTGACCGCCGAAGGCATCGAAACCGACGAGCAATATGAGTTCGTGCGCCAGGCTGGGTGTGACGTGGGCCAAGGCTACCTGATTGCCCAACCCATGCCCGCGGCCCAGTTCGAGGCCTGGTTGGCCGAGCGGGCAGACTGCCGGTAGCGGACCTGCCTTTCAAATAACCGCAGGGTGGGGCCATCAACGCCATGGGAACCGTGGCTTCATGGCCTCATCCATGAGGCCCACCGGTTTCCCATGGCATCCGCCGTTGCAAGCGCTTATCATGCGCGTTTTCCCTGACCCACCGCGCCCATGCCCAAACCCACCCTCCCCGAGCCGGATGAACCCTGCGGACCACAGGACATGTTGCACGTGTTCCTGCAGCAGCAGGGGCGCGTGGAAAAACAGTTGAGCCGCTGGGTTGCCTGCCGGGCTACCGCCGCGGACTTGTGTCAGGAACTGTTCATACGCCTGTGGCGGCGCAAGGACGTGCAGGTGCAGGACCTGAGCCAGTACATGATGCGCAGCGCCCGCAACCTGGCCATCGACCATATCCGCAGCCAGCGCAGCCGCCTGCGCACCGAATCGGCACTGCTGCCCGAGCAAATGGTCGGGGCGCCCACGGCGCTGGAAGACGGCCACCAGGCCACCCATGAGTTGCACCAGGTAGAGGCGGCCCTGCGCGCCTTGCCAGAACGCACCCGCCATGTGTTCCTGCTCAACCGTATCCATGGCCAGAGCTACGCCGATATCGCCCGGGCGCTGGGGATCTCCGCCAGTGCCGTGGAAAAACATATGATGCGCGCCTTGCAAGCCTGCAAGAGTAGCGTCGACGCGCCCACCGTGAAGGCCCCGACATGAACCTGGTCAGCCCCCCTGCCCACCGCGCGAGCGAAGACATCGCGCTGCTGTGGGTGACCCGCCTGGCCGCCGAGCCCGACAACCCCCTGCTGGACGAGATGCGCCTGCCGACCCTCGAGCAGGCCGAACTGCAGCGCTGGCTGCGCCAGGACCCGGCCAACGCCGATGCCTACGCCAGCGCCCGACGCCTGTGGCAACTGACAGCCCCCGGCGCCGCACGGCTGGCCCAGGAGGAAGATGCCGCCCTGCAGGCCTTGCTGCTGCGCGCTCGGCCACCCCGGCGCCCGGCCCCTCGCAGTGTGGTGTCACTGGCCATGGCGGCCACCGTGGCTCTGGCCGGGGTGCTGGCGCTGCTGTGGCAACCCGAACGCTGGCTGGAAGACCAGCAGGCCGATTACCACAGTGCCCCTGGGCAACTGCGCGATATCACCTTGGCGGACGGTAGTGAAGTGCAATTGGACGGCAACAGCGCGCTTGACGTGTCGCTGTCTGCCGCGGGCCGCAGCGTGCACCTGCGGCGCGGCGCGGCGTATTTTCATGTCAGCCATAACGGCCAGCCATTCGTGGTGCATGCCGGCGACGGCGAAGTCCGGGTGTTGGGCACCCATTTCGAAGTGCGCCGCGAAGCGGTGGCGACCCAGGTCAGCGTGGAAGAAGGCAAGGTCGCGGTGCAGCCCACGGGCGCGCCGGCACCCGTGCTGCTGACCGCCGCACAGCGGGTCAACTTCCGCCAGGGCCAGGTCGGACCGCTGCAAAGCATCAACCCGCAGCAGGCCTTCGGCTGGCGTCAGGGCCAGATCAGCTTCCGCCGTCAGCCACTGGCCGACGCCCTGGCTGTGGTGCAGCGCTACTACCCGGCGCGCATCCTGCTGCTCAATGACGAACTGGGCGCACGTACGGTCAGCGGCGATTTCGCCAGCAACGACCCTGCAGCCATGCTCGCGGCGTTCCAGGGGCTGCTGGGCTATTCGCAGCATGTTCTGCCCGGCGGCACCGTGGTGATTCGTTAAAAGGGTGCGGCGGCAAAGCAAATGAGATATATTCGCATCCTCTTGAATTAACCCGAGCCCACGCCCGATGCGCTGCCGGTTGCGACTCTCCTTGCTGGCAGCAGCCTTGAGCGGCCCCCTGGCACTGCCCCCGTTGGCCTTGGCCGACGCCGCCGTGGCTGCCGTGCCCCGCTACGCCATAGCGCTCAAGGCCCAGCCGCTGCCCGACGCCCTGGCGGCCCTCAGCCGTCAGACGGGTCAGAATATCGTTTACGCCGAGGACCTGCCCTACCAGGTCCAGGCCCCGGCCGTCGCCGGGCAGTTCACCGTGGAACAGGCCCTGGGGCGCCTGTTGGTCGGCACCCCACTGGGCTTTCGTCGCACCAGCCCCACCACACTGGCCCTGGCAACGCTGGCCGGCAGCGACGACCGTATTGTCCTGCAACCCTTGAACATCGATGGCGAGCGCGGCCCCAGCTACCAGCCCGACCCTGTCAGCCACATCAATCACAGCACCGCGCCGTGGCTGGAACAGCCGCAGTCCATCAGCCGGGTCAACAACGCCGTGCTGCGCGACCAGCAGCCGCGCAACCTGGATGACGCCCTGCGCAATGTCAGCGGCCTGACCCAGGGCAACACCCTGGGCAGCACCCAGGACACCCTGATCAAGCGCGGTTTCGGCGACAACCGCGACGGCTCGATCCTGCGCGATGGCATGCCGGTGGTCCAGGGCCGCAACTTCAACGCCACCACCGACAGTGTCGAAGTGCTCAAGGGCCCCACTGCCCTGCTCTACGGCATCCAGGACCCGGGCGGGGTCATCAACGTGGTCACCAAGACCCCGCAGCTCAGCGCCCATGATGAACTGCAGACCAAGGCATCGAGCTTCGCCCATGGCCGCGACGGCAGCGCGGTAACCCTGGACAGCACTGGGCCGCTGGGCGACAGCGGCCTGGCCTACCGGCTGATCCTCGACCATCAGGATGAAGACTACTGGCGCAACTTCGGCGTGCACCGCGAAACCCTGGTGGCGCCCTCACTGGCCTGGTACGGCGAACAGAGCGAGGTGCAACTGAGCTACGAGCACCGCACGTTCGTCACCCCGTTCGACCGCGGCACGGCCATCAACCCGGCGACCGGCCACCCGCTGGACATTCCGTACACGTGGCGCCTGGACGAGCCGTTCAACGACATGACCGGCCGCTCCGAGCTGGCGCGGCTGAGCTTCAAGCACCTGCTGGACAACGACTGGACCTTGCACGGCGCCTATAGCTACAACGAAGAAACCTACGACGCGTACCAGGTGCGGATCACCGCCGTGAACCCCGCCAAGGGCACCCTCACCCGCAGCATGGACGGCACCCTGGGCTCGGTCAGCCGCGCCCAGCAAGGTGAACTGGAACTGTCCGGCAGCCGCCAGTGGTTGGGGCTGGAGCATGAAGTGCTGGTGGGCATGAGCGAAGAGCACCGGCTGTATTTTCGCGGTGACCTGTTGCGCCAGGCCAGCCTGACCACCTTCAGTTACACAAACCCGGTGTATGGCCAGGAGGTAGCGCCCACCCTTGCGTCGGCCAGTGCCAGCGACCAGTTGGACCGCCTGCGCACCAGCGCTTTCTACCTGCGCGATACCCTTCACCTCAACGAGCAGTGGATCGCCACCCTGGGCGCGCGTTTTCTGGTGTACGACCAGTACGCCGGCCGCGGGCGGCCCTTCCACGCCAACACGGACATCAACGGCGAGGCCTGGGTGCCCAGCGCCGGGCTGGTCTACCGTTTCGCACCGAACTGGTCGTGGTACGGCAGCTACAGCGAGTCGTTCAAGCCCAACTCCAGCATCGCCCCGCTCAACGCCGCCAGCGAACAGATCATCGACGCCAGCATTCTCCCGGAACAGGCCAAGGCCTGGGAGACCGGGCTCAAATACGAGGTGCCTGATGGCCTGTCGGCCAGCATCGCGCTGTATGACATCCGCAAGCGCAATGTGCTGGTCAGCGAGACGGTCGACGACCTGCCGGTCAGCCGCAACGCCGGCGCCGTGCGCTCCCGGGGCCTGGAACTGGAGGCCAGCGGCCAGGTGGCCGAAGGCTGGCAATTGATGGCCGCTTATGCCTACACCGACGCCTGGGTCACCCGCGACCCGGAGCTGGCCGGCAAACCCCTGCAGAATGTGCCGCGCCATAGCGGCTCTCTGTACCTGACCCACGACCTGGGTGGCCTGCTGGGCAGCGACCGCCTGCGCATCGGCGGCGGCCCGCGCTATGTGGGCGAGCGCGCCGGCGACCCGGCCAACAGCTTCCAGTTGCCGGCCTACACGGTCACCGACGCCTTCGCCCGCTACGACACGCACCTGGGCGAGCATGACTTGCGCGTGCAATTGAACGTCAACAACCTGTTCGACCGTCATTACTACCCATCCAGCGTCAGCCAGTACTTCGTGTCGATGGGTGACCCGCGCCAACTGGTGCTCAGCACCACGCTGGGCTTCTGACGCGGCCTGAAGACGGTCTATAGTGACTGTGCACGCCCATCAGGCAGGACCCGTGAACGACTCGACATTATTGGCAGCACTGCTGTGCCTGTTGCTCAACCCTTTTCAGGCAGCCGCCGCTCCCGCGCCGTACCAGGTCGTGACCGAAGAGTGGGCACCCTACAACTACGTGGAAAACAACCGCCTCACCGGCATGACCACCGACATCGTCAGGGCGATCATGGCGCTGACCGGGGACGACTTCCCGATGCAAATGTTGCCCAGCATGCGCAGCACGTATGCCCTGAAGACGCACCCCAGGACCATCATGTACTCGATGTTCCGCACTGCCGACCGCGACCCGCTGTACAAGTGGGTGGGCCCGATCGTGGAAGAGTCCATCTACCCCTACCAACTGGCCGACGCGGACCCTGCGGTCAATACCCGCGAGCAACTGCTGCGCGCCCCGCAGATCACCACCCGCCAGGCCGGGCTGATTCCCCAGACGCTGCAGGCACAGGGTTTCACCAACGTCGACAAAAGCGCCGCCGAAAACCTGCAGTTGTACCGCATGCTGCTGGCCGGGCGCACCGGTATCATCGTTGGCGACACCGCGGCAGGCGTCGCCTACTACAGCCGCCAACTGAGCATCGCGCCGGGCACCTTGCGCCAGGTACCGGTCGAGCTCTATCGCTCATCGCTGTACATCGCGTTCAGCCGTGACGCGGACGACCGGCTGGTCGCCGCCTGGTCCCGTGCCCTGGAGCAATTGCGCCGCTCTGGCGAGCTGGAACGTATCCAGCACCGGTACGAGCAATAGCCCCCGGTTCCACAGGGCAAGGCACTTCATGCCGGCCCAGCGGTCTGTTCTGAACACCTCACCTGCCAGCGGAGTTTCCATGATCACCGTCCACCACCTCAACAACTCGCGCTCACAGCGCATTCTCTGGCTGCTGGAAGAGCTGGACGTGCCCTATGAAATCAAGCGCTACCAGCGCGACCCGAACACCAATCTGGCGCCGCCGGAACTCAAGGCCATCAACCCGCTGGGCAAGTCGCCGGTGATCGAGGACGGCCCCCATGTGCTGATCGAATCCGGCGCCATCATCGACTACCTGATCCGCCGTCACGGCGCAGGCCAGCTGCAGCCGGACCCGGCTACTGCCACCTACGACGAGTATGTGCAATGGCTGCACTTCGCCGAAGGCTCGGCCATGCTGCCGCTGATGCTCAACCTGTACGTGGGGCGCCTGGGCGAAGCCGGCGCGCCACTGCACCCGCGCATCGAAGCCGAGGTGGCCAACTACCTGGGCTACCTGGACCAGGCCCTGGGCCTGACACCCTACCTGGTGGGTGACGAACTCAGCGGCGCCGACATACAGATGAGCTTCATCGGCGAAGTCGCCAAGGCCCAGGGCAAGCTGCCGGCCTACCCGAACCTGGCCGCCTGGGTGCAACGGTTCCAGGCGCGGCCGGCGTATCGCAAGGCGGTGGAGCAAGGTGGGGAGTATGCCTTTGCCAAGTGAACCGCCGCTCAGGGGACTGTAACGCTTATCTGGGTCACCCCTGCGGTTTCAGCCTGTTCCAGGATCTGCCCGGGCGTTGCGTCCGCGGTGGGCATGAACAGGCTGTTTTCCGCGTCGCCAAAATGCAGCTGCAACAGGTGCATCGCCGCTTCATGGGGCAGCAACTCGGGCTGCTGCAGTTCCAGCGCGTGGGTACGGGGCTCGCCGTTGAAGCGGTATTGCAGGGTGTAGAGGTGCATGAGTATCCCTTTTTCCGAATGGCTCGGTGTGCCGTGCAGCGTTGTCGCCGCTAACGGTGACAATACCAGCAACCGCTGCTGTCAGTCGGTTCGTGCGGTTCGTCCAGCACCGACGCCCCAATGAAAATAATTTTCATTTTCTAGTGAGGTGTTCTGGCTCGGCGCTCGTGTAGTGAATGAAAGGCAATCCTATTCGCATTCACTTCACCCAGCACAGAGCATCGGCATGACCTCCAGGCACTCGGCGAACACCTTCTTCCTCCCCATCCACCCGCGCTACCGAAGCGCCTGTGCCAGCGGCGTGCTGATGCTCAGCCTGGCGCAGCCGCTGTGGGCGGCTGACAGCGTGGAGCTTGGCGCCACGACCATCGACAGCACCACCCCCACCACCACCGAGAAAAGCCAGACCAGCTACCAGGCCGTGGCCTCCACCGTGGCCACCCGCACCGAAACGCCGCTGATCGAAGTGCCCGCCTCCGTCAACGTGGTCACTCACCGGGTGATCGAGGACCGCGCGCCGCAGAGCCTGGACGAAGCCATCAACGCGGTCAGCGGCGTCAAGCAAGGCAACACCCTGGGGGGCACCCAGGACGCGATCATCAAGCGTGGCTTTGGTACCAACCGCGACAACTCGATCATGCGCGACGGCATGCAATCGGTGCAGGCGCGCAACTTCACCCCCACCACCGAGCGCGTCGAAGTGCTCAAGGGCCCCGCCTCCATGCTCTACGGCGTGCAGGACCCGGGCGGCGTGATCAACGTGGTCACCAAAAAGCCGCAACTGACCCAGGCCACGTCGATTTCCGGGTGGGGCACCAGCTACGGCGGTGGCGGTGGCCAGTTCGATACCACCGGCCCGGTGGGCGATACCAACCTGGCGTACCGCCTGATCTACGACAAGCAGCAGTACGACTACTGGCGCAATTTTGGCAGCACCGACCAGGAAGTGGTGGCGCCATCGTTGAGCTGGTTCGGTGACGACACCACCATTACCGCGGCCTACGAACACATGGAGTACTCGGTGCCCTTCGACCGTGGCACACAGATCAACACCACCACCGGCAAGGTCCTGGACATTCCGCGCAACCGCCGCCTGGATGAACACTTCAACATCACCACTGGCCGTTCCGACGCCTTCAACCTGACCGCCGAGCACCGCCTCAACGACGACTGGACCCTGAAGGCCGGCTACGGCTACAGCCGCAACTACTACAACGACCACCAGTCACGTTATATCTCCGCCAACTTCACTACCGGCAAGGTCACCCGCCGTGGCGACGCCACCCGCGACGCCCTGCAGGTAGCCCACACCGCCACCGTCAGCGCCCTGGGCAACCTGGAATTCGCCGGCATGCGCCACGAAGTCCTGGTGGGCGTGGACTACATGCACAACGACCGCACCCTGGGCGACCTGATCCGCAACGTCAACGACACCAACTTCAACTACAACGACCCCGTGTACGGGCAAGTGCCGGTGCCCAGCCGCGTCAGCGCCGCCAACAGCGACCAGACCGACCTGCTGCACACCCACGCCTTCTTCCTGCAGGACGCCATTCACCTGAATGACCAATGGATACTCCAGGCCGGCCTGCGCTACGAGTCGTTCACCGAATACACCGGCAAGGGCCGCCCGTTCGTGGTGGGCGCCGACGTCGACCGCAGCAAGGCCGTGCCACGCCTGGGCCTGGTGTACATGATCCAGCCCGACTGGTCGGTGTATGGCAGCTACACCGAATCATTCCGCCCCAACACCTCCATTGCCACCGTCATCGGCGACCTGGCGCCCGAGGAAGGCCGGGCCTACGAGATCGGCACCAAATTCCAGAACGACTACCTCACCGCCAGCCTGGCGGCGTTCACCATCACCAAGAAAAATGTGCAGACCAGCGCCACCTGCGGCACCGAGACCTGCACGCGGCTGGGCGGCGAAGCGCGCTCGCGCGGAGTGGAACTGGACGTCAGCGGCCAGCTCAACGAATTCTGGAGCGTGACCGGCAGCTACGCCTACACCGACACCGAGTGGACCAAGGACCCCATCCTCCAGGGCACGCCCCTGGACGGCGTGTCGAAGAACACCGCCGCGCTCTACCTGACCCGCGACTTCGGCCACGTCGGTATCGGCGACCTGCGCGCCGGCTTCGGGGGCCGCTACATGAGCAAATGGGGCGCCAACGACGGCACCGGTACCGAGTACTGGCTGCCTTCGGCGAAGGTCGCCGACGCATTCGTGGCCTACAAGATGAAGCTTGACCAGAAAGACCTGACCCTGCAACTGAACGTCAAGAACCTGTTCGACGAGACCTATTACGTCTCCAGCAGCGGCCTGGGTTCCCCCGCCATTGTCATCGGCGAGCCACGCCAGGTGATTGCCAAGGCCACCCTGGCCTTCTGACCCCAAGGACCGATCATGCCCCCTTCCCTCACACAGGCACTGAGCCTGGCCGCGGCGATGCTCGCCGGCCAGGCCACGGCCGCCAGCCTTGATCCGCAACTGCCGGCCTACAGCCCGCAAGCAGTGCAACCGGCGCCCGGCGCACCGTACCTGACGCCCGATGGTGCCATTCGCATCGGTGGCGCCGAGCACGTGCGCTACATCGTCGAGCGCTTCAATGCCGCCCTGCTCGAAAGCCACCCCGGCTGGCATTTTCAGGACGAATCCAAAGGCACCACCAGCGCCGTGCCGCTGCTCACCCACGGGGTGACGCTATTCGGTGCGATGGGCCGCGAGATCAACCCGCTGGAGGTCAAGGCCTACAGCAAGATCGTCGGGACCGCGCCCCTGGAGATCCGCATTGCCCTGGCGGCGAACGACACCTCCCAACACCTGGCCACGTCACTGGCGGTGTACGTCAACCGCGCCAACCCGCTGGCCCAGGTCAGCGCTGCTCAGGTCAGCCGCGCATTGACCGTCGGCAACCCGGACGGCGACCTGTCCACCTGGGGCCAACTGGGCCTGGGCGGCGACTGGCGGGAGCGGCGCATACACCCCTACGGCACACCGGAGTTCACCGGTTTCGGTACCTACCTGCAGGCCAACCACCTGCAGGGCCGCCCCCTGACACCGGGCTACGAGGCCTACGGCAACACCGAGGCGATTCTGGCGCGCCTGGCCGCCGACCCGGCCGGCCTGGCGGTAGCGGCCATCGGCCTGAGCGACGCCCATATCAAGGCGCTGCCGCTGGTGGACGAGCATGGGGCCGTGACCACCGGTACCGAGGCTGAAGTCCGCGAAGGTCGCTACCCCTATGGGCGATTCCTGTACCTGTACCTGCGCCGCGAGCCTGGCAAGGCCGTCGATCCGGTGGTACGCGAGTACCTGCGCTTCGTCCTGTCGCGCCAGGGCCAGCAGATCATCGCCAGCCAGCCCAAGGGCTACTTTCCCCTCAGCGCTACCCAGGCCCGGGCGGAACTGAACAAACTCGACGAGGTTGCCCCGCGATGATGCCACTGCTCAAATCCATGGCCTGGCTGGGCCTGTGCCTGCCCATGGCCTGGGCCCAGGCCGACAGCTTGACACCGCCCGCACACGCCAGTTATCTGACCGCCGACGGCGCCATCGCCATCATCGGCAACGACGGCATGCAGCCGCTGATCGAGCAGCTCAACGCGCTGTTCGTGCGCCAGCATCCCGGCTTTCGCTTTGCCGTCACCGCCCAGGGCTCGTCGGTGGGCCTGCCCGCCCTGACGGCCGGCGCCACCGCCATCGCGCCATTGTCGCGCGAGCCCTGGCTGGGTGACCTGCACGGCTTCGAGCAGGTGTTCGAGCGTGCCCCCCTGGACATCCGCATCGGTTATTCGGGGTATGGGCCACGCGCCAATGGCAAGACCCCGCCTGCGGTGTACGTGCACCCGGACAACCCGCTGGCGAGCCTGGACTTGAACCAGCTAGCCAAGGTGGTCACCGCTGGCCAGCCGGGGGGCGATATCAATACCTGGGGACAGTTGGGCCTGAAAGGTGATTGGGCCTGGCGGCGCATCCACGTCTACGGCCTGCGCGACGAGGGTGGGTTTGCCACCAACCAGCGCATGGATCGCTTTGGCGGCAAACCGTTCAGCCCCCATTATGAAGCGCTGGACAGCGTGGGCGCGGTGCTCAAGGCCGTGGCCACCGATAGCCACGGCATCGGGCTGGTCGGCTGGGCCAACAGCGGCACACTGGCGCCGGGGCTGCGCATCGTGCCCCTGGCCGCCAAGCCTGGCGAGGCGGCACGGGGGCCTGCGCTGGAGGACGTGGCCGCCGGGGCGTACCCGCTTTCGTCGTACCTGCACCTGTTCGTCAATGCGGCGCCGGGCCAGCGCCTGGAGCCTTTTATCAAGGCCTACCTGGCGGCGGCGCTAAGCGATGAAGGCCAGGCCTTGGTGCGGACGCAAACCGCGAGTACCGAAGGCTATGTGCCGTTGAGTGCGCAGGACCTGGCCCAGGAGCGACGCAAGCTGGACAGTCTGTAACCTCCAGCTCGGCGGTGCTCTTTTCCCGAGCTTCGCCCGGTCCTGCACGGTGCGCGTGGTCGCCAGAGGGGCCGGGCACCGTTCGAGGAGCATGCGCCGCCGAGATCAATGGCTCAACTGGTTGCTGAACTGCCCCACCGCATCCACCACTTTCTGCGCGCCTTCCTGGATCTCGGCGATCACCGCCCCCGACTGCGCCGCCAGCCCCAGCCCCTGTTCGGCCTGGCGTTTGCCTTGCTCGATCACCTGCACGGCCTCTTCGGCCAATGTCTGGTTCTGCGATACCACCGCCACGATCTCCTCGGTCGCCTTGCTGGTACGCGAGGCCAGTTGCCGCACTTCATCGGCCACTACCGCAAAGCCGCGCCCCTGCTCGCCCGCGCGGGCTGCCTCGATGGCCGCGTTCAAAGCCAGCAGGTTGGTCTGGTCGGCAATGCTGCTGATGCTGTTGATGATGGTGCCGATCACCTGGGACTGCTTGTCCAGGGCGGCGATGCCCTCGGCGGCTTTCTCCATCTGGGCCGCCAGTTGCCGCATCACTTCCACGGTTTCCTGCACCACGCTGCTGCCCCGGCGCGCGGCCGCGTCAGTGTCCTCGGAAGTGGTATAGGCGATGTCGGCCGCGTCGGCCACGGCCAGCTCACGGTTGACCTGCTCGGTGATGACGGTGGCGAATTTGACCACCTTGTACAAGCGGTCATGCACGTCGGTGATGGGGTTGTAGGAGGCCTCCAGCCATACCGTGCGGCCGGCGCTGTCCACGCGCTTGAAGCGGCTGGCCACGTACTCGCCTCGACGCAGGGTGTCCCAGAAGGCCTGGTACCGGGGGCTGTTGAATTCATCGGGGTCGCAGAACAGCCGGTGGTGCTTGCCCATGACCTGATCGAGCCGGTAGCCCATGGCGCCAAGGAACCGCTCGTTGGCTGCCAGCACCACGCCGTCGAGGCTGAACTCGATCACGGCGGTGGAACGCTGCAAGGCTTCGATGAGGTTCTGGTGTTCGCGAGAGGTGACGATGGTGCGGGTCAGGTCATTGGCAAAGACCGAGCAATGCATCACGCGGCCGGCGCTGTCGCGCACCGGCTGGACAATGGCCCGCAGCCACGCTTCGACGTTGTCACCTCGGCTCAGTTGCAGGGCTCCTGCCCAGTGGGCACCGTTCTGGATCGCCTGCTTCATGCGTTTGAAGTGCTCGGAACCAGTGGCCTGGGACGGTACCAGGTCGACCAGCGCCCGGCCGATCACCTGTTCGGCGCGGTAGCCCATTTCCCGCTCGAAATTGCGGTTGGCGTAGAGGATCCGGCCCTGGGGGTCCAGGGTCAGTGCCAGCATCTCGGTGTCGAGACTGTCCTGGACCTGCTGCAACGACGACAACTGTTCATTGGCAACGGACAACGCGTGCTTCAACCGCTTGTTAAACATCATGGGGACCGTGTCTCGAAAAGGCTTGATAAGGGGCAGGTTCGTGGCACTGCTATCGGCATCGTTACGCCCGGCTTGAATCCCTGGCAATGGCCATGGCGCCGCCCATGGCCGGTGCACCGTGTTAAGGTGCGAGGCATCGTTGACCAGGAGGTTTGATTCCATGAGCAAGACCCCGTACGTCCCACCCAAGGTCTGGACCCACGAAGCACCGTCGGGTGGCCAATTCGCCAACATCAACCGCCCTGTCGCCGGCCCTACCCACGACAAGGAACTGCCGGTCGGCACACACCCCTTGCAGCTGTATTCCCTGGCGACGCCGAACGGCATCAAGGTCACCATCCTGCTCGAAGAGTTGTTGGCCCTGGGGCACAGCGGCGCCGAGTATGACGCCTGGCTGATCCGCATCAACGAGGGCGACCAGTTCTCCAGCGGCTTCGTCGACATCAACCCCAACTCCAAGATCCCAGCCCTGCTGGACCGCAGCGTCGAACCGGCAGTGCGTGTGTTCGAGTCCGGTTCGATCCTGGTGTACCTGGCGGAAAAGTTCGGCGCCTTCCTGGCCACCGACCTCACCACTCGCACCGAGACCCTCAACTGGCTGTTCTGGCAGATGGGCGCGGCGCCCTACCTGGGTGGCGGTTTCGGGCACTTCTATGCTTATGCGCCGGAGAAGATGGAATACCCCATCAACCGCTTTACCATGGAAGCCAAACGCCAACTGGACGTGCTCGACCAGCGCCTGGCGCACAGCGAATACCTGGCTGGCGATGACTACAGCATCGCCGATATCGCGGTGTGGTCGTGGTACGGGCAACTGGCGCTGGGCAAGCTGTATTCAGCGGCCGAGTTCCTCAGCGTGCAGGACTACACCCATGTGCAGCGCTGGGCCCAGAGCATCGCCCAGCGCCCGGCCGTGCTGCGCGGTACGCGGGTCAACCGCACCTGGGGAGATGAGGCATCGCAGGTACCAGAGCGCCACCAGGCCGCGGATCTGGACTGACGCTTTACCGAACCTTTACCAACCCTAGACCTGCGTTTACACGGATCTGGTGTTTCATGTGTCCATGGCGAACCCACACTTTTCGCCAAAGGAGACACCATGATTTCGAAGATGACCAAAGCCCTGATCCTGTCCGGCTGCCTGATCGCCGCCGGCACCGCCTCCGCCGACCAGCGCGACGTGATCGTGCCTGTCATCGCCGGAGCCGCGGTGGGCGCGGTACTGGCCACCGTCATCAGCGGCGGCCATGAGCACCATCACCCTCACTACTACCAACCGGCCCCGCGCCCCGTGTACTACCAGCCGGTCGCCTACGAATACCGCCGCTACGCGCCGCCACCGCCACCGCGCTACTACGATGCGGGCTACCACCGCGGGTATGACCGGGGCTACGGCCGCTGGTAAGCCGCCCCGGGCGCGCTGCAGCGGACCTGGCCGCGTCCACGGTGCTTGCGGTACGCCTGGTGCAACACAGCGCCTGTGACGCGGCCGGGTCCGCTGCTACACAGGGGTGGAGGGTTGCGGGAATACATGCGCGCACAGGTAGTCCACCAGTGCGCGCACCTTCGGCGACGGGTGACGGCTGCCCGGCCACAGCACATGGAATACGTTGGTATGTAATACATATTCCTGCAAGACAGGTTGCAAGGTGCCTGCCGCCAGTTCCTCGCGAATGGCAAAGTCTGGCAGGTAGGCGATGCCCAGCCCACGCAAGGCAAAGCACACGCGTGTCTCGATGTTGTTGCAGATCATCGCCACGGGCAGCTGCAATTCCGCTTCGCCGTCCTCGCGGCGCAACACCCAGGTCTCCAGCTTGCCGCTGCTGGGGAAGCGGTAATGCAGGCACGCATGCCTGAGCAGATCCGTGGGCACCCTGGGGGTGCCCCGCTGCGCCAGGTAAGCAGGGGACGCCACCAGCAACAGTCGGAACATCCCCAACCGGCGCGCGGACAGTCGCGAGTCGCTGGGTTCGCCTGTGCGAATCACGGCATCGAAGCCTTCGTCGATGACATCCACCAGGCGGTCACTGAAGTCCAGGTCCAGCTCGATGTCGGGGTAGGCGACCATGAATTGCGCCAGCACCGGCAACATCAAAGGGCTGACCATGGGCAGGCTCACGCGCAGCCGCCCCCGGGGGGCAGCCGACGCCTGGGCGAGCTCCTGTTCGGCGCTGTCGAACTCGGCAAGGATGCGTCGGCAGCGCTCCAGGAACATCTCGCCTTCGACCGTGAGGGCCACGCTGCGGGTGCTGCGGTGAAACAGGCGCGCGCCCAGGCTCTGCTCCAGCCGGCTGATACTCTTGCCCACCGCTGACGCGGATATCCCCAGAATGCGGCCGGTGGCGACAAAACTGCGGGTTTCAGCGACCTGTACAAAGACGGCGAAATTGCCGAGGCGATCCATGGCACTCCTCCATTGCGGAACGAACGGTCCGCAAAGCACGGAACACTACCCTACTTTGTCTCAGGCCTGGAACTTTCTACCGTGTGCGGCATTCCTCTGAACCTGGATGTTCCCCATGACTGCGCGCCCTTCAACTGTCACCCCTGCTCGCCCCTTGCCCCTTGGCGCCTTGCTGGCCCTGGCCATGGCCGGGTTCATCACCATTCTCACCGAAGCCTTGCCTGCCGGCCTGCTGCCGCAGATGGCCGCCGGCATGAACGTGGCGCCTACCTGGATCGGGCAGATGATCACTGCCTATGCGCTCGGCTCGATGCTGGCGGCCATTCCCCTGGCTACCGCTACCCAGGGTGTGCGACGCCGGCCCCTGCTGCTGGCGGCGATCGCCGGTTTTGCGGTGGCCAATACGGTGACCGCGTGCTCCACCAGCTACACCCTGACGCTGGTGGCGCGGCTGATAGCCGGTGTCTCGGCGGGCCTGCTGTGGGCGCTGATCGCGGGCTATGCGGCACGCATGGTGCCCGACGAACAGAAAGGCCGTGCCATTGCAGTCGCCATGGTCGGCACCCCCCTGGCATTGTCGCTGGGGGTACCGGCGGGCACACTGCTGGGCAACGTGCTGGGGTGGCGCCTGTGCTTTGGCCTGATCAGCGTGCTGACGCTGGTCCTGATGGCATGGGTACGCGTGGGGCTGCCGGATTTCGCCGGGCAACCCGGAGGCAAACGCCTGACCACCCGCCAAGTGTTCAGCCTGCCCGGCGTACGGCCGGTGCTGTTCGTGGTGCTGGCGTTCGTGCTGGCCCACAACATCCTGTACACCTACATCGCACCGTTCCTGGCCACCGCGCACCTGGCCGAGCGCACTGACCTGGTGCTGCTGGTGTTCGGCGTGACGTCGGTGCTGAGTATCTGGGTGATTGGGGCGCTGATCGACCGCCACCTGCGCCGCCTGACCCTGGTCAGCACCTTGTTGTTCGGCCTGGCGGCGCTGCTGATTGGCATCGCCGGCAGCCAGCCGCTGGCGGTGTACGCCGCGGTGGTGTGCTGGGGCCTGGCGTTCGGTGGCGCTGCCACCCTGTTCCAGACCGCCCTGGCCAATGCGGCCGGCGACGCCATGGATGTGGCCCAGGCCATGCTGGTCACGGCGTGGAACCTGGCGATCGCGGGCGGCGGCATTGTCGGCGGGGTGTTGCTGGACCGCTTCGGTACCACCACTTTCGCGCCTGCGGTCCTGGCGCTGTTGCTGGCGACGTTCTGGGTCGTGTGGTCGGCCCGCCGGGGTGGTTTTCCCGTGGCGGCGACCGCAAGCGCCGGGTGAACCTACCCCCCTGTGAAACCCTCACTGCACGCCACCACCTGGGTCATTCGGCAATCAGCTGTTCGAAGGCTTTCACCGCCTGGGCCACCGCCGGCAGGCGGTCGCGCTCGGCGAGCCAGGCCAGCACCAGGCGCTCTTCGCTGGGCAGGTCACTGACGCGCCGCTGGCACAGTCCGGCCTGCACCGGCTCGCCGGGCCACACCGGTAGCAACGCCACCCCTGCCCCCGCCGAGGCCAGCGCCAGCGCGGCGGCAATGTCCGAACACTCGAACGCCACTTCAGGCCGCAACCCGGCTGCGGCGAAGGCTTGTTGCACGCGCTCGTAAAACCCATGGCCCTGGCGCCGACGCACCACGATCAGGGGCACCCGGGCCAGTTCGGCCAGCGTGCACTCGTTGCCCTCGGGCAGGCGCCCGGGCAGCGCCTCCACGGCCATCAACGCCAGGGGCTGCAGGGCAACGGTATGCAGCAGAGGGTTGGTCACCGGCCATTGGCTGATGGCGAAATCCAGCTGGCGGGCCTGGAGCATGTCCTCCAGGGCGGCGGGCTCGGCGTGGTAGATGGAGAAGACGATTTGCGGCAATTGCTGCTTGAGGTCGGCCATGACGCGGGACACGCAGCTGACCCCTGAAGTGACCGTGCCGATGCTGACCTTGCCACTGACACCCTGGGCCAGGCCGCGCATCTCGGCGTCGATTTCATCGGCCAGGTTCAGCAGTTCGCAGGCGCGCCGGTACAGGTGCTGGCCGGCGTCGGTGACCAGCAGGCCGCGGCCCTGGCGCTCGAACAACTGCACGCCGTAATCGGCTTCCAGGGTCTTGAGGTGCTGGCTCAGTGGCGGCTGGGCGATGTGCAGTGCCTCGGAGGCGGCAGCGATGGATTTACGCTCGACGATGGTCTTGAAGTACAACAACTGGCGCAAATTCATGAAGGGCTCGGTCCAGGGGGCTTGGACCTAGGATAGCGGAACCGCTCAGTTGGAGCAGCCTTTGCCCATGACCCGGTACACCAGCGAGTGGCGCTGGCCCTGGCTGTCTTCGTAGACCATGGTCACCGGGACCACGGTGCACACGTCGGGGATGTCACCGGCGTCGATGACCCGCGCGATGTCGAGTTTCTGGCCGTAGGTATAGGTTTGGGCGGGGTCGGCGTGGGCACTGGCGGCAGCGAAACCGAGGGCCAGGGCGGCGAAAGTCAGGGTGAGTCTCATGGCGTTGTCCTGTGGTAGTTGAGTACCCACAGGTTAAGGACCCCTCGCGCGCGCAACCATGACCGAATTCGTCAGCACTCATACCGAAAACCCTGTTCAGCCGGTAGCAGCACCGCTTGCTGGCGAACGAGGCGACTTGGTGTGTCAGCCAGTACGAGTTGCCCCCTTCCCGAGCTTCGCCCGGTCCCACAGGGTGAACCAAGGCCATGCGGCGGACCCTTGTGGGACCGCGCGCAAGCTCGGGAAGCGGACAACGCGGTGTGCCTGATGCTGAGCATCAGCGCCATCGCATCACTTGGGCAGCGCGAACGCCATCACGTAGTCACCCTGCTTGGTGCCCAACGAACCATGACCACCGGCGACCACCAGCACGTACTGGCGGCCGTCCTTGCCGGTGTAGGTCATCGGCGTGGTCTGCGCGCCGGCAGGCAGGCGGGCTTCCCACAACTGTTTGCCGTTGCGCACGTCATAGGCACGCAGGTACTGGTCCAGAGTGGCGCTGAGGAAAGCCACGCCGCCCTTGGTCATGAAGGTGCCGCCCAACGCGGGCACGCCCATGGTCAGCGGCAGCGGTACCGGCGAGTTGTCACGCACCGTGCCGTTCTTGTGCTTCCAGATCACCTGGTGGGTGGTCATGTCCACGGCGGCGACATAGCCCCAGGCCGGCGCCTGGCACGGCAGGCCCATGGGCGACAGGAAGGCGTTCATGATCACACCATACGGTGCGCCCTTGTTGGCCTGGACGCCTTCGGTCTCGCTCTTGCGAGCAGGGCCGCCTTCCACGTCCGAGGCGGGTACCAGCTTGTCGACAAACGCCATGTAGTTGGGGTTCACGAACATGATCTGGCGCTCCGGGTCAACCGATACGCCGCCCCAGTCGAACACCCCGAAGTTGCCCGGGTAGACCAGCGAGCCTTGCAGCGACGGCGGCGTGAACGCGCCGTCGTAGCGCAGTTGCTTGAAGTCGATGCGGCACAGCATCTGGTCGAACGGGGTCACGCCCCACATGTCACGCTCGGTCATTACCGGTGGCATGAAGTTGAGCTGCGACTTGGGCTGGGTAGGCGCCGTGTGGTCGCCAGTGACCGCGCCACCCGGCACGGGCACTTCGTCGATGGGCACGATGGGCTGGCCGTTGGTGCGGTCCAGCACGTAGACGCTGCCCTGCTTGGTGGACGCGATCACGGCCGGCTTGATGCCGTCGGCGGTCTTGATGTCCATCAGGCTGGGCTGGCCGCCCACGTCCATGTCCCACAGGTCATGGTGGGTGAACTGGTAGGTCCAGCGCACGTGGCCGGTGGCGATGTCCAGGGCGGTGACGCCAGCGCTGTATTTCTCCGACGCCTCGGTGCGGTTGCCGCCCCACTGGTCGGGCATCTGGTTGCCCATGGGCAGGTACATCAAGCCCAGTTTCTCGTCGAAACTGATCAGCGACCACATGTTCGGCGAGTTGCGGGTGTAGTGCTTGCCTGGGGCGATAGGGGTGGTGTCGTCGGGGTTGCCGCTGTCCCAGTTCCACACCAGGTGGCCGTCGTGCACGTCGTAGGCACGCACCACGCCCGACGGTTCGTCGGTGGAGACGTTGTCGGTGACGTGGCCGCCGATGACCACCAGGTCCTTGGTCACGGCCGGTGGCGAGGTGGAGTAGTAACCGCCGGCGGCGAAGGTACCGATGTTAGCGCGCAGGTCGATCTGGCCCTTGTCGCCGAAGCCTTCGCAGACCTTGCCGGTGTCGGCATCGAGGGCGATCAGGCGGGTGTCGGCGGTGGGCAGGAACAACCGGCGCGGGCAGGCGTTCGGCGCGGCGGCCGGGCTCTGCGCGGTGTCAGCGTAGGCCGCGTCATCATGGTACGACACGCCACGGCAGGTCATGTGCGCCCAGCCTTTGAAGTTGGCGGCGTTCTGGGTACTGATCTGCGGGTCGTAGCGCCAGATCTCCTTGCCGGTGTCCGGGTCCAGGGCGATGACCTTGCTGTGCGGTGTGCACACGTAGAGCATGCCGTTGACCTTCAGCGGAGTGTTTTCCGCCGTGGTTTCGCCCGGGTCGTTCGGGCCGGGGATATCACCGGTGCGGTAGGTCCAGGCCGGTTGCAGCTTGTCGGCGTTGGCCGGGGTGATCTGAGCCAGCGGCGAGTAGCGATCACCGAAGGCGGTACGGCCATAGGCCTGCCAGTCGCCGTCAGGCATGGCCGGGGCCGTGCTGGTGGTGCCAGCGGTATCGCGGTCCAATTGGCCCTTGATTTCACCTGGGTGGGTGAACTGGCTGGCAATGGCAGCGGCGCCGGCCAGAACCACGGCCACGCTCAGGCTACCGGTGCCCAAGGCATAAGGCACACCTGCCAGCAGGGGCTTGCGGAACCAGGGCAGCAACAGCACCAGGCCCAGCACGAACCACAGGGCCAGGCGCGGCACCAGTTGCCACCAGTCCAGGCCCACTTCCCATAGCGACCACAGGGTGCTGGCGAACAGCACCAGCGCATACAGCGCCAAGGCGGCGCGGCGCCCGGCCAGCAGCAACACGCCGGTCACGGCGATGCCGATGCCACTCAACAGGTAATACAGCGAGCCGCCCAAGGTGGCCAGCTTGACGCCGCCGGCCAACAGGGTCAGGCCCATCAGCAGCATCACTACGCCGAGCAGGCTCGGCAGCAGGCGACGCGGCGTGGAAGCACGGTCTGTGCTCATAGTGCGTTTTCTCCAGGATGATGAAAGGCGCGCGACGACCGTCCGGTCTATACCGGGTTCAGCGTTGCGACGGCCGGGGTTTTTATAGGTATGAAGTCAGCGCAAGGTCTGACAGACACGCGACGCAAAAGGTCGATTGAAGGCGTAACAACACAGATACGATGTCATACACCGGTGCGACATTGCATCGCACCAAGGTCTAATACAAAGGGAGCCCACCACCTGTACTGTCAGAATTGACAGGTTCGCGAACTCCCCGCGAGGAAAATACTGGTGCCTCTGAACCTTCACGAGGCACGCCCCATGAACCTTTCCAATGCACCCCGCAACGCAGACCTGGACCCCTCTTTCGCAGGAGGTATCGTCGATTTGCAGCGCCTGCTGCCAGCCGGCATGCAACTCCTTGCTGCAGGCCCTTGCCTGGTACTTCAAGACGGAGGCGTACTGGTAGGTGCCGCTCTGCCAGTACCCAGTGGCAACCCATCACTCATAACGCCACTGCTGATGAAGCTCACTACCGACGGGACGTTGGACCGATCCTTTGGCAACCACAATGGCTACGTCATTGCAGATGAGGCAGTGGCGATCGAATCACTGCAACAGCTCGAGAGCGGCAATATCGTCGTCGGCCTGCTGTACGGGAATAGCAAAACCTTTGAGATGATTCCGTTATTGGTCGGGTACTTGCCGGATGGAACGCCTGATGTCTGGTTTAACGGTGGGCAACTGCTCATCACACAACTGCCGAATTTCAACCCATCTGCCGTCCCGGCAACACCGCCCCCGACCCCGCCGACACCCGCTGCCCATCGCTCCATTCTGCTTGCGTTCCGACATCGGGACATGCAGAGTTCGGCCGAGCGCGACTACATGATTCAAGTCACCGCACTAGGTGAGCTGGATCTGGCATTCCAGCAGACGGGCTATACGCGGGTCGCCTACGCACCTGACGTTTTCATGCGCATCAACGCCTTTGACAAACGCTCGGACGGCACAATCCTCGTTGCCGGGCAAGTGAACCAGCAGGGAGCGTTGGCCCTGCTCACGGCAGGCGGCGCCATCGACAGCACCTTCGGCGACCGAGGTTTCCTGTTGATCGAGGACGGTACACAGTCCGAGCTGACGGGTTTGTTCGTGACGGCAGGCGACACGATCAGGGTCATCGGCCGACGCTTGCTCAGTGGCAAACAGCGCTGGGACGAGTTCGTGAGGGGCTATGACGCCAACGGCGTCGACGATGCGGGGTTCACCACCACCTACCGTCATTACGAAGGCGACTTCGGGGCCGGATTCGGTGCCATAGCCTCGACACCGACCGACAACTACCTCTGGTGCCTGTCCAATGTCTCGCGGTTTGCGGGTGGCAACCTTAATGCGCAAATCCTGATGTCACGCTTGCTGCCAAACGGACAACCCGACGACACCTTTGGCGAGGACGGCTATTGGCTGATTCCAGACACGTACCTGGGGCGTGGCTTTGCCGTTCAGAATGACCTGAAATGCATCGTCGTTGTGCAGAATCAGCAAGGTAGCGGCGTTTATTTCACCGCTCACCGCTACCTGGGGTCACCCCCGGCCCAGCCCCCACACCCGCGCAATGTCACGCGCCCGATCGCGCAGTAGCGGCGCGGCGTTCCGGCAAGCGTGCTCCAGGGTCATCGGGCCGCTGGCTAGGGCGAAGGCGGCGTCGACACCGTGGTCGTACATCTGCTCATAGCCGTCGCCCAGGGTACCGGCGATCACCACCACCGGCACCTGCGCGGCCTGGGCCACGCGGGCCACACCGAACGGCGTCTTGCCACGCAGGGTCTGCGCATCGAAACGCCCTTCGCCGGTGATCACCAGGTCGGCGCCCTCCACCGCCTTGGCCAAGCCCACCAGTTCGGCCACCACTTCCACCCCGGGGCGGAAGGTGGCATTCAAGAAGGCCTTGGCGGCGAAGCCCATGCCACCTGCCGCACCGGCGCCCGGGTCATCGCGCAAGTCGCGGCCCAAAACGCTGGCAGCGTGGTCGGCGAAGCGCCCCAGTGCAGCGTCCAGGTGCAACACCTGCTCGGGGTTCGCGCCCTTCTGGGGGCCGAATACATGGGACGCGCCGTGAGGGCCGCATAGCGGGTTGTCGACGTCGGCGGCCACTTCGAAAGTGACCTCGGCCAGGCGCGGGTCCAGGCCTTCGGGGTCCACCCGATGCAGCTGTGCCAGGGCCAGGCCACCCATGGCCAGGACCGCGCCGCCTGCGTCACGCAGGTCCAGGCCCAAGGCGCGGAGCATGCCGGTGCCGGCGTCGTTGGTGGCGCTGCCGCCAATGGCCAGGATAACCCGCCGCGCGCCAGCGTCGAGGGCGGCGCGAATCAGCTCACCGGTGCCGAAGGTGCTGCTGGCGCAGGCGTCCCGCCGGGCTAATGGCACCAACTGCAAGCCACTGGCTTCAGCCATTTCGATGATGGCCGTGGCGCTGTCGGCCAGCCAGCCCCAGCGTGCCTGCACCGCCGAACCCAGCGGCCCCTCGACGGTTTCGGTGCGCAGTTCGCCGTCACAGGCCGCCAGAATCGCCTCCATGGTGCCCTCGCCTCCATCGGCCATGGGGCATTGCAGCAACTGGGCCTGGGGCAGTGCCTGGGCCAGGCCTTCGGCAATGGCGGCGGCGACGCCGGCGGCGCTGAGGCTATCCTTGAACGAGTCGGGGGCGATGACGATTTTCATGACGGTTACTCCAGTTTCTTGTACGGCCATGCTGCCAGTTGCCCGGCCGCTCTGCGCCAGGCCCCTGCACAAGGGCAACGGCGCTTTGTTGTTCATTTCGACAAATCGGCTGGCAACAGCTGCACCCCCAGGTACAGCGTCAGCATGCCTTCCAGACGGTTGGGGTCAATGCCGCTCAGTTCGGCGATGCGTTCCATGCGGTAGCGCAGGCTGTTGCGGTGGATACCCAGGGCATCGGCACAGGCCTGGCTCTGGCCGTCGTGTTCGCACCAGGCGCGCAAGGTGGTCAGCAACTGGCCGCCACCGTCCTTGGCCATGACCCTGTGCAGCGGCCCCAGCCATTCTTCAAGGCTGTCATCACCCCGGTGACGCCAGAGCATGGCGGGCAGGCGCAGGCGCGACAGGTACAGGCAGCGCTGGCCGGGCAGAATGTCGCGGCCGTAGGCCAGCAGGTCGCGCACGCCGCGATAGCCGCGGCGCACGGTGGCCAGGTCGTCGGCGGGCTGCCCCAGCGCCACGCGGTCGACTGCCCAGCCCTGGGCGCCGAGCTTGTCCAGCAAGCGTTGTTCATCCACTACCACGCTGGCGGGCCGGCACCACAGCAGTGAACCGGCGGCCGGGCTCAGGCACCAACTGTCCGGATAGCGGCCCGTCAGCCAGGCAGCCATGGCCTCGCACCCCTGCCCTGGCTGCAGTTCGAACAGCCAGGGGGTGCGCGGCAACTGCGGTTTGAGGCCCATCTGCCGGGCCTCGTCGAGCAGCCGGGGCGAATCGTCGCCTTCCAGCAGCAACGCCAGCAGGTCGTCACAACGCTGGCGCCGCCAGTGCTGTTCCACTTGCAGGCGGCGTTGGCCCACCAGCATCTCGGCGGTCATGCGCACCAGTTCGCCAAACGTGCGCAACTGCGCCGGGTCACCGGTCAGGCCCAGCACGCCGATCAGGCGGCCGTCCAGCAGCAGCGGCAGGTTTACCCCCGGCTGCACGCCCTTCAGGCACTGTGCGGCCTGGGCGTCGAGCTCCACCACCCGGCCGTTGGCCAATACCAGTTGGGCGCCTTCGTGGCGAGTGTTGATGCGTTCCGGCTCGCCGCTGCCCAGAATCAGCCCCTGGCTGTCCATGACGTTGACGTTGCAGGGCAGAATGGCCATCGCGCGGTCGACAATGTCTTGCGCAAGGTCGTGATCAAGTTCAAACATGGTCTGGAGAAATCCTGATAAACGCGTCTGTAGAATTGCACAGTCGGGGCGCTCGATGCCTGTGCAAACACACAAAGACAGTGCCTGCTTCGTCACAGACACTCAAGGGTGGCTCACGATAGCCGCGAATAACATAAAAACAGAGAGAAATTGCATGTCTACCCCAACCGCCCTTGACCATGGCACTTCCAGCGTCAGGGACGCTGTGTACCGGCGCATCACCCTGCGCCTGATCCCCTTCATCTTCGTCTGCTACCTGTTCAACTACCTGGACCGCGTGAACGTCGGTTTCGCCAAGTTGCAGATGCTCGACGCCCTGAAGTTCAGCGAAACCACCTATGGCCTTGGGGCGGGGATCTTCTTCATCGGCTACGTGCTGTGCGGCCTGCCCAGCAACCTGGCGCTGACCCGTTTCGGCCCGCGGCGCTGGATCGCGGTGATGATGCTGGCCTGGGGTGGCCTGTCCACCTGCCTGCTGTTCGTCACCACGCCCATGGAATTCTACGCGCTGCGCCTGCTCACCGGCGCCGCCGAAGCGGGCTTCTTCCCGGGCATCGTGCTGTACCTTTCGCAGTGGTTCCCCGATGCCAGACGTGGCCGCATCATGGCCCTGTTCATGTCTGCCATTCCGGTGTCGGGCCTGCTGGGCAGCCCGTTTTCCGGCTGGATCCTGAACCACTTCGCCGTAGGCCAGCACGGCCTGGCCGCCTGGCAGTGGATGTTCCTGATCCAGGGCATCCCGACCATGGTGCTGGGGGCCCTGGCCTATTTCCTGCTCAGCGACAGTTTCGCCAAGGCCACCTGGCTGAGCGCCGAACAGCGCCAGGTGGTGGAAACAGACCTGGCCGACGACGCACGCAGCAAGCCGGTGCAACCGCGTGAAACCCTGGGCGCGGTGTTCGCCACGCCGCTGATCTGGGTGCTGGGGCTGATCTACTTCTGCATCCAGAGCGGCGTGTACGCCATCAATTTCTGGTTGCCGTCGATCATCAAGAACCTGGGGTTCAGCGACGCCCTGGTGATTGGCTGGCTGAGCGCCATTCCGTACCTGCTGGCGGGCATCTTCATGCTGCTGGTGGGCCGGTCGGCGGACCTGCGCAACGAGCGCCGCTGGCACCTGGTGGTGCCGATGCTGATGGGCGCCGCAGGTCTGGTGATCGCGGTGAACTTCGCCGCCACCCCGGCCATTGCCATCGTCGGCTTGAGCATCGCCACCATGGGCGCCCTCACCGGCCTGCCGATGTTCTGGCCACTGCCCACCGCGCGCCTGAGCGCAGGCGTTGCCGCGGGCGGTCTGGCGATCATCAACTCGGTGGGGCAGATGGCCGGCTTCCTGAGCCCCTACATCGTCGGCTTCATCAAGGACCAGACCGGCTCCACCGACGCGGCGCTGTATGCGCTGGCAGGGTTGATCGTGGTCGGTAGCGCGGTGGCCTGGAAGGTCGCTGGCAAGCGCGCCTGACCCAAGGGCGTTCGGCGCCTCGGAAACTCGCCGGCACCCAGCGAGCTTCCGAGGCCGGCAGCCCAAATCAACAGTGGCGGGGCCGGGGCCACCCGGCGTACCTTTGAGGTTTTCCACCGCAAAGGGATGTCACCGATGATTTACCGCGCATTGGGCCACAGTGGCCTGAAGGTTTCCGCCCTGACCCTGGGCAGCATGATGTTCGGCGAGCAGACGACCACCGAGGATGCCCTGCGCATCATCGACAAGGCCTGGGACCAGGGGATCAATTTCATCGACACTGCCGACGTCTACAACGGCGGGCGCAGCGAGGAAATCGTCGGCGAAGCCGTGGCCCGCCACCGCCATGAGTGGATTGTCGCCACCAAGGTCGGCTTCGGTCCCGCCGACGGCGTGCCCAACCGCAGCGGCCTGAGCCGCAAGCATATCTTCAACGGTGTGGAAGCCAGCCTGACCCGCCTGGGCACTGACTACATCGACCTGTACTACCTGCACCGCGATGACCTCAATACGCCGTTGGAGGTGACCGTCAGCGCCATCGGCGACCTGCTGCGCCAGGGCAAGATCCGCCACTGGGGCGTGTCCAACTTCCGCGGCTGGCGCCTGGCCGAAATCGTCAACGTGGCCCAGCGCCTGGGCGTGGACAAGCCGGTGGCCAGCCAGCCGCTGTACAACATCGTCAACCGCCAAGTCGAGACCGAGCAACTGACCGCCGCGGCCTACCACGGCCTGGGCGTGGTGCCGTTCAGCCCCCTGGCCCGCGGCGTGCTCAGTGGCAAGTACACCCCAGGCGCCGCCCCCGACGCCGGCAGCCGCGCCGGGCGCCAGGACAAGCGCATTCTGGAAACCGAATGGCGCGACGAATCCCTGCACATCGCCCGGCAGATCCAGGCGTACACGGAGGACAAGGGCGTGGGCATCGTCGAGTTCGCCATCGCCTGGGTGCTCAACAACCCCCGCGTCAGCTCGGCCATCGTCGGGCCACGTACCGAGGCGCAGTGGGACACTTACGGCGGTGCGCTGCAGGTGAATATCACGGCTGAAGACGAGGCCTTCATCGACAGCCTGGTGGCACCGGGGCACCCGTCGACACCGGGCTACAACGACCCGGGCCACTTCGTCAGCGGCCGCGCCTGACCCCTGCAGGCGCTGGCAAACCAGCGCCTGCAGCTAGCCAGGGCAGGTTCAGGTCAGGCATACCAGGGGCAGGGCCTGGCGCACGGCTTCCTGTTCCGAAGCCACGGCCAGGTGCGCGATGCCGAAGGCCTTGACCGCCATTTCCCCGCGCGCCCGAGCCTCGGCGCGCTGCTGCTCGTCAGGTTCGATGCTGATCATCGCCTTGCACACCGTGGCCAGCGGAATCTTGTTGTGCTTGAGCCAGACACCGCGCTGACGGCGGTCTTCGGCCGTTTCTTCCTGGCGCAACTGGTCGTAGATCAGCACGAAGGGCCGGCCATTCTCCACCAGCGCGGTGGTTTCCGTTTCCCACTGGCTGGCGTAACCAGGCGTCACCGCCTGTTCACGGAAATAAACCAGCGGAAAGCGGCTGACGTCATGAACGGCGAAGCGGGTAGCGTCGAGTGACATGTGAGTACTCCTTGTCTTGTGTCACGGGCAGGGTAGCCGCGCAGCGCAGCGCAGCGGAAGTGCAGGCGATGCACTTCATAAGTGCGCGGGGCGGCATTTACCTGCAGGACGATCACAATGAGAATGCGTCGCAACATCATCACGCCACCATCCTCCGCGGAACGGCTTCGTGAAACGGCGCCCGGCCGACGGGCACCCTGACCCTCTCCTGTGTTCTCCCACCGTCGCTGAAGGAACTGAAGATGCGCTTGTCCGCGCCCTGCCCCCATGGGCTCACCCCATTGTCCATTGCCCTGTTCGTGGCCCTCGCGGCCCCCCTGCCCACCCGAGCAGCCGAGGAACTGGCCAGTTCGACCACTACCGCTACCGCCCTGGACCTGCCCAGCACCACCATTGACGCCCAGAGCGTTGCGGGGACGACGACCACCGAAGGCACCCACGCCTACACCACGGGTCAGACCGCCGCTGCCACGCGCCTGCCGCTGTCGCTCAAGGAGACGCCACAGAGCGTGACCGTGATCACCCGCCAGGAAATGGACGACCAGCAGCTCAATTCGGTGGACCAGGTGGTCGCACGCACCACGGGGCTGTCGACGCAGACCTTCGACACCGGCCGAGCCTATTTCTACGCCCGCGGCTTTCAGATCAACAGTTTTCAGTTCGACGGCATCCCCACCACCTTCGAACCCGGCACCAGCTTCCTGGACACGGCCCTGTACGACCGCGTCGAAGTGGTGCGCGGCGCCACCGGGCTGCTGACCGGAGCCGGCAACCCGTCGGCCTCGATCAACCTGGTGCGCAAGCACCCCACCCCGGACTTCTCGCTCAAGGCCAGTGTCAGTGGCGGTTCGTGGGACAACTACCGCAGTACCGTGGACCTGTCCACGCCCTTGACCCCAGACGGCCGGGTGCGCGGGCGCTTCGTGGCCGTGGAGCAGATCGGCCACTCGTACCTGGACCGCTACCAGGGGAAAAAGCAGGCGTACTACGGTGTGGTCGACGCCGACCTCACTGACGAGACCACGCTCAGCGTCGGCTACGAAGACCAGGACAATACCCCTACGGGCGTCACCTGGGGCGGCATGCCACTGTTCAATAGCGACGGCTCCAAGACCCACTACTCGCGCTCGGCCTCGCTGGCGGCAGACTGGAGCCGCTGGGACACGCGCCTGCAGACCGCCTTCGCCAACCTCGAACACCGTTTCGACAATGACTGGAAGGTGCGCCTGGCCCTGGAGCATAGCCAGACCACCAGCGATGAGCGGTTGCTCTCCACGCTCGGCTACACCAGTGCCGGCTTGTACCCGCTGGCCCTGGCCGAGAAGGACACCGACCGTCAGAACAGCGTCGACCTGATGGCCAGCGGTCCCTTCAGCCTGCTGGGCCGTGAGCACGAGGCGGTGATCGGCTACATGGATTCACGCCGCAAGGAGCACGCCCTGGGCACCGGCTTCGTGTACCCAGGCGGCGTGCTGGAGCCCAACGGCGAATTCCCCATGCCGGACTTCGGTGCCGCCACCTGGAGCGCCACCGATTCCCTGATCAAGCAACGCGGCGCCTATGGGGCGGTGCGCCTGTCCGTGACCGACCCGCTGAAGGTCATCATCGGAGGCCGGGTGAGTGAATACGAAATCAGCCAGGACAGCGCCGGCACCCCGTTCGCCTACAAGACCCGCGGGCGCTTCACGCCATACGCCGGGGTGATCTACGCCCTCGACGATACCTATTCGGCTTACGCCAGCTACACCGAGATTTTCAAACCGCAAAGCTACAGCGACAGCAGCGGCAAGATCCTGGAGCCCACCACGGGCAAGAACCGAGAAGTAGGGCTAAAGGCCAGTTACCTGGACGGGCGGGTCAATGCATCGCTGTCAGTATTCGATGTGCGCCTGGACAATGTGGCGCAGAGCGATACCGGCCACTACGTACCGGTCACCGGCGCGCAAGCCTACTATGCCGCAAGCGGCACCAAGTCCCAGGGCTTCGATTTCGATCTGCAGGGTGAATTGGCCCAGGATTGGAACCTGATGTTCGGCTACTCCCACTACACCGCCAGCCAGGGCGACGGCTCACGGTTGAGCAGTGCCTTGCCACGCACCACGGCAAAGCTGTTCACCACCTACCGGCTACCCGGGGCACTGAACCGTTTGACGGTGGGGGGCGGTACCCGTTGGCAGAGCAGTTTCTATCAGAACGCTACCAGGGGGCAGAGTACGGTCGAGGTAGAGCAAGGCGCCTACGCGCTGACCTCGCTCATGGCCCGCTACGACCTGACAAAGCAGGTGGAGCTGGGCTTTAACCTGGATAACCTGTTCGACAAGAAGTACTACAGCATGATCGGCTTCTACAACCAGGCGCTGTACGGCGACCCGCGCAATTTCACGGTGTCGGTCAGCTACAAGCTGTAGCAGGCTTCAGGCCGCGTTCCGGGCACACTGGGTGAACCTGCCACCCAGCGCCAGCCCGGGACGCGGCCTTGCGGCCACTGCTACAGGCTTCAGGCCTTGACGATCCAGCCTGCGGGGGCTTCGACGTCGCCGAACTGAATACCGGTCAGCTCGTTGTAGAGCTTGACGGTCACCGGGCCAACGCTTTCCAGGCTGTGGAACACGTGCAGGTTGTCGTTGTACTGGATACCGCCGATCGGCGAGATCACGGCAGCAGTGCCGCACGCGCCCGCTTCCTTGAACTGGTCCAGCTGGTCGACGAACACGTCGCCCTCGACCACTTTCAGGCCCAGGCGGCTTTCAGCCAGTTCCATCAGCGACAGACGGGTGATACCCGGTAGAACCGACGGCGATTTTGGCGTGACGAACTCGTTGTTCTCGGTGATGGCGAAGAAGTTGGCCGAGCCCACCTCTTCGATCTTGGAGTGGGTGAGCGGGTCCAGGTAAATGCAGTCGGCGAAGTTGTGCTGCTTGGCATCGGCGCCTGGCAGCAGGCTGGCGGCATAGTTGCCACCGACCTTGGCCGCGCCGGTACCTTGCGGGGCCGCGCGGTCATAGGTGGAAATGGAGAAGTTGTGCGGCTTCAGGCCACCCTTGAAGTAGGCGCCGACCGGGACTGCGAACACCGAGAAGATGAACTCGGGGGCGGTACGCACGCCAATGTTGTCACCCACGCCGATCACGAACGGGCGCAGGTACAGCGCGCCACCGGTGCCGTAAGGCGGGATGAACTTCTCGTTGGCACGCACCACCTGCTTGCAGGCCTCGATGAACATCTCGGTAGGCACATGCGGCATCAGCAGGCGCGAGCAGCTTCGCTGCATGCGCGCGGCGTTCTGGTCGGGACGGAACAGGTTGATCGAGCCGTCCTTGCAACGGTAGGCCTTCAAGCCTTCGAAGCACTGCTGGCCGTAGTGAATCGCCGTCGAGCCTTCGGCAATGTGCAGGACGTTGTCTTCAGTCAGCGTGCCTTCCTGCCAGGCGCCATCGCGCCATACCGACAGAAAGCGCAGATCTGTCTTGATGTAGTCGAAACCCAGGTTGTCCCAGTTTATGCCAGCGCCGCTCATGATGCCCTCTACAGATGATCGCAAGGATTCAATTCGTTGATCAGGCGACAAAGATACGGCCCCGGCGGGCTTGCGGCAAGCGATCTGACGCACGAGCCGGGCCGGCCAGCTGACTTCTACTCGGGGCCCGCGGGGGCCAGTCGATGCCGGATGGGCTCGAACAGCGGGGTAGCCTGGCGGGGCAACGGATCGGGTTCCCCGCGCTCGATGGCCTGCCAGTAGCGCCATGGCACCTTGGCGGTGCCCAACTCATAGTCCATGCCATCCCAGTTATCCTCACGGAAACTGTAGAAAGCCCAGTGCAAGCCTTGGCGGCCCAGGGCGGCCAGCACGTCGTCCAGGTATTGCCGGCAACCCGGCAAGCGGCGCATGCAACCGAACTCCCCCACCACCAGGCGCTGGCGAGGCACGCCGACCCGTTCGGCCCAGGCCAGCGGCAGCCGCAGGTAGTCCGCCACCCGAGCGGCGCCCCAGTGCTGCGCCTGGCCGCCGAAGGGCACGGCGCCTGGATAGCCCAGCGGCGTGGCGCGCGAAAGGTTCGGGGCACTGGTGGCGGCGTAGGGCTCGTACATGTGCACGCTGTACAGCAGGCGCTGGTCGGCCAGGGCGTGGGGCCAGTAGGTAAAGGCGTCCGCAGCAGCGTACCAACCGGCGTCGAGCATGATGGGCGTGCGTGGGTCCACCTCACGCACCGCGGCCACCAGTTGCGTATACAACGCCGGCAAGTCGCGGGCCGTGCCCCGGTGGGTGGCGTACCAGGCGTGCATGGCCTGGGCATCGGCGTGCTCGGCCAGGCCGCCGTGTTTTTCCGGCGCCGGTTCATTGATCAGGTTGTAGGCGGCCACCGCCGGATGGTCCTTGAGGGCCGCGGCCAGGTCGCGCCAATAGGCGGCCGATTGCGCCCACCAACGCTTGTCCTGCCACAGGCGGTCGTCGAAACGGCCCTGGTTGTTCTGCGACCAGCGCATGCCCGGCAGGGACAACGGCGTGATCACCACTTTCAAGCCCGCGGCATGGGCGCGGTCCAGGTTGCTGATCAGCGTGCGCAGATCGTCCTGGGCAAGGCCGGTGTACTGGTCGGCGTCACCGAGCAGAAAGTCGCGACGGGCCGGCCGCCACTTGTCCCACGACAGGCGCACCCAACTGGCACCGTAGTCGCTCAAGGCCTGGTAATACTCAGCCGAGGGCGGCAGGCGGTTGAAACTGTTGCCGCCGTGGCGGGGGCTGTCCCAGAACCCGATCAGGTCGGCGGCCGCGGCGGGCCATGAAAGGCAGGCCAGTAGCCCGGCGATGGGGGTAAAGCGTTTCATCGAACACCATCCTGCACGGTAAACCCAGACGAATGGGCACCCTACCTGATTCCACCACCCCGCCCTGCCTGGGATTGTGTTGCCAAAACCTTCAGGAACACCAGGCCTCGCGCTGGCCCTCGATCAGCGTCAAGGCGGCGGCCCAGGCCAGGTCGATGATCTGCTCGACGCCGTCGCTTTCGAACTGCCTGGCCGTGTGGGCGCACACGTCCGCCGACGGATAGATCAGCTTGCCGCCCCCGGCCAGCGCCTGGATCTGGGCCTGGCAGGCACGCTCAAGGAAATGGATTTCGTGGAACGCCTCGGCCACATTGCCCCCGCCCACCAGCAGGCCATGGTTGCGCAGGATCATCGCCCGGTGCGGGCCCAGGTCGGCGATCAGCCGCTGGCGTTCGTCCAGCGACAAGGCGATGCCTTCGTAGGTGTGGTAAGCCAGCTTGCCGTAGAACTTCAGCGCATGCTGGCTGATGGGCAGCAGCCCCTGTTCCTGGGCAGACACCGCGATACCCGCCGCCGTGTGGGTGTGGATCACACAGGCCAGGTCCGGGCGGGCCATGTGGATGGCGGAGTGAATCACGAAGCCTGCGGCGTTCACCGGGATGTGCGCACACGCGGGGTCCACCGCCTTGCCGTGCTGGTCGATCAGTACCAGGTCGCTGGCGCGCATGTGGTCGAACAGCACGCCGTAACGGTTGATCAGAAAGTGATGTTCAGGACCCGGGACGCGCAACGTCAGGTGCGTGTCGATCAGGTCGGTCATGCGAAAGTGGGCGATCATGCGGTACAGCGCAGCGAGGTCGCAGCGGGCTTGCCACTCGGTATCGCTGCAGGTTGCGGGGCGGGTCATGGGGCGTTCCTCCTGGCGGGTGCTCTGGTGGCACTTGGCGGATTGATGATAGCCCGTACACGCCCAAGGGTTTTGCCCATTGACGACAGTGTTGACGCGATATGCGGCGTGCAACGCCCCGCCGCCAACCTGTGAGACCGGGCGAAGCTCGGTCCCACCGTGTGAGGCGTCAGCGCACGTTGCGCGGGATATCCAAGCCCAGGTTCTCGCGCAGGGTGGTGCCGGGGTACTCGCGCCGGTACACGCCCTTTTCCTGCAGCAACGGCACGACCTCTTCGGTGAAGCGGCGGAACTGCCCCGGGTGGCCGATGTAGATATTGAAACCATCCACCGCACGCGCGTCGAACCATTCGGCCATTTTCGCCGCCACGGTCTCGGCCGTACCGACGAAAGCACCCGGGCGCAGTTGCCGTGATGCTTCCACCGCCTGGCGCAGGGTCAGGTTTTCACTCACCGCGCGGTCGGTGATGCGCTTGGCGGCGGTAAAGAAACTGCTGCGCGCCCATTCCAGTGCCTGGGCCGGAAACGGCGCGTCGAGGTCGTACTGGCGGAAATCATGCCAGCCAAAGGAGCGGCCGAACTCTACCAGGGCCTGTTCAAAGCTGTGGTCGGCCTGATGGTACTGACGCTCCAGTTCGCGAGCGTGCTCGTCCGTGTCGCCGACAAATACCTCGGCGCCCGGCAGCACCAGCACCTGCTCGGGGTCGCGGCCCTGGCGCACGGCGCGCTCCTTGATTTCGCGGTAGAACTGCTGGCCCTGCTCCAGGCTTGGGGCGTGGGTGAAAATCACGTCGGCGATGGCCGCGCCCAGCTCCCTGCCCTGCTCCGAATCGCCGGCCTGGAAGATCACTGGCTGGCCCTGGGGGGAGCGCTGCAGGTTCAGCGGGCCCACCACCGAGAAGTGCTCGCCCTTGTGGTTCAGCGCATGCAGTTTGGCCGGGTCGAAATAGCGCCCGGTGGCGCGGTCGCGGACAAACGCATCGTCTTCCCAGGACTGCCACAGGCCCTGCACCACCTGCACATGTTCCTTGGCACGGCCGTAGCGGGTGTCGTAGTCATAGTGCTCATCGCGACCGTAGTTGCCTGCGGTGCCGGCATCACCGCTGGTGACCACGTTCCAGCCAGCGCGGCCTTTGCTGATCAGGTCCAGCGAGGCCAGGCGCCGGGCCACGTTGAAGGGTTCGTTGTAGGACGTGGTCAGGGTGCCCACCAGGCCGATGTGCCGGGTGGTCACGGCCAGCGCCGACAGCAGCGTCAACGGCTCCAGGCGGTTGAGGTAATGGGGTGGCGAGCCGGGGGTGATGAACTGGCTGTCGACGATGAACACCAGGTCGAACAGCGCCGCTTCGGCCTGTCGGGCGATGTCGATGTACCAGTCGATATTGACGCTGGCGTCGCTGGGCAATTCGGGGTCCAGCCACAGGTTGTGGCGGCCGGGGCCACCGACGCCCATGGTCAGGGCGCCCAGTTTCAGTTGACGTGTGCTCATGGCAACGGTCCTTGTCGGTTATGGCGCGGCCTGGGCCGTGGCGGGCTGCTGCAGGGCAGCGTTGAAGGAAGTGTCGAACAGGCTGGCAGCCGGGTAGGACTTGATCAGCCCCAGGCCGCTGAAGAAATCGATGGTTGTCTGCGCATCGGCGATGCTCTGCGGCGTGACCGGGCCGACATCGGTCTTGGCCCGGCCGAACCAGGCGCGGGCGATTTCGCGGTCGGCGCGGGTACGTGCGGCCCAGGCGTCGGCGTAGGCATCGTTGTGAGCCGGGTCGGTGACGGTCCATTCTCGGGCCTTTTTCAGGCGCTGCAGAAAGTCGCTGATGGCGGCGCGCTTGTCGTCCAGCGAGCGGTTGTTGGCGACCACGAAACTCTGCGCCGGAATCAGCCCCTTGGCCGAGGCGATCACGCGGCCGCCCTGGCGCTCCTGCTGGGTAACGTAGGGTTCCCAGGTGGCGATCACGTCCACCGAACCGCCGTCCAGGGCGTGGGAGGCGTCCAGGGCGCTGAGGTAGCGCACATCCACCGAGTCACGGGGTACGCCGGCCTTGTCCAGGGCAGTGAACAACAGTTGCTGGCTCCAGGAGCCTTTCCAGATCGCCACACGCTTGCCACGGATGTCGGCAATGCGCTTGATGGGCGAATGCTTGCCTACCACGATGGCGACGCCGTCGAGGTTTTGCTGGGTCACCGCGATGACCTTGATCGGTGCGCCCAGGGCGCCGAGAAACAGCGGCGGCGCATCGCCCAGCAAGCCCAGGTCGAGGCTGCCGGCGTTCAGTGCTTCGGCCACTGGCGAGCCCGCGGTGAACTGCTTCCACTCCAGGGTGTACGGCAGGTTGTCCAGCACCCCGGCGGCGTCCATCACCGCACGAGTGTTGTAGCTCTGGTCGCCCACGGTCAGGGTCAGTGCCGAGGCGCCGAGGCTGACGGAGGCGGCCAGCACGGCGGCGGCCAGTTGCAGAAAGGTACGCACGGCGGCAATCTCCTAGAATTCGGTTATATGCGTAAGGTTGCTAACAACCTTTGCACATAAGCTAACAGCCCCCTTTAGAACCGTGAAATTCATTTTAGGCATAAGTTAATATGCATTTTCCGCAATTTAATCCATCACACCGTATCTAGTGGCCGACGGCATGCTCGGCTCAAGCAGACTGAACGCCGGTGTAGCGCTCAGGTACACTGCGCAGAGACGACCTGCCCCCGAGCAATCCATCAACGTGCAGCGGCCATTTTGGCCAGGGACTTGCCTGACCCGTTATGCGAATCATCGAAAAGAACGGCGCCCTGGTGCGCACCCTTACCGCGGCCGAGCAGGTGCTGGTCGAAGGCTTTGTCCTGAACCAGCTCGACGGCCACCGGCTGTTGCAGGCCAACCAGTGGCTGATGAAGGTGCGCGGCGCCGGCCAGTGGCTGGCGTGCGACTGCCAGGCCACGGCCCTGCCGGTCATGAACGTGACCCTCAACAGCAGCACTGGCACACTGTTCCTGAAGAACAACCCGGGCACTGCCGAACATGCGCCAGACTGCCCGTTCATCAAGGACGAACGCGAGCCAGGCAGCGCCGGTGAGCGTGACGAGCCACCGGCCGCCTGGCTGGCGCCGGACGTGCCGCTCAAGCTGATCGGTGAGTTTCGCCCCGCGGGCACCGTTGAGGGCACCGGGAGTGGCAGCGGCGTGGGTACCCGCAAGGAACAGCATCGCCTGCTGTCGCTGCTGGTGACCTTCATCGAGGCGTCGGGGCTGAACGTGTATGCCAGCCACCTGAAAAAGGACCTGACCCAGCAGTTCGCCGAATTGCGCGGCGTCGCCAGTCGCTACCCGCTGGTAGAGCGCGTTCCGGCCAGCAACTACCTGGAAACGCGCATCGACATGAAGCACATGATGATGCTCAAGGCACGCCTCAAGGAGTCCACGGTGTTCGGCAACCAGCGCCGCTACGGCCTGTTGCTCGATTGCGTCAACGAAGTGCGCACGCGCAAGGTGTTCAATGGCCGCAGCGACAACGGCTTCGACTTTCAGGGTTACCACTGGCTATGGGGCGGCGAGCGCACCAACGGGCCGCTGCTGGCCCTGGCGCTGTATTCGCCGACCACGGCCGGCAGCCAGTATTACGAAATGATCCATGTGGCCACGGTGCCGGTGCTGTCGCGTGCGCACCTGTTCCCGGTGCTGCGCGAGGAAGAGCGCGAGCCGTTGAAGATGCTCGTCTCGCTGATCGACTGGATGGCAGGCAAGGGCGTGAAGGTGATCATGCGCCGGCCGGTGATCGGCGGCGACGTGATGGACGAACTGGTACTCAGCTCCGACCTGGACCGGGTGCTGTCGGTGTCGCTGATGAACCAGCCCCTGGGGCCGGAACCCAGCAGCGATACCTTCAAGCGCCTGGCCGACTTCAAGAGCCTGGACACTTTCCGCAAGTACGTGGCCGGGTTCTTCATGCGCGAGCGTGATTGAGGCGTGGCATACCCCCCATTTCGACGCGGCCTCACGGGCAAAAAGACCTCACCGTAGCAGAAAGTGGCCTGCCGGCGGTTCACCCGCGTTAGGATACGGGCGACTTCATTCGGCCCGATATTCAGTGGAGGTTTTCTTGTCCCGCCCTGCCCCTACCCTGTTGCTGATCCGCCATGGCGAAACCGCCTGGAACGCCCAACGCCTTTTGCAAGGCCGCCGCGACATCCCCCTGAACGACACGGGCCGCGGCCAGGCGGCCCGGTCCGGTCTGTGCCTGAAGGCCTTGCCCCTGGATCTGACGACCTGGGACTTTGTCGCCAGCCCCTTGGCGCGCACACGCGAGACCATGGAAATCGTGCGCCGCGGCGCCGGGCTGACGGCGGCCGACTACCGCCAGGACGAACGTCTGGTGGAGATTCATTTCGGCGAGTGGGAAGGCTTGAGCTGGGAGCAGATTCGCGAACAGGCGCCCCACCACTATGAGGAACGCTGGGCCGACCCATTGAACTACCCCGCGCCGGGCGGGGAAAATTACCCCATGGTGTTCGACCGGGTCGAGGCCGTGCTGCAAGGCCTGACCGGTGACACGGTGATCGTCGCCCATGCGGGTATCCTGCGCAGCGTGCTGGCGCTGCGAGGCGGCGTGGACGCAGCGCGGATTCCGTTGATCGAGATTCCCCAGGACCGCGTGCTGGTCGTCCGTGATGGCGGGTTTGCGTGGCTGCAGGCCAGCACCGAGCTACACAACCAGACGGCGACATGACCCGGTATCGCTCCGCCAGCAGGGGGCCTGGCCGCGGCACATACGCCGTGCAAACGACGCCTCACAGCCGCTAACGACAGAAGCTCTGGAAGGGGTCTGCCAGATCAACTGCGTTGCCTGCTTCCCGAGCTGGCGCCCGGTCCCACAGGAGTTGGCGGAACCTGCCCGAACACGGTCCACTGTGGGACCGGGCGAAGCTCGGGAAGGCAGCACCGCGTACAACCCTGCCCACCGCGGCGTCCGCTTCCCGAGCTGGCGCCCGGTCCCACAGGGGGCCGCGGAACCTGCCCGAACATGGTCCACTGTAGGACCGGGCGAAGCTCGGGAAGGCAGCACCGCGTACAACCCTGCCCACCGCGGCGTCCTTTTCCCGAGCTGGCGCCCGGTCCTACAGGGGGCCGCGGAACGTGCCCGAACATAGTCCACTGTAGGACCGGGCGAAGCTCGGGAAGGCAGCACCGCGTACAACCCTGCCCACCGCGGCATCCTCTTCCCGAGCTGGCGCCCGGTTCTACAGGGATTCGTGGAACCTGCCCGAACACGATCCATTGTAGGACCGGGCGAAGCTCGGGAAGGCAACACCGCGTACAACCCTGCCCACCGCGGCGACCGCTTCCCGAGCTGGCGCCCGGTCCCACAGGGGTTCGTGGAACCTGCCCGAACACGATCCATTGTAGGACCGGGCGAAGCTCGGGAAGGCAGCACCGCGTACAACCCTGCCCACCGCGGCGACCGCTTCCCGAGCTGGCGCCCGGTCCTACAGGGGGCCGCGGAACCTGCACGAACACGGTCCACTGTAGGACCGGGCGAAGCTCGGGAACGCAGCACCGCGTACAACCCTGCCCACCGCGGCGACCGCTTCCCGAGCTGGCGCCCGGTCCTACAGGGGGCCGCGGAACGTGCCCGAACATGGTCCACTGTAGGACCGGGCGAAGCTCGGGAAGGCAGCACCGCGTACAACCCTGCCCACCGCGGCGTCCTCTTCCCGAGCTGGCGCCCGGTTCTACAGGGATTCGTGGAACCTGCCCGAACACGATCCATTGTAGGACCGGGCGAAGCTCGGGAAGGCAACACCGCGTACAACCCTGCCCACCGCGGCGACCGCTTCCCGAGCTGGCGCCCGGTCCCACAGGGGTTCGTGGAACCTGCCCGAACACGATCCATTGTAGGACCGGGCGAAGCTCGGGAACGCAGCACCGCGTACAACCCTGCCCACCGCGGCGACCGCTTCCCGAGCTGGCGCCCGGTCCTACAGGGGGCCGCGGAACCTGCACGAACACGGTCCACTGTAGGACCGGGCGAAGCTCGGGAACGCAGCACCGCGTACAACCCTGCCCACCGCGGCGACCGCTTCCCGAGCTGGCGCCCGGTCCTACAGGGGGCCGCGGAACGTGCCCGAACATGGTCCACTGTAGGACCGGGCGAAGCTCGGGAAGGCAGCACCGCGTACAACCCTGCCCACCGCGGCGTCCGCTTCCCGAGCTGGCGCCTGGTCCTACTGAGTTACCTCGTAGCAGACCCGGGCGGCTAGACCGCTATAGCGCACGCCAGCGACGCAGCCACTCCAGGCCTTCGCTGGTGTCGCCCTTGGGCCGGTATTCGCACCCTACCCAGCCGTCATAGCCCAGTTCGTCGATCAATTGAAGCAGGTAGGGGAAGTTCACCTCGCCCACGTCCGGCTCGTTGCGGTCCGGCACCCCGGCGATCTGGATATGGCCGATGCCAGCCATGTCACGGCGCAGCTTGACGGCCAGGTCGCCTTCCACGATCTGGCAATGGTAGAAATCGAACTGCACCTTGAGGTTCGCCGCGCCCACTTCGCGGCAGATGGCCTGCGCCTGGTCCTGGCGGTTGAGGAAAAAGCCGGGCATGTCACGGGTATTGATCGGTTCCAGCAGCACCGTGACCCCGGCCTTGGCCGCCTGGGCGGTGGCGAACGCCAGGTTTTCCAGGTACACCCCGTGGTGACGAGTGCGGTCGGCTTCCGAGGGCAGCAAGCCAGCCATGACGTGCACGCGCGTGTTGCCCAGCACCGCGGCATAGTCCAGCGCGCGCTCGAAACCGGCGCGGAACTCGGCCTCGCGGCCAGGCAGGCTGGCGGTGCCGCGCTCACCCTTGGCCCACTCACCGGGCGGCGCATTGAACAGCGCCTGGACCAGGCCGTTGTCATCCAGACGCTGCTTCAGGTCAGCAGCGCTGTAGTCATAGGGAAACAGGTATTCCACCGCCTCGAACCCATCGGCGCTGGCAGCGGCGAAGCGGTCGAGGAAGTCATGTTGCGGGTACAGCATGCTGAGGTTGGCGGCAAAACGAGGCATGTTAACTCCGGTATTCGACAGGTCAGACAAACGGCCACAGCAGCAGCGTCATGAAAAAGCCCAGGGTGCCCAGCACCGTCACCAGCACGGTCCAGGTGCGCAGGCCATCGCCCACGTTCAGCCCGGCCAGCTTGGTGAACATCCAGTAGCCGGCGTCGTTGATGTGCGACATGGCCAGGCCGCCACCGCCCATGGCCAGGCATAGCAAGGCCAGGTGGTTGGCGCTGAGGTTCAGGGTGGCGATCAACGGGCTCAGAATGCCGGCGGTGGTCACCAGGGCCACCGTGGTGGAGCCTTGCACGGCCCGCAACAGCAGCGTCAGGATGAAGCCCAGGGCCAACACCGGCAAGCCGGTATTGCGCAGCGCTTCGGACACTACCGCACCAATGCCGGTGTCCACCAGTACTTTGCCGAATACGCCACCGGCACCTGCGATCAAAATCACCATGGCCACGCCCGGCAAGGCCGAACCGATCACATCGGACACCTGACCGCGGCTCCAGCCACGGCGTGAGCCCAGCAACCAGGCGCACAGCAGGGTGTCCAGCAACAGCGCCACCAGCGGCGCGCCGAGCACGGTCATGACGCTGCGCAAACCGGACTCCAGCGGCAGCAGCGTCGTGGCCAGGGTACCCAGCAGGATCAGCAGAATCGGCAGCAGGATCAGAGCGATGATCAGCCCGAAGCCCGGGGCCGGTGCAGCCGGCAGGCGCGCGGCCAGGCTGCTGGCGCTCTCCTCCAGGCCCAGCGTCTTGGCGTGGGCCGCCTCGCTGGTGTGGGTGTAGTCGCCCTTGGCCCAGGCCACCAGGTCAGCGTTGCTGACGTGCGGGCCATACACTTCGGCGCGGATGTCATCGGTCATCGGGTACACCCGGCGGGTCATGCGCCCGGCGAGGAAATAACCCAGCACGCACAGCACACCGACGATCGGCAGGCCGAACATCAGCACACGCCCCAGGTCAGCACCCAGTTGCGCGGCGGCGGCCACGGCACCGGGGTGCGGCGGCAGAAACGCGTGCACCGAGAGCAGCGCCGCGCACATGGGCAAGGCGAAAATCAGCAGCGGCTTGCGGGCCGCACGTGCCACGCCATAGGCCAGCGGCATGAGGATGATTACTCCCACTTCGAAGAACACCGGGATACCGACCATGAAGCCCGCCACCGTCAGGGCCAGGGGCGTGCGCCGGTTCCCGAAGCGGGCGATCAGCGTCCTGGCCAAGGCCTCGGCGCCCCCGGACAGCTCGATGATACGGCCGATCATGGCACCCAGGGCGATGATGATAGCGATATGGCCCAAGGTCTTGCCCATGCCGCCTTCGATGGTGGCGACTAGGTCCTGGGCTTTCACCCCGGCGACCAGGGCGACGACGATGCTCACCAGCATCAGCGCCACGAACGGCTGAAACTTGAACTTGAGCACCAGCAGCAACAGCACGGCAATGCCGGCGCCGGCAATGGTCATCAGCAACAGAGGGCTCATGGCCGGGCACTCCCGTACGAACGGCAGAAGGAATCAGTCATTTTCTGGTTTCCTGTTGTTATTGTTAGGGCTAGCGGTGAGGCGGCGCGCTACCAGCGCGCGCCGAATGTCACGCGCAAGGCTTCAAGGGCCGCTGCGTCCAGTGCGTCGGGTTTGGGTTCGGTCATCAGCCACAGGCGGGCCGTCTCTTCCAGCTCCTCCAGGGCGTAGGCGGCCTTGGCCACCGAGGCTTCCCAGATCACCGGGCCCAGGCGCTCGAGCATCACGCCGCGCACGCTGTTGGCCAGCAAGGCCACCTGGTCGGCCACCAAGGGCGAGCCGGGACGTTCATAGGCGATCAGCGGGATGGGCCCCACCTTCATCACCTGGTAAGGGGTGATGGGTGGCAGGATGCTGTCCGGGCGCCACACGCCGGCCAGCGTCAGGGCGACCAGATGCGTGGAGTGGGTGTGTACCACGCCGCCCACGCCGGGGTTGCGGTCGTAGACCTGGCGGTGCAGGGCCAGGGTCTTGGACGGTTTGTCACCGGACACCCAGTCACCGGCCAGGTTGACCTTGGCGATGCGCGCCGGGTCCAGGCGGCCCAGGCAGGCATCGGTGGGGGTGATCAGCCAGCCGTCGTCCAGGCGGGCGCTGATGTTGCCCGCGCTGCCCACGGTGTAGCCACGGCCGAACAGCAGCCGGCCGATGTCGCAGATTTCCTCGCGCAGTGCGCTTTCCTGGCTCATGCCGCGCCCCCCGCCAGTTGCTTGAGGGCCTTGGTAAAGAAATCGCGACCGCCGAAGTTACCGGACTTGAGCGCGAGGGCCAGGGGCTCGCCCTGGCTGCTGACCGTGGCGGGCACGCCGGGGTCGATCTGCGCGCCAATCTGCAGCAGTCGCACGCCCAGGGCCTGAACCACGGCCCCCGAGGTTTCCCCACCGGCCACCACGAAGCGGCGTACGCCCGCTTGCAGCAAACCTTTGGCGATATCACCCAACGCCTTCTCCACCAGGCTACCGGCGCGCTCGACGCCCAACTGGGCCTGCACCGCCTTGACTTCGTCTGGCGAACTGGTGGCGTAGACCAGCACGGTCTGCCCGGCATCACGGGCAAAAGCCAGGGCCTGCTCCACCACCGGTTTGCCAGCGGCCAGGGCCAGCGGGTCGATTCGCAGGGCCGGGCGGCCCGCTTCCAGCCAGGCGGCGACCTGGCCGTTGGTGGCCACCGAGGCACTGCCGGCCAGCACCACGTCCCCGCCGCTGACGGCGGGCAGCTGCGCGGCGTCGCTGTCGCGCAGTTTGCCGGCGCGCCGGAAGTTCTCCGGCAAGCCCAGGGCCAGGCCCGATCCGCCGGTCAGCAGTGGCAGGTCGGCGCAGGCCGCGCCCAGGGTGTATAGATCGGCGTCCGAGACGGCGTCGGCAATGGCCATGCCGATGCCCTCGGCACGCAGCTGCGCGATGCGCTGGCGCACCGGTTCAGCGCCCTGGGCCACGGTGTCATAGCGCAGCAGCCCGACCTTGAGGGTTGTCTGTTCTTGCAGCACGCGCACCAGGTTGGCGTCGCCCATAGGGGTCAGCGGGTGGTGCTGCATGCCCGACTCGTTCAGCAACTGGTCCTGGACGAACAGATGGCCACGGAAAATCGTCCGGCCGTTTTCCGGGAACGCCGGGCAGGCCAGGGTGAAATCGCTGCCCAGGCGGGCCAGCAAGGCTTCACTGACCTGGCCGATGTTACCGGCCGCAGTGGAGTCGAAGGTGGAGCAGTACTTGAAGAAGATCTGCTCGCAGCCCCGGGCACGCAGCCATTCCAGGGCCGCCAGGGATTCTTCTACCGCGTCGGCGACCGGCACGGTACGGGACTTGAGGGCAATGACGATGGCATCGGCGTCCAGGCCAGCGGCCAGGCTTTCCTCGGGAATACCGATGCTCTGCACCGTGCGCATGCCACCGCGCACCAGCATGTTGGCAAGGTCGGTGGCACCGGTGAAGTCGTCAGCGATGCAGCCCAGCAACGGGCGGTTCGGCGTAGGGCTCATGGTCGGCTTACTCCTGCTCGGCCTTGGCCGTGGGCAACTCGATGCCCGGGAAGATCTTGATCACGGCCGAGTCGTCTTCGCGGCCAAAACCGGCGCTGGAAGCCTGCATGAACATCTGGTGGGCGGTGGCCGAGAGCGGCAGCGGGAATTTGCTGGCGCGGGCGGTATCCAGTACCAGGCCCAGGTCCTTGACGAAGATGTCCACCGCCGACAGCGGCGTGTAGTCAGCCTTGAGGATGTGTGGCACGCGGTTTTCGAACATCCAGGAGTTGCCGGCGCTGTGGGTAATGACCTCGTACAGGGCGTCGGCATCCACACCTTCGCGCAGGCCCAGGGCCATGGCTTCGGCGCTGGCAGCGATGTGCACACCGGCCAGCAGCTGATTGATGATCTTGACCTTGGAACCCAGGCCGTGAACGTCGCCCAGGCGGTAGACCTTGCCCGCCATGCCGGCCAGCACGGTTTCAGCCTTGGCGTAGGACTCGGCGGGGCCAGAGGTCATCATGGTCATTTCGCCAGCGGCGGCCTTGGCCGCGCCACCGGAGATCGGCGCGTCGAGGTACAGCAGGTGCTGGGCGGCCAGGCGCTTGCCCAACTCCACGGCGAAGGTCGGGGCCACGGTGGCGCAGCCGATCACCAGGCTGCTGGGCCGCAACGCGGCAACGGCACCGTTGTCGCCAAACAGCACGGTTTCGGTCTGCTCGGCGTTCACCACCACGGTGATGATCACATCACAGGCCGCAGCCATGGCCGCGGGGCTGGCGCAGGCAACGCCGCCTTCGCTGGCGAACTGTTCAGTGACGGCGGCTCGCACGTCACAGGCATGGACCTTGAAGCCGGCGCGCAGCAGCGACCGGGCAATGCCCAGCCCCATGGCGCCCAGGCCAATGACACCGACGTTGTTGTTATTCATGGCAGTACTCCTGGGGTGAATGCGCTGTCCCGATCATGCGCTCATGATCGAATCTTGTTAAGCGTTTTCAGTATTTAACATTTTTTAACACCATATTTGCAACAGGAACGGGTCGACCTACGCAAAAAAGCGCATCCGATGTTAAAAAAGGTTAAATTTCGGACAAGCCCCCTCGGTCAAGCCAGGAGCAGATCCACCCCAAGCTTGCGCACGCTCTCCACCGCACCCGGCGTCAGGGTGCTGTCACTGATGATGGTGTCGAACTGCTCTAGCCCGGCGATCTTGTACATGCCGAAGCTGCCGTACTTGGAGCTGCTGGCGACCAGCACGGATTGCGAGGCCGACTGCATGGCCGCCTGTTTCACTTCCACCTTCAAGGCCGACGGCGTGGTCAGGCCACGTTGCAGGTCCCAGGCACTGGTCGAGATGAAGGCGATATCGGTGGCCAATTGGCGCAGGGTAGCGGCGGCCAGGCCGCCGACGCAGGAGCGGTTGGGGTGGTCCAGCAGCCCCCCGGTGTGAATCACGTCGATGTGAGCGGCGGCTTCCAAGGCGTGAACGATGCCGAAGTCGTTGGTGACCACGGTCATGCCTGACAGGGCGATGATATGCGGGACGATTTCCAGGGTACTGGTGCCAGCGTCAAGGTACAGGGTCATGTCGGCTTTCAACAGGCCTGCGGCCAGGCGAGCCATGCCCTGCTTCTGTGGCAGTTCCAGCACGGCCTTCGACTCGTGGCTGGGTTCACTGTGCACCTGGCTGGCGATGCGCACCCCGCCCGTGACCGAATAGGCACGGCCTTCCTGTTCGAGCAGGGCGATGTCGCGGCGCACAGTCATGTGCGAGCAGTCGAACATTTCCATCAACTGATGCACGCTGAGCACCTGGTGCTTGCGCAACTGGCGCAGCATCAGTTCGCGTCGCTGTTCGGGGATCATCGGCGCGCCGTTGCTGGGCGTGGGGGACTCGGTAGGCATCGGGGCTCCAGGACGGGTACAGGGCAGGCAGCAGCCATGATACTGATCCTGCCCCCCTGCTTCGACAAGAATATCGGCAGCGGCTTCAGGCGGGCGGCGTACCACCCGCTGTGGTCGCTCGCACAACGCGCAAAACAGAAACAATTGGACCCTGAAGGAATACCTGATCTTTTCTTCATCTTCAGCCGGCGCTTCCTGATCCACGTCACCCATGATCGAGGTCAACAGCGGATGAATTCAGCGGTGCGACTTTCGCCCACTACTTCCCCCGACATATTGATCGGTTATACTGGGCGACGCTTTCTTCGCCCTGATTTCGGCTTTTCCTTCTGTATTGTGGCCAGGCTTCTGGTATTCGGTCCTCTCTAAACGATCCGTCATGAAATATATAATCCTTGCCCTGTTCATGTGTTCCATTGCCTTCGTTCATTTTCGCGGACGTGTGCGCCACAGATTCACCCGCCAACTGAGTGACCATTCCAGTTTCCTGGCGCCGGTGAACGCGTTCCTGTATCTGTTCTCCCGCCTGCCGGCACGTCCTTACCTGGACGTGCGCGAGTTTCCCGACCTGGCGCCACTGCAAGCGCACTGGCAAGAGATTCGTGAAGAAGGCGTGCGCTTGATGGAAATGGGCGAGATCAAGAGGTCGGCCGGCCACGACGATGTCGGCTTCAACTCGTTCTTCAAGACCGGTTGGAAGCGGTTCTACCTCAAGTGGTATGGCGATAGCCACCCGTCGGCCAGTGCCCTGTGCCCGCGCACCACGGAGCTGCTGGCCGGCATCGGCTCGGTCAAGGCCGCGATGTTCGCCGCCCTGCCCCCAGGCTCGCGCCTGGTGCGCCATCGCGACCCTTACGCCGGCTCGTACCGCTACCACCTGGGCTTGGAAACCCCCAACGATCCTGGCTGCTACATCAATGTGGACGGTGAGAACTACCACTGGCGCGATGGCGAACCGGTGATGTTCGACGAGACCTATATCCACTACGCCGAAAACACCACCGAGCAGAACCGCATCATCCTGTTCTGCGACATCGAGCGACCGCTGAAATACCGCTGGGCCACCGCCTTCAACCGCTGGTTCAGCTACAAGGTCATGGCGGCTGCCGCCGCGCCCAACAATGAAGGTGACAAGACCGGCGGCATCAACCGGCTGTTCAGCCGTATCTACACCATTCGTGAACGCGGCAAGGCATTGAAAAAACGCAACCGTATGCGTTATTACGCGGAGAAGTGGGCAGTAGTGGCGGTCTTTGTTTTGCTGTTTATCTATCTTTGATTGCAACTAACGCAATAGTCTTTTTCCGCTAACGGTTTAATTAGCCGGGTGCACGCCAGCGTCCACTCGGCCCCCTCAGCGGCTGGGCTGAAGTTGTCCGCTGTCGGCACGACGGGCCGCCATGCCCAGGCAGAAGCCGGTCAGCCCCAGCAGCGACGCCACGCTGAGCACCGACGCCGCCGCGAAGGCGGGGTCCTGACCAAAGCCCACGGCGTAGGTGCAGAGCGCGCCCACCGCCATCTGGCCGAACCCGTACAAACCCGCCGCCGACCCCACCAGGTGCGCATCCACGCTCAACGCGCGGCTCAAGGCCGCCGGGCTGGCCAGCCCCGCGCCCACCGCGAACAGGCTGACCAGGCCGACGATCCAGGCCACCGAGCCCAAGCCCGACGCTACCACCGCCAGCAAGCCCAGGGCGCTGGCGATGCTCAGCCAGGCCCCCAGCAGCAGCAGGCGGTCTGCCGATACCGTGCGAATCAACCGACGCGTCAGCGCATTGCCCACCGACATGCCGACGATCAGCATGCCCAGGTACAACCCGACCTCACTCAAGGGCCGGTGCAGTTCGGTACCGATGATAAACGGCGCGGCGGCAATGAAGGCATAGATGGCGGTGGTCATGCAGCCACCGCCCACGGCGAACCCCAGGAACACCGGAGACCGCAGCAACTGGCCGTAGTCACGCGCCAGCGCCCGCAGGCTGACCTGGCCGCTGGGCGTGGACGTTTCCGGCAACAACCGCCAGGTGCACAGCAAGGTCACCGTGCCCAGGCTGGCCAGTACCCAGAAGATCGCCCGCCAGCCCAGGTGCTCACTGATCAGCGAGCCGATCAGGGGCGCGAAGCCAGGGCCGACCATCATCATCAGGTTGAGCAGCGCCAGGTCGCGCACGGCGTCTTCCAGGCCGGCGCCATCGCGGGCAATGGCCCGGCCCAGCGCCAGGCCTGCGCAACCACCCAATGCCTGCACCAGCCGCGCCAGCACCAGGGTATGGACATCACCGGCAAACGCGGCGCAGAACCCCGCCACCGTGTACAACGCCAGGCCCACCAGCAGCAAAGGCCGGCGGCCCAGGCCATCGGACAGCGGCCCATAGGCCAGCTGCCCGAACGCCAGGCCCAGGATGTACACACTGATGGTGCGCTGCATGGCGGCGCTGTCTACCCCCAGCGCCTGGGCGGCGGCCGGCAGCGCCGGAACGAACATGTGCATGGCCAGCGTGCCGCTGATGGTGATCAGCACCAACAGCCAAAGGGGGGCACGCGGTTTGACGGCAGACAGCGGAGCGGACATATAGATAGCAACCTAACAAGTAGGCTTGCAACTATAGGGAACCGCCCTCCTCCTTGTCTACGTGCGCGCGTCGCTTGTCTTCGCCGTCGCGCAACAGGTCATAGAGCACAGTAGCCGGGCCCAGTATCGCAATCACGACCAGCGCGATCAGGCCTATAGTCGAATGGTTCATGGTCAATCCCTGCCAGGCTGGGTGATAACGCAAGAATCCCCCCAAGGACGCAGGCCTGGCAACCGCTTTTACCGAGTCTTTACGCCCGTTCGCCGGGTCGTTCAGCTGGGGTTCATTCACCCAGGTTGCAGACTTCGGCCATCCGGCGGTAATCAAGCACGTGTTCCTGGTGTTGCGAATCGAGGTACGTCATGTGCGCGCCCACCACTTTGCAGGTCTGGGAGGCGTCGGCGTTGTCGGCCAGTACTTTCTGGATATCCAGGTGCTGGCCATAGTGGTAGCTGTCATGGATAGTATCGGCCTGGGCGAGCACGGCCCCGGTGCTGGCCAGGGCGAAGACGGCGATGGCGCTGATGGTTTTGATGTTCATGGTGGTGCCCTCAAGCAATTCAATCATCGAAGTGGCCGCTGCAACTGCGTGGCCGTGACGCTATTGAATGCCGGGCGGGTATCTCCAATGTGTCACCCCGAGGCCTGAAAACGGCGGTTTTGCACCACTGTGTATCTGTGGCGCCGCAGATACACTGGAATACAAAGCGAGACGGGCAAACCCACGCCTGCTGGGTAGAATGCGCGCAACCGCCAGAGAGGAGCTGTCATGGAGCACGTGGACCATATCCTGATCGTCGACGACGACCGCGAGATTCGCGAGTTGGTGGGCAACTACCTGAAAAAGAATGGCTTGCGCACCACGGTGGCCGGTGACGGGCGGCAGATGCGCGCGGCACTGGAAGACACCCCGGTGGACCTGATCGTGCTGGACATCATGATGCCCGGTGACGACGGCTTGCTGCTGTGCCGGGAATTGCGCGCCGGCAAGCACAAGGCCATTCCGGTACTGATGCTGACGGCCCGCAACGACGAGACCGACCGTATCGTCGGCCTGGAAATGGGCGCCGACGACTACCTGACCAAGCCCTTCGCCGCCCGCGAGCTGCTGGCGCGCATCAACGCCGTGCTACGCCGTACACGCATGCTGCCGCCCAACCTGCAGGTCACCGACAGTGGCCGGTTGCTCGCTTTCGGCCAATGGCGGCTGGACACCAGCGCCCGCCACCTGTTGGACGCCCATGACACCCTGGTGGCGCTGAGCGGCGCCGAGTACCGGCTGCTACGGGTATTTCTCGACCACCCCCAGCGGGTGCTCAACCGTGACCAGTTGCTGAACCTGACCCAGGGGCGTGATGCCGACCTGTTCGACCGCTCCATCGACCTGCTGGTCAGCCGCCTGCGCCAGCGCTTGCTGGATGACGCCCGCGAGCCGGCCTATATCAAGACAGTGCGCAGCGAAGGCTACGTGTTCTCCATGCCGGTACAGGTGCTCGGGGCGCCAGCATGAAGCCCTGGTTCCCGTGGCCACGCACCCTGGCCTCACGCTTGTCGCTGATCTTTCTCGCCGGCCTGGTACTGGCTTATGGGTTGTCGTTCGGCGCGCAATATTGGGAGCGCTACCTCAGTTCCGAGTCGATGATGCACAAGACCATGGAGCGCGACGTGGCCACCGGCGTGGCGATTCTCGACCACTTGCCCGCCGACCAGCGTGATGCCTGGATCCCGCGCCTGGAGCGCCAGGTATACAAGTTCGAGCTGGGCGACGGCGCGCCGGGCCAACCGTTGCCCATCGCCGAGTTGCCCCATGCCGGCCAGGCTATTCTCACGGGGCTGAACAACAGTCATGGCCTGAACTTCACCCACTCCGTCGACCCGCGCGACCGCTTCCAGGCACACCTGCGCCTGAACGATGGCACCCCGGTGACCATCGACGTGCACCCCTCCTCCATGCCCATTCCCCAATGGTTGCCGGTGATGCTGCTGATTCAGCTGACGGTGGTCTGGGGTTGCACGTGGGCCGCGGTACGCATGGCCACCCGCCCCCTGACCCGCCTGGCCAGCGCCGCCGAGGCCCTGGACCCCAACAGCGCCGGCCAGCGTCTGGACCTCAGCGGCCCCAGCGAAGTGACCCACGCGGCCTCGGCGTTCAATGCCATGCAGGATCGCATCGCCACCTACCTGAAGGAGCGCATGCAACTGCTGGGCGCCATCAGCCATGACCTGCAGACGCCGCTGACGCGCATGAAACTGCGCGCCGAATTCATGGACGATGGCGTGGAGAAGGACAAGCTGTGGCATGACCTGAGCGAAATGGAGCACCTGGTGCGCGAAGGCATCGCCTATGCCCGCACCCTGCACGGCGCCACCGAAGCCAGTTGCCGTATCGACCTGGACGCGTTCCTGCAGAGCCTGGTATTCGATTATCAGGACGTCAACCAGCCCGTGGCCCTGGCCAGCAACAGCCAGGCGCAGGTCGACACCCGGCCCCAGGCCTTGCGGCGCATTCTGTCCAATTTGGTGGACAACGCACTGAAATTCGCCGGCGACGTCAGCCTGGGCAGCACCCGCGCCAGCGATGGCAGCATCACCATCGAAGTGCTGGACCAAGGCCCTGGCATTGCCGAGGAAGAGCTGCAGGCCGTGTTCAAGCCGTTCTACCGGCTGGAGAACTCGCGCAACCGTTCGACCGGGGGCACCGGGCTGGGGTTGGCGATCGCCCAGCAACTGACCCTGGCCATTGGTGGCCAGCTCACGCTGAGCAACCGCGAAGGCGGCGGCCTCAGCGCGCGCTTGCAGTTGCCGGGCTGACGCAGCCTGTAGGAGCACAGCTCGCTGGCGAAGAGCACAACGCGGTCCGCCAGGTACACCGCACGGCCCTTTTTCGCTAGCAAGCTACGCTCCCACCAGGACGTGCAAATACCACGCAGACCCCGCGAACCTGTAGGAGCACAGCTTGCTGGCGAAGGGCACAACGCGGTCCGCCAGCTACACCGCACGGCCCTTTTCGCTAGCAAGCTACGCTCCCACCGGGACGTGCAAGTTCCACGCGGACCCCGCAAAACCTGTAGGAGCACAGCTTGCTGGCGAAGGGTACAACGCGGTCCATCAGATACACCGCACGGCCCTTTTCGCTAGCAAGCTACGCTCCCACCAGGCCGTGCAAGTACCACCCAGACCCCGCAAACCTGTAGGAGCACAGCTTGCTGGCGAAGGGCACAACGCGGTCCGTCAGCTACACCGCACGGCCCTTTTCGCTAGCAAGCTACGCTCCCACCAGCACGTGCAAGTACCACGCGGACCCCGCAAACCTGTAGGAGCACAGCTTGCTGGCGAAGGGCACAACGCGGTCCGTCAGCTACACCGCACGGCCCTTTTCGCTAGCAAGCTACGCTCCCACCAGGCCGTGCAAGTACCACGCAGACCCCGCGAACCTGTAGGAGCACAGCTCGCTGGCGAAGGGCACAACGCGGTCCGTCAGCTACACCGCACGGCCCTTTTCGCTAGCAAGCTACGCTCCCACCGGGACGCGCCAATACCACGCAGACCCCGCAAACCTGTAGGAGCACAGCTCGCTGGCGAAGGGCACAACGCGGTCCGCCAGGTACACCGCACGGCCCTTTTCGCTAGCAAGCTACGCTCCCACCAGGCCGTGCAAGTACCACGCAGACCCCGCAAAACCTGTAGGAGCACAGCTTGCTGGCGAAGGGTACAACGCGGTCCGCCAGGTACACCGCACAGCCCTTTTTTTCCTAGTCATCGCGCAGGGGGCGCCTGGAACTGCCCTTGAGCCAGCCCTTGAACGTCATTGCCCAGGTCGTCCTTGGCATCCAGGTCGGCGCCCTTGGCCTTCAGCGCTTGCAGGATGTCCTGGCGGTGGAACAGCGCGGCGTACATCGCCGCGGTCTGCCCGGCATGGTTGCGCTGGTCGGCGTTGCAGTCGGCGTTGACCAGGCGGTGGGCGATGCTCAACTCGCCTTTGAAAATAGCCCCCATCAGCGCCGTGTTGCCGTGATTGTCCTGCACGCAGGGGTTGGCCCCTGCCTGCAACAGTTGCTCCACCGCTGCCTGCTGACCATGGTAGGCGGCCAGAATCAGGCCGGTGTAACCCTTTTCGTCCTGGATGTTCAGGTCGTAATGGGCCTCGATGAACGTCGCCAGCCGCGGCTGGTCGCCTTCGCGGGCGGCGTCGAAAAACAGTTCGCGCAACTGCGTGCGCGGGTCGGCGCTTACGGCGCCGGTGTACAGGGCCAGAAGCAGGCCCAGAAGAAAAATTCTCACCCTTGAAAGCCTCCCGGAAGCACCGTTTCGGTAGGACCGGGCGAAGCTCGGGAAGCGGACAACGCGGTGTTTGACAGCCAACGCACAGGCCGCTTCCCGAGCTTCGCCCGGTTCTACCAGGAGCAGCGTGGATCAGTCCTGCAACTGCGCAGCCAATGCCTTGACTTTCGCCAGGTCGCCCTTGGCCACCTTGGTCACCCCGGTACCGTAGGCCGGATCCGCCTTGTACAGGTACGACAGCATGATCTGCTTGCTCTCGGTGTCGGTGTCAGCCAGCGACTCGCCGAAACTCTGGATCAGGTCCTGCTGCTCTTTCGGGCTGTAGGAGCGGTACAACTCGCCGGTCTGCTTGAAGTTCTGCTCGCGCTGGATCTTCGCCTGCTGGGTGGTGCCGCTCAGGGCCAGTTGGCTGTAGCGAGCGTCCGGGTCGGCCGGGCGCGGGTTCAGGCGGCTGGGCTCGTAGTTCACGCCCGTGGTGGTATGGCCAGTGTTGAGCGCACCGTCCTGGTTGCCGTTGTTCACCGCCACCCGCGGCCGGTTGATCGGCAGGCTCAGGCCGTTGGCGCCCAGGCGGTACATCTGCGTGTCAGCGTAGGAGAACACCCGGCCTTGCAACAGGCGGTCTTCCGACGGCTCGATGCCGGGCACCACGTTGGCGGGCGCCATGGCCACCTGCTCGGTCTCCTGGAAGTAGTTGTCGACGTTCTTGTTCAGCGTCATCTGGCCGATTTTCTGTTCCGGCACATTCGGCCAGATCTTGGTAGCGTCCAGCGGGTCGAAGTCGAACCTGGCCAGGTCTTCAGGCTTGAGCACCTGGATGTACAGGTCCCATTTCGGGAAGTCGCCCTTGTTGATCGCACCGACCAGGTCATGGGTCAGGTGCGCGTAGTCCTTGGACTGCACCTGGGCAACCTGGACCGGGTCGAGGTTCTTGATGCCTTGCAGGCTCTTCCAGTGGAACTTGACGTAGTGCACTTCGCCTTTGGCGTTTACCAGTTTGTAGGCGTGCACACCATTGCCATCCATGAAGCGATAGCTGGCGGGGGTGCCTTCGTTGGAGTACAGCAGGGTCAGCGTGCGGGTGGCTTCTGGAACATGGGAGAAGAAGTCGAAGCGGCGCGAATCGTCGTCCAGGTTGGTACGCGGGTCCGGCTTGAACGCGTGAACCATGTCCGGGAACTTGATGGCATCGCGGATGAAGAACGTCGGGAAATTGTTGCCCACCAGGTCCCAGTTGCCATCGGCGGTATAGAACTTGGTGGCGAAACCACGCGGGTCACGCAAGGTTTCCGGCGAATGGTTGCCATGCACCACCGAGGAGAAACGCACGAACACCGGGGTGTGCTCGCCTTGGCGGAACACGGTGGCCTTGCTCAGGTCGCTGATGTTGCTGGTGGCCACGAACTCACCATGCACCCCGGTGCCACGGGCATGCACCACGCGTTCGGGGATGCGTTCACGGTCAAAGCGCTGGAGTTTCTGCAGCAGTTGCACGTCTTGCAACAGGGCCGGGCCGTTGGCACCGGCCGTCTGGGAGTTCTGATTGTCGCCCACCGGGGCGCCGTTGTCGCGGGTCAGGGTAGCGGCGAATGCCGAGCTGCAGGCCAGCAGGCCGCAGGCAGCCAGGCTGAGCGCATGGCCAGATAAGGTATTGATTTTCAAAGTTAATCCCTCATGGATCTTATGATGTGCTTGCCTTTTCAAGCCTAGAGAGGGTTAACCCGAAATCGTAAATTGAAAGGCCCTATGCCCCCGATTGAAAATTTTACTGCACGGGACTCGTAGCAGCGGACCTGGCCGCGTCATGAACGCCGCGCGGTGTCAGGTATACCGCAGGTGGGGCCTGACGCGGCCAGGTCCGCTGCTACGCGGGGTGTACCGTTTGGACCATGCAGTCTATTTACCGGCAGTGTAGGGTGTCGAGTACTTCTGCAACAGCTTCAGCGTCACGCCATTGGTCCAGCCGAAGCCATCCTGCAACTCATACTCTCCACCACCCCCGCCCTGGCCCAGGCCGGACAGGTCGTATTTCTCCACCAGCTTGTCCTGCACGCTGTAGAGGTTCTGCACCTGGTGCAGGAAGCGCGTGCCGATCTGCGCCGCCAGCCCGGTTTCCTGGTAACGGCTCAGGCCTTGCACAGCCACCCACTGCAACGGCGCCCAACCGTTGGGCTCATCCCACTGCTGGCCATTGCTGACCTGGGTGGTGGCCAGGCCGCCGGGACGCAGCAGGCCGTTGCGCACAGCGTCGGCCGTTGCCTTGGCGTGGTCCGGGGACGCCACGCCCGCGTACAGCGGGAACACCGTGGCAGCGGTCAGCGCCGGGCGCTGCCGGGCCTGACGCCAATCGTAGTCCACGTAATAGCCACCAGCGCTGTTCCACAGGTGGGCCTCGATGGCCACCTGACGCTGCTGGGCACGCTGGTCGAAGGTCTGGGTACAGGCGCTGTCGGCCGCGGCCTGGCAGGCCTTGGCGATGGTTTTTTCCAAGTGGTACATCAGGCTGTTGAGGTCCACCGGCACAATCGAGGTGGTGCGGATACTGGTCAGGCTCTTGCTGTCACCCAGCCAGCGTGAACTGAAGTCCCAGCCGCTTTCGGCACCCGCGCGCAGGTCGCGCCACACCTCTTCTTTCGGTCGGGTGGGCACCTGTTCAGCAGTGTTCACGTCTTGCAGCCAGGATTCCTGCCGGGGCGTGGCGCTGGCGTCCCAATAGCGGTTGAACAGGCTACCGTCGGGCAACTTCACCACATGGCGAATGGCCTGGCCGGCTTTGAGGGTTTGCGCGCCGTCCATCCAGTAGGCGTATTCCTTTTGCAACTGCGGCAGGTAGCGGCTGTAGGCCTGGTCGCCTTCGATGCGCGCTTCAAGGTCCACCATGTACGCAAAGAACGGCGGCTGCGAGCGGCTCAGGTAGTAGGTGCGGTTGCCGTTGGGGATGTGCCCGTAGGTATCGATCATGTAGGCGAAATTGTCGACCATCTGGCGAACCTGGGCTTTATCGCCACTTTGTTCAAGGCCGAGCATGGTGAAGTACGAATCCCAGTAGTACATCTCGCGGAACCGCCCGCCGGGTACCACATAGGGCTGTGGCAACGGCAGCAGGCTGCTGTACTGGGGCACCTGGCTGTAGCTGCGGCTCAGCACCGGCCACAGGTTGTCGATATGTTCCTTGATCGGCGCCCCGGGCCTGGGCGCCGGGCTTTCGGCTTCGCCGGACTCCACGAAGTTGGCGGTCACGAAGGCTTTCAGGTCAAAGCCCGAGCGCTCGCGCTGGGCCAGGTAGTCGGCGCGGATGCGCGCCGGATCGCGCTTGGGCAAGGCATCGACGAAGTGTTTCTGGTCGGTGAACACTTTGTCACGCTGCACGGCTTCGAACAGTTCCGGGTAGGCTTGGTCAGGCGGCAGTGCCTGCAGACTGGCGGGGTCACCCGCCCCCCACATGGCCGGTGGGTGGCTGGAACACGCCGCTACCAGCAGGGCGGCGCAGGTCAGGCTGGTGAAGTGCAAAGGTCGCATGGCGGACTCCTTGTCGGGTCGGTGGCAACATGCAAGTGACCGCCAGGCGTTGCCACGGGTTCAGTCGGATTCGGCTGCCAGGCTCGTCTGCTGTGCGGTCACCGGCCGTTCCGCGAGGAACAGCAGCACCACCGCTGCCGATGCCAAAGTGATTGCGATCAGGGCCCAGGTGACCTCGGCAAAGGCACTGGCGACAGCAGCGGCCAACACTTCGCGCGGTGCCGCGCCCAGCAGCGCCCGGGCCTGGGTCATTTCCCCCGCGCCCAGGTATTGCGCGGCCTGCGCGACTTGATCCGCGGGCAAACGTGGCAGCGCCAGGCCCAGCTGCCGGGCGATCAGACCACTGCTCAGCGCGGTGACGATCGCCAGGGCAATGCCCTCGCCCGCCACCCGCGTGGTGCTGAAAATACCCGTGGCCATGCCCGCACGCTCCTTGGGCACCACGCTGACCGACAGCCCGTCCATCAGGCCCCAGGGCAGGCCGGTGCCCACCCCGATCACCAGCATCGGTGCCACCCAGGCCAAGGGGTGGGCCCCCGCGTCGATGCGCCCCAGCCACCACAAACCAAACGCTGCCACTACCAGGCCCAATGCGCAAATCACCCCGGCGGAGGCAAACCGTACCAGCCAGGCAGCCACGCTGGGCACCACCAGCATGGGCCCGCACAGGGCGAGCATGGCCAAGCCGGCGTCGACTTCGCTACGGCCTTCGATGCCGACAAAGCGCAACGGCAGCGCCACCAGCAGCACCACGAAGCAATAGCAGGTGGCGATGGGCAGCAATTGCACGCCCAGGAACCGTGGGTAGCGCAACAGGGACAGGTCCAGCATTGGCCGCGCGGCACGTTGCTGGCTGATCACGAAACCGGCCAGCAGCAGTGCCGCGGCCAACAGCTTGCCCCAGACGGCAGAGTTGGCCCAGCCATCGACCGGCACTTGCATGATCGCCCAGGTCAGCAGCCCCAGCGCGGCGCTGAACAGCACCGTGGCCACACCATCCACGCGCCCGGCAGCCGGATCACGGGACTCGCGCAAGTGGCGTACACCCAGCACCAGTGCCAGCGCACCGATCAGTGCCGCGGTGACGAACACCGCGCGCCAGCCCAACTGACTGATCAGCCAACCGGATAAAATCGGGCCCAGGGCCAGCCCGACCCCGAAGCTGCTACCCAGGGCACTGTAGGCACGGGTGCGGGCGTGACCGTCGAACAGTTCGGCCAGCGACGCCGAGCCACCGGCCAGTGCCGCCGCCGCGGCGACACCCTGCATGGCCCGCAAGGTATCCAGCCACAGCACGCTGGGGGCGATGCCCAGCGCCAGGGAAACGAGTATGTACAGGCCCACGCCCGTGACGAACAGGCGCTTGCGCCCATAGGTATCGGCCAGGGTACCGGCGGCCAGCAGCAGGCTGCCGAACGTCAGCATGAAGGCGTTGGTGATCCAGGCCAGGGCCAGGGGGCTGCCACCCAGGTCACGGCCAATGGCCGGGGTGGCGATGGCGCCGGCGGAAAAGCTCAACGGCAGGATAACGGCGGCCAGGCACACGGCCAGCAAACCGTAACGGGGAGCAGGTGCAGAGGTCATGAGCAACATCCTGTGGCCAGATTCGAGGCCATGAGGATAGGATGTCTCCTATCGCGGAAAAACAGGCCATGAGTCCCGTCTGAGCGGACAGATTGTCCATAAAGGAGTGTGCATGGAAAGCCTTGGCGGCCTGACCGCCTTCGTTCGCGCCGTGGAGCTGGGCAGCTTTGTCGGGGCGGCCCAACGTTTGCGGGTATCGCCCTCGGCCATTGGCAAGAGCGTGGCGCGGCTGGAGGAAAGCCTGGGGGTTCGCCTGCTCAACCGCAGCACCCGGCACCTGAGCCTGACCGAGGCCGGCGAGCTGTTCTATGCCCGCGGCCGGCGCGTGGTGCAGGAACTGGAGGAAGCCCAGACCGAGCTGCTGGCCCAGCGCGAGGCTCCCCAGGGCCGGCTGCGCATCAGCTCGCCGGCGCTGGGTTACCGCATGCTGGTGCCCATCCTGCCGGAATTCACCCGTCGCTACCCCAGGATCGAACTGGACCTGGACTTCAGTGACCGCATGGTCGACGTGATTGCCGAAGGCATGGACGCGGTGATCCGCAGTGGCGATGTCGTCGACTCCCGGCTCAAGGCCCGCACGCTGGGGAGCTTCCGCCTGGTACTGGTAGGTGCACCCGCGTATTTCGCCCAGCATGGGACGCCCGGAACACCTGAACAACTGCGCAACCATGCATGCCTGTTCTACCGGTTTCACAGCAACGGCCAGGTTCAGCCGTGGACGTTCGAGGGGCGCGAGGGGCTGCCGGCGCTGGAACTGCCGGGCACCCTCACCTTCAACAACATCGAAGCCTTGATCGGCGCCGCCATCAGCGGCCTGGGCATTGCTTACCTGCCGGACTTCGCCGTGGGCCAGTACCTGCGCGACGGGCAATTGCAGAGCATCCTCGATGACCGGCTGGTGGCAGGTGGGACCTTCTCGCTGCTGTGGCCAGGCAGCCGCCAGCCGCTACCCAAGCTGCGGGCGTTCGTGGACTTCCTGGCCGAACACCTGGTGCTGGGGCCGTGATGGGCCAGGCGTTGGCGGGTCAATGCTCCGCCGCTACCCGGCAGCCCTTGCGGTGGCGAATTTCTTCGTCGGTGGGCCGGGTGCGGTCGAAGTGGAAGGTGCCGTCGGAGTAGATCTCCAGCCAGCCCCATTCACAGGTGGTTTCGTCCTGCCCCGGTGCGGGCGGCTTTGCCCACCAGGGCTCACGGCTGACGAGGGTGCGTGTGGCTGCGGTCATGGTCGACTCCTGCGGCACGTGCAATCGCTAGACCCTCTGATGATAGACGTGCGCCGGTGGCCTGCGGCGCGGCCAGACGTTCAACGGTGCCAGGTAACTAATCTTTCACGACCAATGACCTCCAGCCTTGAACACCTGCGCCGATAGCATGGCAACGAACCCCTGAATGCGTTTCGCCTTCACGTTCGCACTGCCAAGCAAGGTGCTTTATGAAGTTGACCCTAGGTAAAAAACTGGCTCTGTCGGCCAGCGTCGCACTGCTGCTGGTTGGCTGCAGCCTGACAGCGCTGCACTACATCGAGAGCCGCGACAACATCGAGACCGGCATTTCCCAGCAGGTCAGCAACACCGGCAAGGTCTTTGCCGCCAACGTCAGCTACTGGCTGACCAGCAAACAGATGGCCATGGCCGCCGTGACCGCCGGTGCCAGCGATGACACGCTGTTGGCACAGTTGCAGCAGGCCAAGGTTTCCGGTGGCTTCGACAACGTATTCCTGGCCCGCCCCGATGGCAGCGAGGTCAACGCCAACGGCGCCACCCTGCCCCCGGACAACAACGACCCGCGCAAGTGGAAGTGGTACCAGCAGGCGCTGCTGGCCCCCAACGACGTGTACTTCTCCACGCCTTCAGTGGCCGCCGCCACCCAGAGCTATGTGCTGTCACTGGGCAAAGTGCTGGCCCGCAATGGCGCGACCCTGGGGGTGCTGGGCGCTGACGTGAGCATGAGCGAGATCCTGAGCCAGTTGAAACAGATCAAGCTGCCGGGCAACGGTTCGGCATTCTTCATCGACCACGACGGCATCATCCTGGGCCACAACGACAAGAATGCCCTCGACAAACCGGTCGACAGCCTTTACCCCGCCCTCACGACCACTGCCTTGCAGAGCCTGGCCGCCAGCGATGGCGCACGCTTTCTGCTCAACGACCAGGGGCAGCGTCTGTACGTGATTCCCATCGAGCACCAGCACGAGAAACTGGTGCTGGTGCTGGATAACGATGTGTTGCTGGCCCCGCTGCACCGCAGCCTGTGGGTGGCCCTGGGCACCCTGGCAGTGATCCTGGTGTTGTCACTGCTGGTGGTCAACGCCCTGTGCGTGTGGCTGCTCAAACCCCTGGGGGCCATGTCCCGCGGCCTGCAGGTGATCGCCAGCGGCGACGGCGACCTGACCCAGCGCATCGTCCAGCAGTCCGACGATGAGGTGGGCGAACTGGGCCGCCATTTCAACCAGTTCGTCGGCAGCCTGCACACCCTGATCAGCCACGTGCGCCACCAGGCGGTGGAGATCGGCCAGGAGTCCACCAGCGTATTGAACCGCAGCAGCGACTCGGCCCAGAGCCTGGAACGCCTGCAGCAGGAACTGACCCTGGTGGCCACCGCCGTCACCGAAATGGCCTCGGCCACCCAGGAAATCGCCGGCAACGCCGAGCGCACCGCCGTGTCGGCCCAGCAGTCGTCGGTCAGCAGCCTCAAGGGCCTGGACCTGGTGCGCAAGACCCAGGGTTCGATCGTCGACCTGTCCAGCGAGATCAGTGCCGCCACCCAGGTGGTCAATGAGCTGAGCGAGTACTCGCAGTCCATCAGCAGTGTGCTCACCAGTATCCAGAGCATCGCCGAGCAGACCAACCTGCTGGCCCTCAACGCCGCCATCGAAGCGGCGCGCGCGGGTGAACAGGGACGCGGCTTCGCCGTGGTGGCCGATGAGGTACGCACCTTGTCCCAGCGCACCCAGGAGTCGACCCAGTCGATTCAGGTGACCATCAACAACATCCAGCGCATTACCCTCGATGCGGTGAACCGCATGGCCAACAGCACCGGCCTGGCCGAGCGCAGCGTAGCCGATGCGCAGTTGGCGTATGCGTCGCTGGAGGAAATCACCGAAGCGGCCAGCGAGATCTCCGGGATGTCCCAGCAGATCGCTTCCGCGGCCGAGGAGCAGTCATCGGTGACCGAGGAAATCACCCGTAACGTGGTGACCATCAAGAGCCTGGGCGAGGACCTGGTGGAAGGGTCCCTGGATGCCGAGCAGCAATCCAGGTCGCTGCAGGAACATGCCAGCGACCTGAACGGCAAGGTGGCGCGGTTTATCCTCTGAGTCCATCCAGGCAGTTGCTGCTACAGGTGCTCGCGGCCTGTAGCAGTGAACCGGGTCAGGCGAGGTCGAAGCGGTCCAGGTCCATGACTTTCGCCCAGGCGGCGACGAAGTCGGTGACGAACTTCTGCTGCCCATCGGCGCTGCCGTACACTTCCGAGAACGCCCGTAGCTGCGCGTGAGAACCAAACACCAGGTCAACCCGGGTGCCGGTCCATTTCACTTCACCGCTCTTGCGGTCGCGCGCTTCGAAGGTGTCGGTGCCTCCCGCCGTCGGCTTCCACTCCACTGCCATGTCCAGCAGGTTGACGAAGAAGTCGTTGGTCAGGCTGCCCGGACGGTCAGTGAACACCCCGTGCTGGCTCTGGCCGACGTTGGCGCCCAGCACCCGCAGGCCACCCACCAGCACGGTCATCTCGGGCCCCGTGAGGGTCAGCAACTGCGCCTTGTCCACCAGCAGCGCTTCGGCGGAGACCGTGTACTTGCCTTTGAGGTAGTTGCGGAAGCCATCGGCGATGGGCTCCAGGAAAGCGAAGGACTCCACATCAGTCTGCTCTTGCGAGGCATCGACCCGGCCCGGCGAAAACGGCACGCTGACCGTGTGCCCGGCGTTCTTGGCGGCTTGCTCGACACCCACGTTACCGGCCAGCACGATCAGGTCGGCCAGGGATACCTTGGCGCCGTGCTCATTGCGGATGCTTTCCAGGGTCTGCAACACCTTGGCCAACTGCGCCGGCTGGTTGGCTTCCCAGTCTTTCTGGGGGGCCAGGCGCAGGCGCCCACCGTTGGCGCCGCCGCGCTTGTCTGAACCGCGGAACGTGGAGGCCGCCGCCCAGGCGGTAGACACCAGCTCGCCCACGCTCAGGCCCGACGCCAGGACCTTGGCCTTCAACGCGGCCACATCCTGGTCACTGAGCACGGCTTGCCCGGCCTGGGGCAGCGGGTCTTGCCACAGCAGTTCTTCGGTGGGCGTTTCCGGGCCCAGGTAGCGAGCCAATGGGCCCATGTCGCGGTGGGTCAGCTTGAACCAGGCGCGGGCGAAGGCGTCGGCGAGCTGATCTGGGTTCGCCAGGAAACGCCGGGCAATGGGCTCATAGACCGGGTCGAAACGCAGGGCAAGGTCCGAGGTCAGCATGGTGGGCGCACGGCGTTTGTTCGGGTCGTGGGCGTCCGGGATCTTGCCGGCACCGGCACCGTTCTTCGGCGTCCATTGGTGGGCGCCCGCCGGGCTCTTGGTCAGTTCCCAGTCAAAGCCGAACAGGTTTTCCAGGTATTCGTTGCTCCAGCGGGTGGGCGTCGAGGTCCAGGTCACTTCCAGGCCACTGGTGATGGTGTCACCGCCCTTGCCAGTGCCAAAGCTGTTGCGCCAGCCAAGGCCCTGCTCCTCCAGCCCGGCGGCTTCGGGCTCTGCCCCGACGTTGTCGGCAGGGCCGGCGCCGTGGGTCTTGCCGAAGGCGTGGCCGCCGGCGATCAGGGCGACGGTTTCTTCATCATTCATGGCCATGCGGCCGAAGGTTTCACGGATGTCGAGGCCGGACTTGACCGGGTCGGGATGGCCGTCCGGCCCTTCCGGATTGACGTAGATCAGCCCCATCTGCACCGCCGCCAAGGGGTTTTCCAGGTGGCGGCCATTGTCGGTGCGGCTGGTCTCGCTGCCGTGCAGGTCGGGTTCGGCCACCAGGGTGCCGTCACCGGGGGGTTGCGCCTTCAGTTGTTCGTTGCCGTAGCGCACGTCGCCGCCCAGCCAGGTCTTCTCCGAGCCCCAGTACACGTCTTCGTCCGGCTCCCATACGTCCGGGCGGCCGCCGGAATAGCCGAACGTCTTGAAGCCCATGGACTCCAGGGCAACGTTGCCGGTGAGCACGATCAGGTCGGCCCAGGAAATCTTGCGGCCATATTTCTGCTTGACCGGCCAGATCAGCCGACGGGCCTTGTCCAGGCTGACGTTGTCGGGCCAGCTGTTGAGCGGGGCAAAGCGTTGTTGCCCGGCCCCCGCGCCGCCCCGGCCATCCCCGGTGCGGTAGGTACCGGCACTGTGCCAGGCCATGCGGATGAACAGCGGGCCGTAGTGGCCAAAGTCAGCGGGCCACCAGTCTTGCGAATGGGTCATCACGTCCAGGAGGTCTTTTTTCACTGCCGCGAAATCCAGGCTCTTGAATTCCCTGGCGTAATCGAAGCCCTCGCCCATGGGGTCGGAGCGGCCGGAGTGCTGGTGGAGGATTTTCAGGTTCAGCTGGTTCGGCCACCAGTCACGGTTGGTGGTACCGCCGCCAGCAGCATGGTTGAACGGGCATTTCGATTCGGTTGCCATGATTGATTACCTTATGGTCATCTGCGTGCAACTGCCCCGAGCCGCGAAGGCGCGAAGCAGGATGGGCAATTTCAAGGACATAGGGTGCGGGGCCGGCGACGTGATCAGCGGGTCGGCGAGGCCACGGGGCAATGGCGATTGGCGACAATCAGGGTGCCGGGACCACGATCCTCGGCAGGCTGGACAGGCGTGAAGGTCATTATTATCTCCTTGTCAGGTTCCCGCCGACCGACGCGCGATGGCGGTAGAGACAGCCTAGACCGCTCTGGCGGATAGGGCTAATAGCCGCGGTATTGGGCGCCGATAGAGCAAGACTTTCATCTTCGCCAGGGAATTTCCTGGCTTCACCTCATTCAAACTCGAGATACCTGCGCTAAGCGTGCATTCGTACACGGTTTGCAGATACCCTAGAAACGTCCCTCAGTCGTGTGCCCCCTGGAGACCGCCATGCCCGCTTTGCCCCCCTTCCTGCGCCTGGCCGCCTGTTCCCTGGGCCTGACGCTGGCCGCCCACGCCGCCGCCAGTGACGAGTCGCCGTTGATTGACTCGATCAACCAGTTCCGTGGCCAGGTGCAACGCTGTGACGGCCAGGCTTCCCATGAGTTGCCGCCGCTCAACGTCGACCCGCGCCTGGTGCTGCCGGCCAGTGGCAGTGGCGACCTGCGCGACAGCATGGCGCGGGCGGGTTACCCGATGGTCAGCGTGCAGGCCATCAGCCTGTCAGGCCCGCGGGACGCACAGGCGGCCATGGCGGCCGTGCAGGAAAGCTTCTGCAAGGTGGTGCTCGACCCGCAGTTCATCGACATCGGTGTCAGCCACCAGGGCCAGGACTGGCGGATCGTGGTGGCGCGGCCGTTGCTGCCCAGCAACCTGGGCAGTGCCCAGGCAGAAGGCCAGAAGCTGCTGGCCCAGCTCAACACGGCCCGCGCCCAACCCCACACCTGCGGCGCCCAGGCGTTCAACCCGGCGCCACCGCTGGCGTGGAACGCGACGTTGGCCACGGTAGCCCAGGCCCACGCCCAGGACATGGCCAACCGCAACTATTTCGACCACCTGGACCGCGACGGCCATACCCCGGGCGACCGGGCGGAACTCGCGGGTTACAACGCCCAGGCACTGGGTGAGAACATCGCCGCCGGGCAGGACAGCGTGGCCAAGGTGGTGGCCGGGTGGCTCGCCAGCCCTGGGCATTGTGCGAACCTGATGAACCCGCAGTTTCGCGATCTGGGGGCTGCCTATGCCACCGACCCGAAAAGCGACGCGGGGATCTACTGGACGGGGATGTTCGGGGCGCAGTAGCCAGCAGGGTTAACCGCGGCGCCTGCTTCCCGAGCGTCGTCCGGTCCTGCGGCGTGCGGGACCGGCCGACGCTCGGGCAAGGAGCACCGCCGATCAGCCCCCTTGCACCTGCACCCACCGTTGCTCACGCGCCGCGAAACGAATCGCCGCCGCCAACCGTTCCACCGCCAGCGCCTCGGCGAAATCGGTACCCGCCTGCCCCTGCCCCGCTACCGCCTGGATCAGTTCATGCACTTCCAGCGTCTTGAGCTCGTTGTAGCCCAGCTGGTGCCCCGGCGCCGGGCTGAAGGCGGCGTAACCGGGCAGTGACGGGCCTGCCAGGATGCGCTCGAAACCCGCCTGCCCGGCACGGCACAGGCGCAGTTCGTTTAGCCGCTCCTGGTCGAACGCCAACGTGCCCAACGTACCGCTGACCTCAAAGCTCAGGTGATTCTTGTAGCCGTGCTTGAGCCAACTGCTGCTGAACGTGCCGCGCGCACCATTGGCGAAGCGCAGCAATGCCTGGGTGTGATCGTCGATGGCGATGGCCTTGCGTTCAGGGCTGCCAGCGGTGGCCGGGCGTTCGCAGTGCACGGTCTGGCTGTCGGCACAGACGGCCTGCACGTCGCCGATCAGGAAGCGCGCCATGGCCAGCAGGTGGCTGCCCAGGTCGGCCAGGGCGCCACCGGCGTGGCTGGGCTCGCAGCGCCACGACCAGGGCGATGCCGGGTCAGCCATGAAGTCCTCGCAGAACTCGCCGTCAAAGCTGATGATCCGCCCCAGCTCGCCACCCTGGATCATCTGTCGGGCCTGCTGGATGATGGGGTTGTGCTGGTAGTTGTAGCCCACCCGCGTGACGACCCCGGCCGCCTGGGCCGCATGGTGCATCTGCTCGGCCTGCTCCAGGCTCACCGCCAGCGGCTTTTCGCAGTACACGGCCTTGCCTGCCGCCAGTGCCGCCATGGCCATGGGAAAGTGCAGGTGGTTGGGGGTAGTGATCGCCACCAGGTTCACCGCCGGGTCGTCGATCAGCCGCTGCCAGTCGCTGTGGGCCGTGGCAAACCCCCAGGCCCGGGCGCACTGGCTGCCGCGCTCAGGGTCGGCGTCGGCCAGCGCCGCCAGGTGCAGGCTGACCGGCAGCTCGAACGCCGCGCTGACGTTGCGAAAAGCCAGGGCGTGGGCACGCCCCATGAAACCTGTGCCGATGAGCCCGATGCCAAGTTCACGCATGAGAAGTGCCTGTTGAATTGTTGTTTTGATGGCCTTAGTTATGGAATATAAATTCCAACATGGCAATATCAGAACTGTAATTCTTTTTCAGACCTTTACGGCGCCCCATCGGCGACCACGCGGTTGCGCCCGCTGCGCTTGGCCCGGTACAAGGCCGCATCGGCCGACCCATAGGCCAGGTCGAAACCGGTACCCGCGGGGTGGGCACTGACGCCGAAGCTGGCCGTGACCTGGCGGTTCACCGGCCGCATGAACACTTGGGTGGCGATGGCCGCGCGCATGGCCTCCGCCACTTCCAGCCCTTCCTCCAGGTTGCCCCCCGGCAGCAGCACGGTGAACTCCTCACCGCCTACCCGGCCAATCAGGCCGCCCTCCCCGACGATGCGCCGCAGGCAGCCGACAATGCCCTGAATCACGGCATCACCGGCCGGGTGGCCGAATTCGTCGTTCACCCGCTTGAAATGGTCGATGTCCAGCACGATCATCGCCACGCCCACCTTGAGCAGGGTGTTGGTGGTCTGCTCGATGATCGCACCTCGGTTCAGCACGCCGGTCAAGGCATCATGGGTGGCGCGGTGCTCCAATTGTCGAGCAAGGATGCTCAGCTGCGCGTTGAGTGTATTCATCTCGCGCTCGGCGCGGTCACTGCGGCCGATCAGGCGTCTGGTCTCGCGCACCAGGCGTTCGAAGTGGGCACTCATCTGCGCCAGCGAGTGCTTGTACACCTGGGCCTCGGCCTGGGGCAGCGCGAGAATCTCGCGCGCCTCCTGAAGGGCGTCGAACTCGCTCTTGAACAGATCGGGCAGCGGGTCACTGACGGCAGCGGGCATGGTGGCGGTCCTCATCAACTGGCGATGGCGTGGTCGTGGAAGACAATGGCGGTGAAGTCCGCCTGCAGCTCTTCGCCAAACTCGAAAATGGTTTCGTCCTCTTCATCGTGGTACCAGTTGACGATCACCTGGTTGCCGGCCTGGGCCGCCTGGTCCAGGGCATCGAACAGGCTGAACAACATCTTGGTGCTGGAGCTGTTGAAATAGGCCAGGGCGATATTGGCGGTGAGGGTCTGGCCCTGGCAGGTGTCGAGGAACGCACGCAACTGCTGGACTACCGGCGCGTAGAACGCGGCGGCGTTCTCGGGGTAGGACTCACCCTTGAGGCTGAGCAGCCGCTGGTCGAAACGCAGGTCGACTTCCGGGGAGGTGGCGGTGGCTTCTACGTAGAAATTATCCATTTTCACTGCGTCACTCTTGTCAGATCGTGGCTTTAAGGCAGAACAGCGAGGTACCGGGTTCATCGGCGCGCGGGTGGAAGCTGAATTCCAGTGGCGCGCTGGCGTCGCGGGCCATGGTCAGGAACCCCAGGCCGGCGCCCTTGCTGTCCTCGGGGGTTTCACTGCGCAGGACCACTTTGTAGGCCTGCTTGATCTCGTCGATGGACATCTTGCACAGCGACACCAGTTTTTCGCGCAGGCGCTCCACGTCGTCGGTGGCGATGGGGTTGGCGCATTGCATCAGGTAACGGTCGCCCTCGGCGCTGATGCAGACCGCTCCCTGGCGCAGGGCGGTACCATCCTCCACGGACGGGCGCAGCCAGTCGGACGAATAATGAATGATGTTCTGCGACAGCTCTATGAACGAGGAAAACAGCTTGCGCCGCGTCGGCCCGCTGACGCCAGCCACTTCCAGCTGCACCTTCACCACCTCGGCCATGGTGGTGATGATGCCGTGGGAGAAATAGCCCATGTGATAGAAGATCACATTGCGCTGCTGGGCCAGTTCGAAAAAGGTGCAATCCTGGGCGGTGTGTGGGTTAGCCATGGGGGGTCCTGAGTCGGGCACAGAATAGAGTGAGGTCGTCACGTCGACGTTGCGATCCTTGCCACCCGGCCAGTGCCTGGTGTACCGCCGTGCAGACTTCATTCGCCGGCGCCTGGCGGTGAGCCAGCAGCGTGTCGAATGCCTTGCGCTTTCCAAACGCAATGTTGCGGGGGCCGCCGATCTGGTCCGTCAGGCCATCGGTGGCCACGAACAGCAGGCTGCCGGGTTGCAGCGCCACCTGGGTGCTGGCCCATTGATAATCCAGGGCGCTGCCTACGTAACCCACGCCCATGCGCTGGCCGGCCAGTGTCTCCACCTGCTCGGCGCCGGGGTGCAGCAGCGCCAGGGACAAGCGCGCACCCGCGAAGCTGAGCGTTTGGCTGGCGGTGTCGACCCAGAAAAATGCCGCGTCCAGGCCGTCGTCCGACTCCGGTGTTTCGGCCACGCCCTGGACCTGGCCCAGCAGCTCCTTGACGCTGCGGTTGACTGCCGACAGCAGCCGCGCCGGGTCACGCGGCCCGCACCGGGCCAGGGCCTGGGTCAACGACGAGGAGGCAATCAGGGTCATGAACGCTCCCGGCACACCATGGCCGGTGCAATCGGCGATGGCACCGAACCAGCCATCGGGGTAGGCGCAGAAATGGTAGAAATCACCGCCGACCACGTCACGTGGCTCCCACAGCAGCGCCGCGTCATCCAGGGTCGACTTCAGGGCGTCGCGAGAGGCGCGCAACATCGCTCGTTGAATAACGCTGGCGTACTCGATGCTCTGCATCATCTGACGGTTCTTCTGCGCCTGCATCTCGGCCACCACCGACATCAACTGCAGGCCATTGCCCAGGCCGGCGAAGCGCCCTTGATGGGTGACGATGAAGCCATCGGACAGCGCTTTCTCGCCGTATTCGACGGTCTTGAACGTCAGGGTTTCGATGCTCATCTGCGCGTCGACGATCAAGGGCTCCTTGTCCATGAAGGCAATGCAGCTTTTCTTGTCGTACAGCTCACGGTGGAAGGGGCGGCTCATTTGCGACAGAAAAATGTTGCGGTTGATCAAGCCAATGGGCCGTGCGCCTTCTACCACGGCCAGGCAGACCATGTCCTTCTGCGAGCTGAAGATGTCCATGACCAGGGCATTGGTGGCGCTGGACTCGACGGTGGGCATCTGCTTGCACAGATCACCGGCACAGCGGTGATCGCGCAGGAGTTTGGGACGCATGAAGGGGAAGTGTTCGGCGTGCATGCTCAAGGACCAACCCGTGGTGAATGCGCGATGCTAGCGAACCAATGTTAAAGTGATATTACTGTTCCCTCATCTTGCTACGCCTGCGGCAGCGGCAGCGACAACCTGTGTTTCTGGTTTTCGTGATACCTTTTGCGCATGACCGATGCCATCGACCTGCGCCAATTCCGCTATTTCGTCACCTTGTGCGAGACCCTCAATTTCGGCCGGGCCGCCGAGCGCCTGTTTATCTCGCAGCCGCCATTGAGCCGGCAGATACGCCAGCTGGAAGAGCAGTTGGGCGTGACCCTGTTTCTCCGTACCCGCACAGGTGTCACCCTGACCGCCGCTGGCAGCGCGCTGTTACCCCTGGCCCGGCGCACATTGGGCCAGGCGCAACAGGCCATCGCCGCCGCCAGGGCAGCGGGCGACGCCCAGGGCCAGACCTTTCGGGTGGGCTACACTACCGTGTTCGACCGCAGCGCCATCCCCGATGTGACGGCCCAACTGGCGCTGCAATACCCCGACTGCCAGGTGTCCCTCAAGGGCAAGCATTCCATCAGCCTGGTGCGTGAGGTGAAGAATGGGGCCTTGGACGCCGCCTTCGTTGGCCTGCATACCGATACCCGTGGCCTGGCCTGTGAAACCCTGGTGGAACAGCCCATGGTGGCCGCCCTGCCCGCTTCGCACCCGTTGGCGCGCAAACGCCGCCTATCCTTCGAAGACATGCGCGAGCAGCCGCTGTTTCGTTTCGAACGGCGGCTGAACCCCGGTTTTCATGACCATTGCCAGGCGTACTTCGACCGCATCGGGTTCACCCCTAACAGCCTGCCGGAGCCCGACGACCATCACATCCTGCTGGGCCTGATCGCCGAGGGCCAGGGCATGGCCCTGCTGCCCGCATCGCTGCAACAGGTCAGGCGCCAAGGGGTGGTGTTCAGGCCGCTCAAGCCCTTGCACGGGCCACTGACGGCGGGCATTGCCGTGGTATATGCGCCGGACAACGCCTCGCCGTTGTTGGCCGCGTTCCTCACGCTGGTGCGTGCCCGCGCCGCTCAGTCGTGACCGGCCACGGGGCGCGCACGGTAGGGCTGCTCCAGGCACGCTATGTCGTCGGCGTCGAGCACCAGCTCAAGTGCCGCGATCGCGTCCTCCAGGTGCCGGGGTTTACTGGCGCCGATGATCGGCGACGTCACCCCATCACGGCTGGCCACCCAGGCTAGCGCCACGTGGGCCGGGGGCACGCCGCGGCGCGCCGCCACCTGCTCGACCGCGGCCACGATGGCGTCCTCCTCCGCGTGGTGGTCATACCACACCTGTGCCGGCGCATCGCTGGCCGCCCGCACCGTAGGCGCCTTGCGGGTGCCGGCCAACAACCCTCGGGCCAGCGGCGACCACGGCGTTACCGCAATCCCCATTTCCCGGCACAAGGGCAGCATTTCCCGTTCTTCCTCACGGTAGATCAGGTTGTAGTGGTTCTGCATCGACACGAACTGCGCCAGGCCATGCTGCTTTTGCAGGCCCAACATGCGCATGAACTGCCAGGCATGCATGGAGGACGCACCGATATAGCGGGCCTTGCCCGAACGCACCACGGTGTCCAGGGCTTCGAGGGTTTCCTCGATGGGGGTCTCGGGGTCGAAGCGGTGAATGATGTAGAGGTCCACGTAATCGGTGCCCAGGCGCTGCAATGAGCCATCGATACTGGCCAGGATATGCTTGCGCGACAAGCCACGAGCGTTGGGTTTGTCGCCCATGGGGTGGAACACCTTGGTGGCGATCACGGCTTCGTCCCTGGGTACGTAATCGAGCAGTGCCTTGCCCAGCACCTGTTCGCCGGCGCCCAGGGAATACATGTCGGCGGTATCGAAGAAGTTGATGCCGGCGTCCAGCGCCTGTTTGATGAAGGGGCGGCTGCCGGCCTCGTCCAGTACCCAGTCACGCCAGGTGGGGGAGCCGTAGGTCATGCAGCCCAGGCAGAGCTTGCTGACTTTGAGGCCGGTGGTGCCGAGGTTGAGGTAGTGCATGGGGTCGCTTCCTGTCGATTGCTGAAGTGCCCCCAGGTTAGGGCCGCGCTGCCGCGGCCCTCCAATACCTTTTCAGCCATACCTTTTCGGTATGCATTACGTAGCGAAGTAGTCGCCACAACATAACCTGACCGCATAATTAACTTTTATTTAATGCATGTTTTGAATAATATCGTTATTCCAAAAAAGAATTTCCAATGAAGTTGTTATGAAAATACTATCAATCCAAGACGCCACTCTTGCCGTCCCAAACGATTGCCTTCAGGAAATGGAACCTGTACCCCCACCACGGGCCAGTGTCAGCTTTAATGGACAACGCCCGACATGCCGTATTCGTCTTCAGTCAAGCAGCCCCGGACTTTCCCGCTCTCAGCCTTGAGCGTTGCCATGCTGCTGGCCACCGCCGCGCCCCTGGCCAACGCCGATACCGCCGCCCCTGACACGCAGCTCAAGACCGTGACGGTGACCACCACCGCCGAAACCGCCCGTGCGCAGCAGCGCACCATCGTTGACAGCTCCACGCCCACCGACATCATCAGCAACGATGCGCTGGTCAAGACCGGCCGGGCGGAGCTGTCCGAGGCCATTGCCAAACTGCTGCCCTCCTTCACCTTCGGAAGCAACATTGCCGGGTTCAACTCCACCACCCGGCCGCTGAGCAACCGTGGCATGGGCCCGGAGTACACGCTGGTGCTGGTCAACGGCAAGCGGCGCCACCTGGGTGCGGCCATTCAACAAGGCTCCACCGATAACAGCGGCGCCAATGTCGTGGACATCGACATGATCCCCATCAGCTCCATCGACCATATCGAGGTGCTCAAGGACGCCGCGGCCGCGCGCTATGGCTCCGACGCCGTGGCCGGGGTGGTGAACATCATTCTCAAGTCCCAGGACTCGGGCGGCCATGTGGAAACCAGCTATGGCGAGCTGTTTTCCGGCGAAGGCGCCACCAAGAAAATCGCCGCCGACGAAGGCTTCAAGCTCGGCGACAACGGCGGGTTCCTGCACCTTTCCGCCGACGCCCGCAAACGCGGCTACGCCTCGTGGGACGGCAAGGCCGACAGCACTGTCACCGCCTACAACGACCCGGCCAAGGAAGCCAGTTGGGACCGGGTAGCGATCAAGAACGGCGACCCCGAGCTCAAGGCCTACAACGTGGGCTATAACGCCGAGCTGCCGCTGAACGACGTGACCCTGTACTCCTTCGGCACCTATGGCGAACGCAAGGCGGTGATCCAGAACTACTACCGCTTCCCCAATGGCACGGCCTCGGTGCCGTCGATTTTCCCCGACGGCTACTACCCGGTGAACAACCTGCGCGACATCGACTACCAGTTCGTGTTCGGTGGCAAGGGTGATGTGGGCGGTTGGAATTATGACCTGAGCACCAGCTACGGTCGCGACACCCTGAAGTACTCCAGCGACTTGAACCTCAACCCGTCGCTTGGCGATGCGTCGCCCACCAGTTTCAGCAACCTGGCGACCTTCCGCTCCGACCAGTGGGTGAACAACCTGGACTTCAGCCGCCGCTTCGAGAACCCGTTCAACCTGGGGGTGCCGGTGACCGTGTCCACGGGTATCGAGCATACATGGGAGCGGTTCAGCACCTTCGCAGGCTCTGCGGACTCCTACGAAACCGGTACCTACAACGCGGCCAGCGGTGCCCAGGCGTCCGTCATCATCCGCCCCGAAGACGAAGTGGACCTGATCCGCAACACCTACGCCACCTACCTGGACCTGGGCTTTGACCTGACCAGCCGCTGGTACGCGGACGTGGCCGCGCGGCTGGAGCATTTCGACGACTACAACGGCAACAAGCTGGGCCTCAAATTCAACAGCCGCTACAAGCTGACCGATACAGTGGCCGTGCGCGGCACCATCGGCACTGGCGTCCGTGCACCGTCCCTGACCCAGACCGGTTACACCACCACCGACAGCCGCGTGAACACCGACGTCAACGGCAACGTGGTGCCTGCCACCACCCGCCTGACCCCGTCGGACAGCAGCCTGGCCCAGGCGCTGGGCGGCAGCGCGCTGAAGCCGGAAAAATCCCAGAACCTGGGGCTGGGCATCACCTGGCAACCGGCGCCGCGCACCAGCGTCACCGCCGATGCCTACCTGGTGGACATCCAGAACCGCATCGCACTCACCAGTGCCATCTATGACCACGGCGACGGCGTGGTCAACAGCATCCTGGCCGCCCAGGGCGTGACCGCCGGCACCTGGGTGGATTATTACACCAATGCCTTCGACACCCGCACCCGCGGCCTGGACGTGGTGGCCGACCACACCACGCCGTTCGGCGAGTTTGGCGATGTGCGCTGGAGCGCCGCCTTCAACTACAACAAGACCACCATCACTGACGCCAAGGACACCCCGGCTTCGCTGGCCAATGCCGGCGTGACCCTGGTGGGCCGCAACCGCGAAGGCGACCTGACCGACGCGCTGCCCAAGACCAAATGGATTCTGGGGGCCAACTGGAAGGTGGGCAACTGGAACACCAACCTGACCACCACCCGCTACGGCTCGGTGTCGACCCTGGCGGTGAACGAAAGCGGCGACCGCAGCTTCGGCGCCAAGTGGCTGACCGACCTGGACGTCAGCTACACCTTCTTCGACCACCTGACCGTGAGCCTGGGCGGCAGCAACATCTTCGATGTGCGCCCCGACAAGAACGCGGTGTACAGCAGCCTGGGCCTGGCCCCGTACGGCAACCCGCCGTTCTACCCCGGTGGTGGCTCCTGGTACACCAAGCTCGCCTACGACTTCTGACCCAGCGGCCGCATCGCCCCCACCGGCGTGCGGCCTTTTTGCATGAGGAACAGCCCTTGAAGCTACAACGAACCCTGGCCAGCGCGGCCATCCTCCTGGCCCTGGGCCTGGCGGGCTGCTCGCCCTCGCACCCTGACGCCCAGGCGGCCAGCACCTTGAAAATCGCTTTCTTCGGTGACAACACGCAACTGGTCAGCCTGGACCCCTTCCAAGTGTACTGGCTGGAGCACCGGGTGGTGCTGCGCAACGTGGTCGAATCCCTCACCGACCAGGACCCGCAGACCGGCCAGATCATCCCCTGGCTCGCCGAGCGCTGGGACGTCAGTGCCGATGCCCGCGAATACACCTTCCACCTGCGCCAAGGCGTGACCTTCAGCAACGGCGAGGCCTTCGACGCCCAGGCCGTGAAGACCGCCTTCGACAGCGACAAGGCCTTCACGGCAGAGGTGCCCAGTGCATTCGGCGCCACCTACCTGACCGGCTACGACCACGCCGAAGTGATTGACCCGCATACCATCAAGCTGGTGTTGAGCACGCCCAACGCTGGCTTCCTGCAAGCCACGTCCACCACCAACCTGGCCATCCTGGCGCCGGAATCCTACCGCCACACCGCCAAGGAGCGCTCCCTGGGCGCGATCATCGGCACCGGGCCGTTCGTGCTCGACCATTACACCCCCGAGTCGGGCCTCAAGCTGGTCAAGCGCAGCGGTTATGCCTGGGCATCGGCCAACGTGCAGAACAAGGGCGAGTCCCACGTCGCCGCCGTCGAGGTGACCTACGTACCGGAAGAAAGCGTGCGCAATGGTCAGTTCCTGCAGGGCCAGGTGGACATCCTGTGGCCGCGCAACCCGTTCGCCGACGTCGACCTGAAATTGCTGCAAAGCAAAAAGGCCACCATCCAGAGCCGCTCGCTGCCCGGCCCGGCCTGGAACCTCTACCCCAACACCCACGGCGACCGCATCCTGGCCGATGCCGACGTGCGCCTGGCCGTGCAGAAGGCCATCGACCGCAAGACCTACGCCAGCACCGTGTACAGCCCCGAGTTCCCCGTGGTGGACGGGGTCTATGACGTGACCACGCCGTACTTTCGCAGCCAGGGCCCCAAGCTCGGCTATGACCCTCAGGGCGCTGCCGCGCTGCTGGACAAGGCCGGCTGGAAACTGGGGGCCGATGGCTACCGGCAGAAGGACGGCAAGCGCCTGAGCCTGTCGTACAACGTGCCGACCAAGGAAACGGCCGGCGATGTGCTGATCCAGGACCAACTGCGCAAAGTGGGCATCGACCTGGCGCTGAAGGTGCGCACCACGGCCGAATGGTTCACCGCCAACGCCGCGGGCAACTATGACCTGACGTTCTCCTACATGACCCGCGCCGACCCGATCGTGCTGCAGACCATTCTCGACCCGCGCAGCGCCATCAGCCCGACCATGGCCACCAATACGTATCCGCCCGCCATCCTCGGCCACGCGCAAGGGCTGTTCGACGCGGGCCTGACCGCGACTGCCAGTGACCAGCGCGCCAAGGCCTACGGCGACCTGCAGGACTTCCTGATCGACCAGAGCGTGGCCATTCCGGTGTTCGAACGCGTGTGGCAGGCCGCCACCGCGCCACGGGTGCACAACTTCCGCTGGAGCGCCGAGGGCTTTGCCTTCCTCAACGACATCGAGGTCAGCCCATGAGCCGCTACCTGCTGGGCCGCATCGGCCAGGCGCTGCTGGTGCTGTGGGGCGCTTTCACCATCACCTACTTCATCCTGTACCTGCTGCCGGGCGACCCGTTGTCGATCATGCTCAACGCCTCGGGCATGGAGATCGATGCCCTGACGCCCGAACAGCTGGCCAAGGCCAAGGTTTACTACGGCCTGGACCAGAGCCTGCTGGTACGCTACGGGCACCTGTTGTGGGGCGTGCTGCACGGTGACCTGGGCCAGTCACTGACCCTGAACCGGCCGGTGACGGCGATTCTCGCCGAGCGCCTGCCGCAGACCCTGGCCCTGGCCGCCAGCGCGATCGCGCTGTCGCTGGCCGGTGGCATTGGCTTGGCCTACCTGGCCGCGTACGTGCGCTGGCGGCCGTTGAAAACTGCCCTGTCACGCCTGCCGGCCCTGGGGTTTTCGGTGCCCGTGTTCTGGATGGGGCTACTGCTGATCCAGGTGTTCGCCTTCAGCCTGGGCTGGTTTCCCTCCACCGGCAGTATCGGTGCGGCAAGCCTGGTGCTGCCAGCGGTGACCCTGGCGATCCCCAGCGCCGCGGTCTACGCCCAGGTGCTGCAACGAGGCTTCCTTGACGTGTCGCGCGAGCCCTACATCCTCACCGCCCAGGCCAAGGGCCTGAGCCGTGGCCAGGTGCAGGCGCGGCACGGCTTTCGCAATGCCGCGCTGCCGCTGTTGACCCTGGTGGGCCTGCAGGTGGGCAACACCGTGTCCGGGGCGGTGCTGGTGGAAACCATCTTCGCCCGCAACGGCGTCGGCCGCCTGGTACAGGAAGCCGTGCTGCGCCAGGACATCCCCGTGGTGCTGGGGGTGGTCACAGTCTCGGCCGCCGCCTTCGTCCTGGTCAACCTGCTGGTGGACCTGCTGTACCCCATTCTCGACCCGCGCATCAGCCACGCGCCCAAGGTGACCTGACATGACCGCCACCGATACCACCCTCGCCCCCGCCGACCTGCCACGCCCCCACTGGCAACCCCGCGGCCGTCTGCGCCGCACGCTGGACGTGGCACTGCCCTTGCTCCGTCGCCCCGGCTTCGTCCTGGCCGTGGTGCTGGTGCTTACGAGCCTGCTGGCGGCCCTGACGCCGTGGCTGTTCACCAGCGTCGATCCTTATGCCACGGTGCCGGTGGCCAAGTTGCTGCCACCGGGCGCGGGGCACTGGTTCGGCACCGACGAACTGGGCCGCGACCTGTACACCCGGGTGCTGTATGGCTCACGGCTGTCAATCCTCGCCGCGTTGCTGGCGGTAGGCCTGGCGCTGGTCGCCGGCCTGGGCCTGGGCGTGGTGGCTGGCTTCCTTGGCGGGAGGGTTGACGCAGTGGTGATGCGCCTGATCGACGTCATGCTGGCCTTGCCTGGGCTGCTGCTGGCCCTGGCCATCGTCACAGCCATCGGCTTCGGCACCCTGCCGGTCGCCGTGGCGGTGGGCGTGGGGATCATTCCCGGCTTCGCCCGCACCACCCGCGCCGAAGTGCTGCGGGTCAAGACTTTGCCCTACGTGGAAGCCGCCCGCCTGGGGGGTGCCAGCTGGCGCCGCACCTTGCTGCGCCACGTTCTGCCCAACGCCTGGGGCCCCGTGGCGGTGCTGGCGACCCTGGACTTCGGCGCGGCCATCCTGGCCACCGCAGGCCTCAGCTTCCTCGGTTTCGGCGCACAACCACCGGCCGCCGAGTGGGGCACGCTGATCGCCAACGGCCGTCAGTTCCTGATCACCGCGCCCTGGGTCTCGCTGCTGCCTGGCCTGGTGGTGGTACTGGTGGTGTTCAGCCTCAACCACATTGCCCGCACCCTCGAGGAGGTTCAACCATGAGTGCCCTGATCGAAGTACGTGACTTGAGCGTGAGCTACCACACCGCCGGGCGCGTGAAGGAGGCTGTGCGCCAGGTGTCCTTCAGCCTGAAGCAGGGCGAAACCCTGGCTATCGTGGGCGAGTCGGGCTCCGGCAAGACCACCCTGGCCAGCGCGCTGCTCGGTTTGCTGCCCGCTAGCGCGCGCATCAGCGGCGGCAGCCTGCGGGTCGCCGACACCGATATCAGCCACGCCAGCGAGCGGGTCAAGCGTCAGCTACGCGGCCGCGTCATCGGGCTGGTACCCCAGGACCCCATGGTCAGCCTCAACCCGACGCTGACCATCGGCCGGCAGATCGGTGAAAGCCTGATCCTGGCCCACGGCCGCCGCTACCCGGCGCTGGATGCCGACGTGCTCGAACTGCTGGCCCAGGTCGGCCTGGATACCCCCGCCCTGCGCGCGCGGCAATACCCCCACGAACTCTCCGGCGGCATGCGCCAGCGCGTGCTGATCGCCATCGCCCTGGCCGGCAACCCCAAGGTGATCATCGCCGACGAACCCACCAGTGCCCTGGACGTCACCGTGCAGCGACGCATCCTCGACCACCTGGAACAGCTGGTACAGGCGCGCGGCATTTCACTGATCATCATCACCCACGACCTGGGCGTGGCCGCTGACCGCGCTGACCGCGTACTGGTCATGAAAGACGGCCAACGGGTGGAACAGGGGCCTGCGCGCCAGGTGCTCGGCGCCCCGACCCAGGCCTACACCCGCGCCCTGCTCGCCGCGGCGCCGGCCTTTGGCCAGGGCAAGGGCCCCGTGCCGCTGCCTTCCGGCGCCTCGCGGCCATTGCTCACCCTGGAAAACGTCGGCAAGCGTTACGCTCTGCCCGCCCGCAACGGCGAGGCGCAAAGCTTCCAGGCCCTGCAGAGGCTGAGTCTGAATGTGCACCGAGGGCAAACCGTGGCCATCGTCGGGGAATCCGGCTCGGGGAAAAGTACCAGCCTGCGCATCGCCCTGGGCCTGGAAACCGCCAGCGAAGGCAAGGTGCGCTTCGACGGCCAGGACCTCACCCACCTCACCTGGCAGCAATTCCGTCCCCTGCGCCAACGCATGCAACTGGTGCAGCAGAACCCCTTCGCCTCGCTCAACCCGCGCTTCACGATTTTCGAGAGCGTGGTGGAGCCCCTGGTGTCCTTCGGCCTGCTCAAGGGCGAGCCACTGCGCCAGGCGGCGCGGCAACTGATGGATCAAGTGCAACTGCCGGCCAGCTACCTGGACTGCCTGCCCCGGGAACTGTCCGGCGGCCAGCGCCAGCGCGTGGCCATCGCTCGCGCGTTGGCGCTGAAGCCTGACCTGCTGTTGCTGGACGAACCGGTGTCGGCGCTGGACGTGTCGGTGCAGGCGCAGATCCTCGAACTGCTGCGCGGCTTGCAGGCTGAGTTGGGCGTTGCTTATGTGCTGGTATCCCATGACCTGGCCGTGGTTGCCAGCCTGGCTCACGAGGTAGTGGTGCTGCGGCGTGGGGAAGTGGTTGAGCAAGGGCCGGCGAGCCGAGTGCTGGGGCAGCCGTCGGATCGGTACACGCGGGATTTGCTGGACGCGATACCGGGGCGTCGGGTCTTGGTTCAGGAGGTAGGACTAGCCGATACGGCTTGCTAGGTGCAAGCCTCTATGTTTCGGCGTTCCCAACATCGAGCTCGGTGCGAGTAGAGCTGGTCTTGGGAGCGCCACACGCATCCAGCCGCATGCGGGTGCCCCGAACAAACCCCATAAACTTGTGTCACGCGCCGTACATCCGTACCTGGGGCGAGCTCCCCCCGTTTTGAGGAAAATTCCTCCGTGGCAAAAAATCCCTCCTCGCCTCACGACCGCTCATCGGAAACGAATCAATAATTCATAGCGTTTAAAAATACTCTTCTCAGCTATTTTCGGAACTATCCTACGCTAATTCAAGAACCCCCCTACTTAGTATTACAGAAAGATACAAATAACAGCCACGACATACAGCTTATCATTTTCTCCCTACGTCCCCCTAGGAAGTGTCCGCCAGACCATTCCTACAACTTTGAAAAACCGGACACTCCAACACCCGCCTCTTTGCTCGCCTCCTGATTGACGTATCCAAAATTTAAAATTAAAAAGCACTTACCTCTGGATACGTATAACCCAGAACGCGTACACGTATGAATAACGCCACAAGCATAAACTTACACAACGCGTACTCCGCCACTTTTTCATCAAAAATAAACCTGAACCGTTCAAAAACAATGGTGCCATTCCCATGACAGCATCCCTACCACGCCGCGTCTTGTCTCTCACCTGGATTTTTACCCTCGAACAAATCAGAGAGCCTCTTTCACTGATATGGACAATCATTTCCCCTGCGGCACTTTTTTATCTGCTATCCCACAATCGCGAAACTGCTGTAGCGCTTGGTTACTCCCACGCCACCTCTTGGTTCTATGCCTACATAGCCTCAAGCGTCGCCTTTTTCGGGTTCTGCTTCTACCTCATCGGCCGAAGAGAAAGCGGTTTCGTGCGCTCCTTCATGCACACGCGCTCTGCGAAAGTCGTATTTCTAACCAGCCATTTTCTAAGCTATTCCCTCGTTTCACTGCTTTACGCCTGTACGTTTTACCTCATCACCAAACCCTCGTTTGGGCCTTACGACCCACGCGAGGCGATCGCCCTCGCCCTCCGTTTCTACGTCTGCTTCCTGGGTTTCTGCACGCCGGCCTTGCTACTGGCCAACGCTCGGCTCAAGTTCCAGACCGCCAATACCTTGATCTCTGTCTTGCTGTTTTGCGGGATCATGACGGCATTAAGGGGTACGCAAGCCGTTAGCCCCTCTTTCCAGTGGCTCACTGCGCTAAACCCGTTCGTGATTGCCAAACAGGTCATGGAGAATGCTCAGATCCCGCTCATGGCGCTGGCCGGCAGCGCTGCGCTTTTGTCAGGCACCGTACTGCTGACGATAAAAACCCTCCGGATTAACCCCGTATGGAGCCGTTACTGATGATCAGCGCCAGGAACATTAACCTTCGTATCGCCGGCAAGCCCATTTTCGACGGTGCGAGCATCGATATTGATCGACAGCAGATAACCGGCATCATCGGGCCGAACGGTGCTGGGAAAACGACCTTTTTTGATTTGCTCTGTTCCGTTCGGCGGCCGGACTCCGGCACCTTGAAGGTAGCGTGCGAGGCGCGCTCTTATCTATCGCAGACGTTAGGGATGCCAGCCAATCTTACGATGCGGGAAATTCATGGGCTGCTGGCGGTGCTGTCTTCCAAACGTTCTATATCGACGGAAAACACCCTGACGAAGCTTAAACGCTGGGACCCGTACCTGGCCGGTAAATACGCCGAAACCCTGAAAAAACGGCCGAGTCATTGCAGCTACGGGGAAATCCGATTTTTCTTCACCCTGTCGCTTCTGTCGCTACCTAATAAGTTGATTATCCTGGATGAACCTACGGCAGGCGTAGATCCCGAGTCGAGGCATTACATCTGGCAGGTCCTGCATAAAGCCAGGGACGAGGGAGCAACGATTGTGGTGTCGTCTCATAATATCCATGAAATCACTGAGCACTGTGATGTGTTCCATCTGATTCACAAGCGGCGTTTTCTGAAGTTTGCCGGGGCTCGGGAGTTTCTGGATCATTTTGCTGAGGCCACGTTGGATGAGGCATTCATCAGGAGTGCACGAGGCCACTGAGCAGTTGGTTCAACAGCAGCCTTCACCTCGTCGGCGGCACACCCAGTGCGCCTGAATTAGCCGACACCTGGAATTCGACCAAGGCCGCTACGGGTTTGTGGGAGCTGGTCGGCAGCCGAGTTTTTCCGGCGCGGCACCTACTGTGGAAGCTCGCTGGTACGCCAGCGCTCGCAGCGGGGTAGGCTCCTGTAAACCGTCGCTTCGCCAGCCTGCAGAAACTCCCAAGTCGTTGATCCCACGCTGTATAATCGCCAGCCGGTGGTGGGGGAGTTCTTGCACCTGAAACGTTTAAGCTGCTGATAACGCACACGCATCGAGTGATGCGAAAACGACATCAATGGCCGGGTGGCCTGTGATAGTCTCCCACCATTTTCCTATCGGCCCGCAAGGTACCACCGATTCATGCCATATTGAGGAGCGGTCATGCCCAGAATTTCCCATCAAGGTTTGCGTCGCGCGTTTCGGCAACTGCTCGCCTCCAATGCCTGCTTCCACACAGCCTCCGTCTTCGACCCCATGTCGGCACGCATTGCCGCGGACCTGGGCTTTGAAGTCGGTATCCTCGGCGGTTCCGTCGCCTCGCTGCAGGTGCTGGGCGCCCCTGACTTCGCCCTGATCACCCTTAGCGAGTTCGTCGAACAGGCTACCCGCATCGGCCGTGTCGCCCAGTTGCCGTTCATCGCCGACGCCGACCACGGCTACGGCAATGCCTTGAACGTGATGCGCACCGTGGCCGAGCTGGAACGCGCCGGCGTTGCCGCGCTGACCATCGAGGACACCCTGCTGCCGGCCCAGTTCGGGCGCAAGTCCACCGACCTGATCTCGGTGGCCGAAGGCATCGGCAAGATCAAGGCCGCCCTGGAAGCACGCGTGGACCCGGAACTGACCATCATCGCTCGCACCCACGCCGGCGTGCTGTCCACCGAAGATGTCATCGCCCGCACCAAGGCTTACCAGGAGGCCGGCGCCGACGGCATCTGCATGGTAGGCGTACGTGATTTCGACCACCTGGAAGAGATTGCCCAGCACCTCACCGTGCCGCTGATGCTGGTGACCTATGGCAACCCCGCGCTGCAGGACGACGAGCGCCTGGCGAAACTGGGCGTGCGCATCAGCGTCGATGGCCACGGGGCGTATTTCGCGGCCATCAAGGCGACCTACGACTCCCTGCGCGAACAGCGCAAGCTGACCCGCAGCACCCAGAACCTGAGTGCCACGGAACTGACACACACCTACACCTTGCCCGAAAGCTACATTGTCTGGGCGCGCGAGTTCATGGACGTCAAGGAATAGCCTGCTTCGTCCCGCCGCGCCATTGGCGGCACAACCGCCAGTAGACCGTGCCATTGATCAGCAGCACCACGCTGCCCAGCACCAGCTGGATACCCGCCGTGAGCCCGGCCGGGTAGATCACTGGCAACAGGTAATGTTCCACATACCCCCCCGTGTACCCCTGCTGCCCGGCCATGAGCCGCAACAGGTTCTCCCAGTGCGTCAGTGGACAGGTCAGGTGAAACACCTCTACCACCACGCCCCAGACCGCCGCTGGCACATGCAGCCATGCCACCGCGCGCCACTTCAGTACCAGCAGCCCACCCAGCAGTACAAAAATAATGAACAGGCCATGGAACAGCACCACTCCATCGGCAGCCACGCTGAAAATCATGAGAAATCCTTGTCAGTCGAGTGGCCCATTCTTGGCCCCCGGCCTTGGCAGGTCAAGGCTCAAGCGGTTCATAATTATTGACGTGCCGTTTCTCGCGCCACCCATAAATCCTGTTTATTTTCAGATAGTTATATCGTTTCAGAAAAAACATGGGTCGTTATTTTGCACATTCGACGCTGTAAACGTTTGACATATTTGACGTGTTTGGCACACTGCCGACCCGTTGTACCGGAGATCACCGGGCCGCCGGCCAACCTGCCCAGGTTGCCACGCCCCGCTTGAGCGCCCCGTACGCGTCCAAAAAAAACAATTGTCTAGCGCAACGCCCCCCGCGCCCAGGGTCTCACCCTGGCCAGGCCAGGCGTGCGAACGGGAAGAACACATGCTGATCTGGTTTGTCGCGGTTTACCTGCTGATCACCGTAGGTGTAGGTTTCTACGCCTCCACTCGTGTCAAAAACTCCAAGGACTTCGCGGCCGCTGGCCGCAGCATGTCATTCCCGGTGGTGACGGCCATGGTCTTCGCGACCTGGTTCGGCTCCGAGGCCGTGCTGGGCATTCCCGCCGCGTTCATGAAGAACGGTTTCTCCGGCATCATCGAAGACCCCTTCGGCTCCTTCGGCTGCCTGATGCTGGTAGGCCTGGTGTTCTGCCGGCCGCTATACCGGCTGAACATGCTGACCATCGGTGACTTCTTCCGTAAACGCTACGGGCCCAAGGTAGAGCTGTTCGTCAGCCTGGTGATCATCGGCTCGTACCTAGGCTGGATCGCCGCGCAACTGACCGCACTGGGCGTGGTCTTCAATGTGCTCTCCGACGGCGCCATCAGCACCACCCAGGGCATGTTGCTGGGTACGTTCATCGTGCTGGTCTACACCCTGTTCGGCGGCATGTGGTCGGTGGCCATGAACGACTCCATGCAAATGCTGATCATCGTCTGCGGCCTGGCCTACCTGACCTGGCTGCTGGGCAACATGGCGGGCGGCCCCACCCATGTGATCGAACACGCGGCGCAGGCGGGCAAGTTCACCATGGTCCACAGCACCTCGGCCAAGGACATCCTGGCGTTTCTGGGTGCGGCGGTGACCATGATGTTCGGTTCCATTCCCCAACAGGACGTGTATGCCCGCGTGATGTCGGCCAAGACCGAAAAAGTCGCCGCCCGCGCGTCCGTCGCGGGTGCGTGCTGCTACCTGACCTTCTGCATGCTGCCGATCTTCCTGACCTACGCGGCGTCGATGATCGACCCGCAGATGGTCAGCGAGCTGCTGGACAGTGACGCACAGATGATCCTGCCGCGGCTGATCATGGAACGCACCCCGCTGTTCGCGCAGATCATGTTCTTTGGTGCACTGCTGTCGGCGATCATGTCCACGGCTTCCGGCACCTTGCTGGCGCCGTCGGTGACCTTCACCGAGAACGTGCTCAAGCGCCTGCGCCCGGACATGACCGACCGCCAATTCCTGCTGGCCATGCGTATCACCATCGCCGTGGGCGCGGGGCTGACGTGCCTGTTCGCGCTGTACTCCAATTCGAGCATCTACGAGATGGTCGGCAACGCCTACAAGGTCACCCTGGTGGCGGCCGTGGTGCCGTTGTTCGCCGGGCTGTTCTGGAAGCGCGCCACCAACCAGGGGGCGATCACCGCGATCATCTTCGGGTTGACGTCGTGGGGCCTGCTGGAGCTCACCCACCAGGAAGGTGACCTGTGGCCGCCGCAGCTGGCCGGGTTGCTGATCAGTGCCCTGGGGATGCTGGCAGGTTCGCTGTTGCCGCCTTTGAACAAGCGCGGCCGCGAATTCGACGGCGCGTTGGCCAACGGCTGACCGCCCCACCCCGTGGCGAAGGCATTCCCTGCGGGACCGAGCGAAGCTCGGCCCCACAAGGACATGGCGGCGGATCCGGTGGCGTCAGTAACCGCTGAGGATCTGCACGATGGCACCGGTGGCGATACCGACCAGCACGTAATCACCATTCACGTACAACCAGCGGTGGTCACGCGGCGGCTGACGCAGGTGACGGGCGCGCCAGTCGGTGACCCAGTAACGGTCGCTGCGGTATTGCGGGGGAGCGAAGCCGCCACGGTGCCACTCGCTGTGAGGGCGCGGCATGTTCGGTTGCGGCTGGTAGGCCTGGCCACCACCATGGCCGCCGGGGCGCTGGGGCCCACCATGCTGCTGGGGTGGCCGGTTCTGGCCCCCGTGCTGCGGCCCACCGTGCTGCCCACCGTTATCCTGTGGCGGGCGGCCTTGCTGTTGGCCCTGGTGGCCGCGGTCCGGGCCGCCGTTATCGGGGCCAGGCTGGGCAAAGCTGGCCAGCGGTGTCAGCAGCATGAGGCAGGCACAACTGGCGGCAATGATTTTCTTCATGTAAAGCTCCATGGGGCATTCGGCCCGTGCACCTTCAGTATCGGCGAAAAAACCGCCGGCAACGTCTGCAAAAGGTAAATTAACGGTCAGTTTCGTGGCAACGACGCGGCCGCCGCCGGGTCTTCGGCCGAGCGCCCGCGCAGGAACAGTTCCGGGTAGCGGTTCCACAAGTCCAGCAGCGCCTGCACCGAGCGCGAGGCCTGTTTGAGCTGTGTGGTGGTCTGGTCCAGCTGGTCACGCTGGGACGAACCCTCGGCGACACTATCGACCACCCCATGCAAGGTTTGGTTCGCTTCCAGCAACGTATCGCGCAGTTGCGGCACCACCTGCTGGTTCACCTGATTCACCACAAGCGGCAATTGCTCGAGGCTGCGGGTGAGGTTGCGCGACAGCTCGCTGCCCTGCACGCGCCCTGCCATGGCCATGATGCGCTTGATCTGGTCTTCCATGACCGAGAAGCTACCCGCCACGGTCGGGACTTCGATGGGCCGCGCGTCATAGTCGAACGGCACCGCCGGCGCCCCCGGCACAAAGCCCAATTGAATGTATTTCTGGTCCGTCAGCAGGTTGCCCACCCGCGCCTGGGCGCGCAGGCCGTGCTCGATGAAGCGCCCCATCAGCAGGGCGGTGGTGGACTCGTCATCGCGGCCCATGTCCTTGTGCAGTTTGTCATGCACGGCGCCCAGGCGGTTGGGGTAGATCACCGCGCCCACCCGGCTGCTGAGCCACTGGCGGCGCGGGTCGTAGTCCAGTTGCACGGACACCACGCGGCCGATTTCAATACCGAAGAATTCCACCGGCGCGCCCACCGCCAGCCCACGTGTCGAGTCATCGAAATGCATCACCAGGTAGCGGGCGTAGCCCAAGGGCCGGGACAGCGCATCGTCCCGCTCGTCGAACAGGGTAAAGCGGCTGTTGGCCTCGGCCACTGGCGAATCTGGCGGGTAGGCCGGCGCCTGGAACGCCACGCCGCCGTTGAGCACTGCGGCCATGGACTCGACATTGACCTGACGGCCGCCCACGCCCACCTTGATGTCCACGCCGCTGGCATTCCAGAAGCGGGTGTTCTGGGTCACGAAACGGTCATTGGGCGCGGCAATGAACACGGTCACATCCACCCCCTTGCCTTCGCTGCTCAACCCACTGCCGATCACCCTGCCCACTTGCACGCGGCGGTAATAGACCGGCGAGCCGATGTTCAGGGAATTCAGGCTATCGGCATGCAACACGAAACGGGTACCCACTTCGCCAAAGCGAATGGCCGGCGGGTGTTCCAGGCCGCGAAAACGCTCGGCAGTCTCCCCCGCACGCCCCGCGTCGGCGCCAATGAAGCTGCCGGTGAGCAGCGTCTTGACCCCGGAAATCTCGCTGAGGCCGATACGGGGCCGTACCACCCAGAAACGCGTGCCCTTGTCGGCAAATGCGCTAGCGTCCGCCTGCAACTGGATATCCACGTCCACCCGGTCGCGGGCCTTGTCGATGCTGATGCTCACCACCTTGCCGACAGGCACGCTTTTGTACAGCACTGGCGTCTGATTGGCCTCCAGCCCTTCGGCCGTCTGGAAGCTGACAGTGATGCGCGGGCCAAGGCCGCGAAAATGTCCGGACAACACCAGCACGGCAGCGATGGCCGCGGCCAAGGGCAGCAGCCATACCAGCGAGAAACGCCGGGGGTGTTTGGGAGGTGGGTTCACGCCGACAATCCTGTGTCATGGAAGACACACAGTAATAGGCGAAAGCGCGAAAAAAAGCGATGGAAAACGGGCCTGGCAACCAGGCCCGTCGTGCCGCTTACACCGCCGAGCGGCGGTAGAAACGATACCGCGGGAACCAGAAGTTGCGTTCGATGGCCTGCAACAGCAGTTCCTCTGGGGTTTCAAGGGCCACGCCATCGGCCTGAGCCTGCTTGGCAACCGCCACGGCGATCTTCTTGCTCACCGCCTGAATGTCCTTGAGCGGCGGCAGGACGGCATCGCCAGTACCGGTGACCACAGGCGAGCACTCTGCCAGGGCATTGGAGGCAGCCATGAGCATGGCGTCGGTGATGCGCGTCGCCTTGGCGGCCACCACGCCCAGGCCGATGCCGGGGAAGATGTAGGCATTGTTGCATTGTGCGATCGGCAGCGTGCGGCCGTTGATTTCCACGGGAGCGAACGGGCTGCCCGTGGCGACCAGGGCATTGCCGTCGGTCCATTCCAGGACTTCGGCCGGGGTGGCCTCGACCCGCGAGGTGGGGTTGGACAGCGGCATGATCAGCGGTGTCGGGCAATGAGCGTACACCTCACGCACCACCGCTTCGGTAAACAGGCCGCGCTGGCCCGAAACCCCGATCAGGATGGTCGGCTTGGCCTGCTTGACCACTTCCAGCAGCGCAATGCCATTGTCGTCGCGCTGCCAGCCTTGCACGGCGCCGGCCTTGTGCGCCAGGCGCATCTGGAAATCATGCAGGCCACTCATGTCGTCGGTCAGCAGGCCGAACCGGTCGACCATGAAGATGCGCTGACGCGCCTCGCTTTCCGACAGCCCTTCCAGTTGCATGGCGGCGACGATGTGTTCGGCAATGCCGCACCCTGCGGAACCGGCCCCCACGAAGGCCACCACCTGCTCGCCCAGTTTCTGGTTCTTGACCTTGCAGGCCGCCAGCAGCGTGCCCACGGCCACCGAAGCGGTGCCCTGGATGTCATCGTTGAAGCAGCACAGTTCGTCGCGATATTTCTCCAGCAACGGCATGGCGTTGGTCTGGGCGAAGTCTTCGAACTGCAGCAGCACGCCCGGCCAGCGGCGTTTGACCGCCTGAATGAACAGGTCGACGAACTCGGCGTACTCCTGGCCGGTCACGCGCGGGTGGCGCCAGCCCATGTACATCGGGTCGTCCAGCAGTTCCTGATTGTTGGTGCCTACGTCCAGCACGATCGGCAGCGTGTAGGCCGGGCTGATGCCACCGCACGCGGTGTACAGCGACAGCTTGCCAATCGGAATGCCCATGCCGCCGATGCCCTGGTCGCCCAGGCCGAGAATGCGCTCGCTGTCGGTGACCACAATGATCTTCACCGAGTCCTTGGTGGCGCTGCGCAGGATGTCATCGATGCGGTCGCGGTCCGGCCAGGAGATGAACAGGCCGCGGTGGGTGCGGTAGATCTTGGAGAATTCCTGGCAGGCCTGGCCGACGGTCGGGGTGTAGATGATCGGCAGCATCTTGTCCAGATGCGATTCCAGCAGGCGGAAGAACAGGGTCTCGTTGTTGTCCTGGATCGAACGCAGGTAGATGTGCTTGTCCAGGTCGCTGGCGCACTGCTCGTACTGGCGGTACACCCGGTCGACCTGTTCTTCGATGGTCTCGACGTTCTGCGGCAGCAGGCCGATCAGGTTGAAGTCGATACGCTCCTGAGGCGTGAAGGCGCTGCCCTTGTTGAGCAGCGGCATCTCCAGCAGCGAGGGGCCGGCGTAGGCGATGTAGAGCGGGCGGGACTGGTTAGGCACGTTTTTCATCTCTTTATCCGTCATAGGCTAGGGCGCACCACGCACTGTAGCGCGCGCAGGCTGCGCGGGCGTGACAGGGTGGGCGACGGCTTCTCTTTTCACGTCAAAAAACGAATTAGCGCAATTTTGACGGGGGTGCGTCAAGTTGCCACAGGATGAAATTCGGTTCAGGGGCGGCTTTAGCGTGCGCTCACCCCTCGCCCAGCGCCTGCACCATGAACTCGCGCAACCAGCGATGCCCCGGGTCGCGGTGGCAACGCTCCGGCCACAACAGGGTCATCTGGTACGTCGGCAACGCCAACGGCGGTTCGACCACGCGCAAGGCCGGATTGCCGCGCACCAGCCGCTCGGGCAGCAGCGCTACCAGGTCGGTGCTGGCCAGGGCGTTGGGCACCAGCAGAAAGTGCGCTACCGACAACACCACCTTGCGGCTCAGGCCCACGGCTGCCAGGGCGCTGTCGGTCACCCCCGAAAAGCCGCCGCCATCGGGTGACACGATTACCTGTTCCAATTTGCAGAACTGCGCCAGGGTGGGCCGGCGGCGCAGGCGCGGATGATCCTGCCGGCCCACCAGCACATAGCGTTCGGTGAACAGGACGCGGCTGCGCAGGCTTTGCGGCGCCTCGTCACGGGTGTGGAACGCCATATCCACCTCCCCCTCCTCGGCTTGCCGCGCCAGGCGCGCTGGAACCAGTTGCAGCAGTGCCAGGCGAGTGTGCGGCGCGGCCTGGCGCACCCCCTGCAACGCTGGCAGCACCAGGGACGAAGCACTGCCGTCGGACGCCGCCACCCGCCAGGTGTCGCGTGCCTGAGCGGGGTCGAAGGGTGCCAGCGGCGCCACGGCCTCCTCAAGCCCCGCCAAGGCCTGGCGCAGCGGTTCGCGCAAGGCCTGTGCCCGCGCGGTCGGGCGCATGCCCCGCGGCCCTGGCAACAGCAGGGGGTCGTCGAAGAGGTCGCGCAACTTGGCCAGGTGCACACTGATGGACGGCTGGGAATAGCTCAAACGCTGGGCGGCGCGGGTGACGTTCTGTTCGGCCAGCAGCACGTCCAGCGTCACCAGCAGGTTCAGGTCCAACTGCCTGAGATTAACCATGGCTATACCTGGAATATCAGTTATTCATTTCCACTATACCTTAGCACCGCGCACGCTGATGCCATTCACTGACCACGAGGTGCCAACGATGAACGTCCTGATTGTGTATGCCCACCCTGAACCGCAATCGCTGAACGGCTCCCTGAAGCATTTTGCGGTGGCCCACCTGCAACGCGCCGGCCACCAGGTACGGGTATCCGACCTGTACGCCATGCAGTGGAAAGCCACCCTGGACGCCGGCGACACCCTGGGGCGCCTGGACCCGCGATGCTTTTCACCCTCAAGCGAATCCCGCCACGCCCTGGAACATGGCCTGCAAAGCCCGGACATTGCGGCCGAGCAGGCGAAGTTGCTATGGGCCGACGCGGTGATCCTGCAGTTCCCACTGTGGTGGTTCTCGATGCCAGCGATTCTCAAAGGGTGGGTCGACCGGGTGTACGCCCATGGCTTTGCCTACGGCGTAGGTGAACATTCCGAAGCGCGCTGGGGCGAGCGCTACGGCGAAGGTACCTTGGCGGGCAAGCGCGCCATGCTGCTGGTTACCACGGGGGGCTGGGACTCACACTACAGCGCCCGAGGCATCAACGGCCCCATGGACGACCTGCTGTTTCCCATCCAGCACGGCATCCTCCACTACCCCGGCTTCGACGTACTGCCGGCCATGGTCATTCACCGCACCGGCCGCATGGATGATGACCGCTACGCTACCGTGGCCCATGCGCTGGGGCAGCGACTGGACGCCCTGTGGAGCGACGCGCCCATCGCGTTCAGGCCGCAGAATGGCGGGGACTATGCCATTCCGCAGTTGACCTTGCGTGAGGATATCGCGCCAGGGGTGCAGGGTTTTGCCGCCCATGTGCGCCGGTCAAATCGTTAGACCTGGCCGGTACAGGCGCGCAGCAGGAAGAAGAACGCCATGCTCAAGCCCATGCTCAGCAGGGTATTGCGGGTGAACAGTACCAGCCCCACCGCTACCGCCGAACTGATCAGGTAAGGGTTGTCCAGGTGCAGGTTCAATTGCCGGTCCGGCATGAACACGATCGGCCCGCAGATGGCCGTGAGCATGCCCGGCACGGCGAACCCCAGAAACTGCCGCACATTGCTGCCCAACCGTACTGGCAAGCGCGGTTCCAGGAATACGTAGCGGTTGAGGAATACGAGGGTACCCATACCGATGATGACGACCCAGATCATGAACGTGCTCCTTGAAGTTTGCTGCACACAAAACCTGCCGTCATGCCTGCCAGGCCTGACAGCACCAGGGCGGACCCCCACTGCCAATAACTGAACAGCACCGAGCAGAACAACGACACCACCACGCACACCAGGGCGGGGATGTTGCGCACCACGGGTGTGATCAAGGCGATGAAGGTGGCCGCGATGGAGAAATCCAGGCCCAGGTGTTCCAGGCCCGGAAGGCTACGGCCCAACAGGATGCCCAGCAGGGTAAAGAAATTCCAGGCCACGTAGAAGGTCAGCCCCACACCCAGGGCGTACCACCGGCTGAAGGTCTGCTGGTCGTAGCGGCTGGTCAGGGCAAACAGTTCATCGGTGAGCAGAAAGCCCAGGCCTGCGCGCCAGCGCCCTGGCAACCCGGCGATCATCGGCCGCAGGCTCATGCCGTACAACAGGTGCTGGGAGGTCAGCAACACGGTGGTCAACAGAATCGACAGCACCCCCGCTCCGCCTTTGAGCATGCCAATGGCTACCAGTTGCGCGGCACCGGCGAAGACGATGGCCGACAGGCCCTGGCCCTGCAACGGGGTGAGGTTGGCCTCGATGGCCATGGAGCCGGCCAGCAGCCCCCACGGCGCGGTGGCCAGGGACAGTGGCACGATGGCAGCGGCGCCCCGTAGAAAGGCGTGGCGAGGGAGCAGGGTAGTCGGCATGTTTTATTGAAATGGCTGGAACGGACGGTGAGTGTCGCAGAGGGGACTGGGTGGGTCTTGAATGATATTGCTCAATTCAAGGTTTTCCGAGCGCCTTGGCGCCAACCACAAAAGAAGAGAGTATTTTGATCAACCCCCGCCTTTTCGGACGTTCCCCATGTCGCTCATCCCCTGCCAGCCGCCCACCGTCGAATCCATCATCACCGCCCACGCGGCGCTGCGCGCACAGGGCCCGCTGGTGCAGTGCCTGACCAACAGCGTATCGGTGAATTTCATGGCCAATGTACTGCTGGCCGCCGGGGCCTCGCCGGCCATGGTCGACAACCCGGAGGAAGCTGCGGGCTTCGCCGCCATCGCCGGGGCCGTGCTGGTGAACCTGGGCACACCCACCGACGCCCAGGTGCGGGCCATGCGCCTGGCTGTGCAGGCCGCCGACAGCCTTGGCCGCCCTTGGGTGCTGGATCCTATCGGGGCCGGCGTGCTTCCCTGGCGTGGCCAGGTAGCGGCCGAGCTGCTGGCCCTGCGGCCCACGGTGATCCGCGGCAACGCGGCGGAAATCATCGGCCTGGCAGGCTTGGGCAATAGCCAGGCGAAAGGCTTCGACAGCTCCAGCGACCCGGCCGATGCCATGCCCGCGGCGATCACCTTGCTCAAGCACGCGACTTGCGTATCGGCGTCGGGGCCCATCGACCATGTGGTGGGCAAGGTGCGGGACGACCGCGGCGAGGTCAGCCATTACCTGCTGCGCATCGCCGGTGGCAGCGCCCTGCTGCCACGTATCACGGCCTCGGGTTGCTCGCTGGGCGCGCTGGTGGCGGCCTATGCCGCCGCTACCCGGGATGGTTTTTGCGCCGTGGCCGCCGCCCATGTGCACTTCGCCCTGGCCGCCGAATATGCCGAGCCCCTGGCCCAGGGCCCCGGCTCGTTCCTGCCGGCCTTTCTGGACGGGCTGGACCGGGTCGACGCCGACCTGATTCGCGCCAAGGCGCAGGTTGAAGGGCTGCGCCTTTAACAGCCGAACAACAGATCCCGGCGCTCCAGGTTCAGCAAGTACTGCTTGGCGGCCAGGCCGCCGGCAAACCCGGTCAGGCTGCCGGAACTGCCGATCACCCGGTGGCAGGGTGCGATGATGGAGATGGGGTTGCGGCCATTGGCGGCGCCCACCGCCCGCACGGCCTTGGGGTTGCCCAACTGCAGGGCGATATCCAGGTAGCTGCGGGTTTCGCCAAAGGGAATGCGCAGCAGCGCTTGCCAGACCTGCACCTGAAACGCTGTGCCGGCAAAATCCAGCTCCAGGTCGAAGGTTTCCCGGCGCCCCGCGAAATATTCGTCCAACTGCGTGGCGGTACGCACCAGCATCGGGTGGTCGTGCTGCTCGCGCACCTCACCCAGGCGCACACGGCCAGGGCGGTCATCCTGCCAGAGGATGGCGGCCAGCTTGGGGCCGCGGGCGACCAGGGTGAGCATGCCGACGGGGGAATCGATCAGTGTGCAGGTGTACGGCATGGGGCCCCCTGGGCGGTTCATGAGGCATCAGTGTAAAGCATCCGGCCACAGCAGCGCCCACCCGGACGGCAACGTTGCCGTGACATTCGACGATTGTCGACAATACCAATTTCATAATTGACCAATCTGGCGTACGGCGCTATTTTTTAGCCCACAACCCAACATTGTGTCGACAATATGCTCGCGGACTCCTCCACCATCGTTACTGGCGAAGACACCGAGACCCTCTCGGAAAATGTCTTCCGGCGCATTCAGGCCGCCATCGTCAGCGGCGAGATCGCCCCAGGCAGCAAAATCTCCGAACCCGAGCTGGCGCGCACCTATGGCATCAGCCGGGGCCCGCTGCGCGAGGCCATTCACCGCCTGGAAGGCCAACGCCTGCTGGTGCGCGTACCCCATGTGGGTGCGCGCGTGGTGTCGCTCAGCCACGCCGAACTGATCGAACTGTACGAGATTCGCGAGTCACTGGAGGGCATGGCCTGCCGCCTGGCCGCCGAACGCATGAGCGAGGCCGAGATCGACGAACTGCGCCAGGTGCTGCACACCCACGAGCGCGACGCAGCGTTCCAGGCCGGGCTGGGCTATTACCAGCAGGAAGGCGACTTCGACTTTCACTACCGCATCATCCAGGGCAGCGGTAACCGCACGCTGGCGCAACTGCTGTGCGGCGAGCTGTATCAATTGGTGCGCATGTACCGCATCCAGTTTTCCACCACGCCCAACCGCCCGCGCCAGGCGTTTGCCGAGCACCATCGCATTCTGGACGCCATCGCCGACCGCGACGGCGAACTGGCCGAATTGCTGATGCGCCGCCATATCGGCGCGTCCCGCCGCAATATCGAGCGTCACTACCCGGACGCCGCCACCAACCCTCGAGGTGAGTCATGAATAACAAGAACAGCCCAGGCCAGCGTTTCCGCGATGCCGTAGCCAGCGAACACCCATTGCAAGTGGTGGGCACCATCAATGCCAACCATGCCCTGCTGGCCAAGCGGGCCGGTTTCAAGGCCATCTACCTGTCGGGCGGCGGGGTATCGGCCGGTTCCCTGGGCCTGCCGGACCTGGGCATCAGTGGCCTGGACGACGTGCTCACTGACGTGCGCCGCATCACCGACGTCTGCGACCTGCCCTTGCTGGTGGACGTGGACACGGGCTTTGGTTCTTCGGCGTTCAACGTGGCGCGCACGGTGAGGTCGATGATCAAGTTCGGCGCCGCCGCCATCCACATCGAGGACCAGGTGGGCGCCAAGCGCTGCGGCCACCGGCCGAACAAGGAAATCGTCAGCCAGCAGGAAATGGTCGACCGTATCAAGGCCGCGGTGGACGCCCGCACCGATGACAGTTTCGTGATCATGGCACGCACCGACGCCCTGGCAGTGGAAGGCCTGCAGGCTGCCCTGGACCGCGCCGAGGCGTGCGTGGAAGCCGGTGCCGACATGATCTTCCCCGAGGCCATCACCGAACTGGCCATGTACAAGCAGTTCGCCGAGCGAGTGCGCGCGCCTATCCTGGCCAACATCACCGAGTTCGGTGCCACGCCGCTGTACACCACCGAGGAACTGGCCAGCGTGGACGTGGCCCTGGTGCTCTACCCGCTGTCGGCCTTCCGGGCCATGAACAAGGCCGCGGAGAACGTCTACGGTGCCATCCGCCGCGATGGCACGCAGAAAAACGTCATCGATACCATGCAGACTCGCATGGAGCTGTATGACGCCATCGACTACCACCTGTTCGAACAGAAGCTTGACGCGCTGTTTGCCCAGACGAAGACAGCCCTTTAGCAGCGGCCGCCACGCCGCGTGCCGGAAGTGCTCACAACGTTTTTTACCGTGAATCCAGACAATAAATTCAAGAATGGAGAGAACCATGGCCGAAGCAAAAGTATTGAGTGGTGCTGGCCTGCGTGGCCAGGTGGCCGGGCAGACTGCCCTGTCCACGGTGGGCCAGGCCGGCGCCGGCCTGACCTACCGTGGCTATGACGTGCGCGAACTGGCCGAACAGGCCACGTTCGAGGAAGTGGCCTACCTGCTGCTGTACGGTGAGTTGCCCAACCACGCGGACCTGGACCACTACCAGCACAAGCTCGCCACCCTGCGCGACCTGCCCCAGGCGCTGAAGGAAGTGCTGGAACGCATTCCGGCCAATGCCCACCCCATGGACGTGATGCGCACCGGTTGCTCGTTCCTGGGCAACCTGGAACCGGAGAAAAACTTCGACCAGCAGCACGATGTCACCGACCGCCTGTTGGCCGCGTTCCCCGCGATCATGTGCTACTGGTACCGCTTCAGCCACCATGGCGTGCGCATCAATTGCCGCACTGACGAGCCAGACACCGCCGGGCACTTCCTGCACCTGCTGCATGGCAAGACCCCGAGCGAGCTGCACCGCAAGGTCATGAACGTATCGCTGATCCTCTACGCCGAGCACGAATTCAACGCCTCGACCTTCACGGCCCGGGTGTGCGCCTCGACCCTCTCGGACTTGCATTCCTGCATCACCGCCGCCATTGGCACCCTGCGCGGGCCGCTGCACGGAGGGGCCAACGAAGCGGCCATGGCCATGATCGAGAAGTTCAAGAGCCCGGAAGAAGCGGTTCGCGGTACTTTGGCCATGCTCGAGCGCAAGGACAAGATCATGGGCTTCGGCCACGCCATCTACAAGGACAATGACCCGCGCAACGAGGTCATCAAGGTCTGGTCGAAAAAGCTCGCGCAGGAAGTCGCCGACACCGTGATCTTTCCCGTTTCCGAGGCCATCGACAAGACCATGTGGGAGCAGAAGAAACTGTTCCCCAACGCCGACTTCTATCATGCCTCGGCCTACCATTTCATGGGCCTGCCCACTGAGCTGTTCACGCCTGTTTTCGTGTGTTCACGCCTGACTGGCTGGGCCGCGCATGTGTTCGAACAGCGGGCCAACAACCGCATCATTCGGCCCAGTGCAGAGTATGTGGGCGCAGCACAGCGCGCGTATGTGCCGATAGAGCAGCGTTGAACAACCACACCTCGCCTCGCCGCCGGTTCCACAGGGAATTGAGCAGGCCCAGATCTGCGACTTAACCGTGATCGAGTCCAGCACCATGAATACTCAGTACCGCAAGCCCCTGCCAGGCACTGCCCTGGACTATTTCGACACTCGCGCCGCCGTGGACGCGATCACGCCAGGCGCCTATGCCACCCTGCCCTACGTGGCGCGGGTGCTGGCCGAGAACCTGGTGCGCCGCTGCGAGCCCGCCACCCTCACGGCGTCGCTCACGCAACTGATCGAGCGCAAGCGCGACCTCGACTTCCCCTGGTTCCCTGCCCGCGTGGTGTGCCATGACATTCTCGGCCAGACCGCCCTGGTGGACCTGGCCGGCCTGCGCGATGCCATTGCCCTGCAAGGCGGCGACCCGGCCCAGGTCAACCCGGTGGTGCCCACGCAACTGATCGTCGACCACTCCCTGGCCGTGGAGCGCGGCGGCTTCGACCCCCAGGCGTTCGAACAGAACAGAGCCATCGAAGACCGTCGCAACGAAGACCGCTTCCACTTCATCGACTGGACCAGAAAAGCCTTCAGGAACGTCGACGTGATCCCCCCAGGCAACGGCATCATGCACCAGATCAACCTGGAGAAAATGTCACCGGTGATCCAGGTGCAGAACGGCGTGGCCTTTCCCGACACCTGCGTGGGCACTGACAGCCACACCCCCCATGTCGACGCTCTGGGCGTGGTCGCCATCGGCGTCGGTGGCCTGGAAGCCGAAAGCGTGATGCTGGGCCGTGCCTCATGGATGCGCCTGCCGGACATCGTCGGTGTGGAACTCACCGGCCAGTTGCAACCCGGCATCACCGCCACCGACATGGTGCTGGCATTGACCCAATTCCTGCGCCAACAGAAAGTGGTGGGGGCCTGGCTGGAGTTCTTCGGCGCCGGCGCCTCGAAACTGACCCTGGGCGACCGCGCCACCATTTCCAACATGGCCCCCGAATACGGCGCCACCGCGGCGATGTTCTACATCGACCAGCAGACCATCGACTACCTCAAGCTCACCGGCCGAGAAGACCAGCAGGTGCAGCTGGTCGAGGATTACGCGCGGCGAACCGGCCTGTGGGCCGATAGCCTGAAGACCGCCGAATACGAACGCAGCCTGAGCTTCGACCTGAGCACCGTGGTGCGCAACATGGCTGGCCCCAGCAACCCTCACGCTCGCCTGGCCACCCGCGACCTGGCCGCCAAGGGCATCGCCGCACCATGGACCGAGACGCCGGGGCAAATGCCCGACGGTGCGGTGATCATCGCTGCCATCACCAGTTGCACCAACACCAGCAACCCGCGCAACGTCATTGCCGCGGGCCTGCTGGCGCGTAACGCCAACCGTCTGGGACTGGCCCGCAAGCCGTGGGTGAAAACGTCCCTGGCCCCCGGCTCCAAGACCGTCAAACTGTACCTGGAGGAAGGCGGCCTGCTGCCGGAACTGGAACAACTGGGCTTTGGCGTGGTGGCTTTCGCCTGCACCACCTGCAATGGCATGTCCGGCGCCCTGGACCCGGCCATTCAGCAGGAAATCATCGACCGCGACCTGTACGCCACCGCCGTGCTGTCAGGCAACCGCAACTTCGACGGGCGTATTCACCCTTACGCCAAGCAGGCATTCCTGGCCTCGCCGCCCCTGGTGGTGGCCTACGCCATCGCCGGCACCATCCGCTTCGACATCGAGAAGGACGTCCTGGGCCATGGCCCTGCCGGCGAGGAAATCCGCCTGAAAGACATCTGGCCCAGTGATGACGAAATAGACGCCCTGGTCAAAACGTCAGTCAAGCCGGAGCAGTTCCGTCAGGTCTACATTCCCATGTTCGCCGTCCACGAAGACACCGGGCCCAAGGTCGCGCCGTTGTATGACTGGCGCCCGCAAAGCACCTATATTCGCCGCCCTCCTTACTGGGAAGGCGCCCTGGCCGGCGCCCGTCCCCTCAAGGGCATGCGCCCGCTGGCGGTGCTGCCCGACAACATCACCACCGATCACCTGTCGCCGTCCAACGCCATCATGCTCGACAGCGCCGCCGGTGAATACTTGGCGAAAATGGGTGTGCCCGAGGAAGACTTCAACAGTTACGCCACCCACCGTGGCGACCACCTGACCGCCCAGCGCGCCACCTTCGCCAACCCGAAACTGTTCAACGAAATGGTGCTGGAGGATGGCAAGGTGAAACAGGGTTCCCTGGCCCGCGTCGAGCCTGAAGGCCAGGTGATGCGCATGTGGGAGGCCATCGAGACCTACATGCAGCGCAAGCAGCCACTGATCATCATCGCCGGGGCTGATTACGGCCAGGGCTCTTCCCGCGACTGGGCGGCCAAGGGCGTACGCCTGGCCGGCGTGGAAGCCATCGCTGCCGAAGGCTTCGAGCGCATTCACCGCACCAACCTGGTGGGCATGGGCGTGCTGCCGCTGGAGTTCCTGCCGGGCACGAACCGCCACACCCTGGGCATCGACGGCAGCGAAATGTACGACGTGTTGGGCGCGCGCACGCCGCGCGCTACCCTGACCCTGGTGATCACCCGCCGCGACGGCCAACGCGTGGAGGTGCCAGTGACCTGCCGGCTGGACACGGCGGAGGAAGTGTCCATCTACGAAGCCGGTGGCGTGCTGCAGCGCTTTGCCCAGGACTTCCTTGAACAAGCGCCCGCCGCCTGAGGACTTCACCCCATGAGCTACCCCGCACAACTGAAAATACCCGCCACCTACATGCGTGGCGGCACCAGCAAGGGCGTGTTCTTCAAGCTCGATGACCTGCCTGAGGAAGCCCGGCTGCCAGGCCCGGCCCGTGACGCGCTGCTCCTGCGCGTGATCGGCAGCCCCGACCCCTATGGCAAGCAGATCGACGGCATGGGCGGCGCCACGTCCAGCACCAGCAAGACGGTGATCCTGAGCAAGAGCACACGGCCCGAGCACGACGTGGACTACCTGTTCGGCCAGGTGTCCATCGACTCCGCTTTCATCGACTGGAGCGGCAACTGCGGCAACCTCTCCGCTGCCGTAGGCTCGTTCGCCCTCAGCAATGGCCTGGTAGACCTCAGCCGCATGCCGCGCAATGGCGTGGCCACGGTGCGCATCTGGCAAGCCAACATCGCCAAGACCATCATCGCCCACGTGCCGATCACCGAGGGCGCGGTACAGGAAACCGGCGACTTCGAACTGGACGGCGTGACCTTTCCCGCTGCCGAGGTGCAGTTGGAGTTCATGGCCCCCGCCGCCGAGGAGGACGGCGGTGGCGGCGCCATGTTCCCCACCGGCAACGTGGTCGATGACTTGCCGGTACCCGGCGTCGGCACCTTCAAAGCCACCCTGATCAACGCGGGCATCCCGACCATTTTCCTCAATGCCGCCGAGATCGGCTACACCGGTACCGAACTGCAGGACGCCATCAACGGCGACCCGCTGGCCCTGGCCCGGTTCGAAACCATTCGGGCTCATGGGGCGCTGCGCATGGGCCTGATCAAGGACCTGCACGAAGCCGCGACCCGCCAGCACACCCCCAAGATCGCGTTCGTCGCCGGCCCCGCCGCTTACACCGCCTCCAGCGGCAAGGCGGTGGGGGCCGCAGACGTCGACCTGCTGGTGCGGGCCTTGTCCATGGGCAAGCTGCACCATGCCATGATGGGTACCGCGGCGGTGGCCATCGGCACGGCAGCCGCCATCCCCGGCACCTTGGTGAACCTGGCGGCAGGGGGTGGCGAACGCCACAGCGTGCGCTTCGGCCACCCTTCGGGCACCTTGCGCGTCGGCGCCCAGGCCGAGTTCGTCGACGGCCAGTGGGCGGTGGTCAAGGCCATCATGAGCCGTAGCGCACGGGTGTTGATGGAAGGCTGGATACGTGTGCCCGCGCCCTGGGACGAGCCACCTGGCCGCCAGCCATGACCCGGCGTCCAGGACGCAGCGACAGACAGGTGCAGCAGCTGCGGGAGCTGTCGCAGCGCTGAACCACGCTTAAAAAATATGCCCATATCGTACTTTCTCGATATAATTGAACGTTGCGTGCTTATACCCTCACGCCGTCCCGCGGCTGCGCCCGCGCTTCAGGATCCCGTTCAATGCGACTACCCTTGTTTTCCCTGCTCTGTGTCATCGGCCTGGCCGGCTGTGCGTCGGCACCCAACGCCCCTTCCAAGACATTCACCAGCAGCAAGTCCCCCGAGGAAGTGGGCAGTTGCATCCTGCCCAAATGGCAGGCCCTGCGCCCGGACACCGAGAACACCGGCAACCAGCGCCACTACCGGCTGACCGTCAGCAGCAAGATGGCCGCCGATGAAATCCTGGATATCTACAAGACCCAGAACGGCAGCGAAGTCTCCTGGTACCAGCGCGAACCGCTGAGCTTCAACCGCGGCGCGCTGAACAAAGCCGTGCGCGAGTGCCTGTAAGCGACGTCGCAAATGCGCGCCCGCCGTGCCAATTGGGCAAGGGCTTGACCATCGGTTGATGCCCTGGCCGTTGCGCACAACGGCCTGCCCCAGCACCGCCGGGTTGCTACGCGATTCCCCTGCCCTTGACCCACGATGGCGCACCGCGCTTGCACCCTGCAGCCCTGCTTCCTGCAGCGGCGCGGGCTCTGGCCCGATGCATTCACGGGCCCAGGCCGTCCTTGCGCAAAACGCATGGCCTGCACCAATCGGCAATTCCCCTCGCGGCCCGTCGTCCGCGACCCTGACGCTCCCGGTCTTGCCCAAGGAGTCGTCGATGAACAAAGGTTATGCTACCGCCGCGTCACTGGCCGTGTTCGCCCAGGGCTTTGCCTTGGCATCTACCGCCCAGGCCGATGGTTTTCCCGGTATTGCCATGATCGCCCCCGGCTTCGGCTACTACGGCATCGACAGCGGTTTTGACAGCAAACTCAAGGCCTACGGCACCCTCGACGCCTTCGCCAGCTACCACGACTCAGGCCACTCCACCGGTACCCAGCTGGGCGGTGGCGGCGCGTGGACCAACAAGCTCGGGGTGTATGCACGCACCCCGGTGGCCACCGATACCGTGCTGGAAATGGACGTCGAGGAAGGCTTCAACGTCAATGGCAACACCGTAGGGAAGAACTGGAGCAGCATCGGTACCCTGCGCCTGGCCGTCGCGGCTTTGCGCTCCAGGGAGTACGGCAAACTCGAGGTCGGCAAGACCTACGGCATGGGCACCCCCACCTTTGCCGACCCGTTCCTGGCCAGTTATGGCTCGCCCTACACCTACCTGGCCGTGCCAGCGGCGGGCAAAGGCGCTTACTACCTGGACCTGCGCCCCAAGCATACCGTGGCCTACACCACCCCTACCTTCCATGGCTGGAGCATCGCCACCGCCGCCAGCCTCGGCCTGGACGACCATGCCAGCGAAGGACGCACCCTGCGCGGTGCCGGCGCGAAGCTGCAGTACACGGATAAACGCCTCATTCTGCTGGCATCGTTCAACCGCTACCTCAGCGACCCCTGGGAAGACGACGGCCAACTCAAGCAGACCGCCAACTACTACAAGAGCCTGTCGGCGTTCTACGACTTCGGGCCATTCTCCAGCAGTCTCACCTGGCAGCGCCAGGACGTGGACCAGAGCGCCACCCCCAGCACAACGGTAGTCACCGCAGGCTTCATCATGCCCTTGGGCAAGCGCGACCTGACCCGCCTGGTATTGGTCAAGCGCAGCGTGGAGTTTGGCGCCAAGGATGCCTACGGTGCCATGATCGGCTACGACCACTTCTTCACGCCTCGCCTGGCGACTTACGTGCACCTGGGCATGATCAGCAACCAGCGCAACTCGGCGGTGACGTATGCAGGTACCCCGGTGGAACAGACGGGCGACGACCCGCAGAACCTGTCGGTGGGGGTGTATTACCATTTCTGAGCGTAGTCCTTTATCATCCCCATGCCACCGCCAGCGCCAGGGAGTAGGACGGATGAGGATCGAGCCTTTCAGCATTGCCATCAGCGACGAGGCGCTGCAGGACCTGCGCCAGCGCCTGGGCGCCACGCGCTGGGCCACGGGCGTGGAAGGCAATGGCTGGAGCGAGGGTACCGACAGCACCACCCTTCACCGGCTGGTGCAGTACTGGCAACGGGATTTCGACTGGCGCGCCCAGGAGGCCCGGCTCAACACCCTGCCGCAATTCATGGCGCACATGCCCGGCCAACGCATCCACTTCCTGCACCAGCGCGGCCAGGGGCCGGCGCCGTTGCCCCTGGTGCTGACCCACGGCTGGCCTGGCTCGTTCGTGGAAATGGAAGCCATCCTGCCGCTGCTGACCGATCCTGCCAGCCACGGCGGCGACGCCGCCGACGCCTTCCACGTGGTGGTACCGTCCTTGCCCGGCTATGGTTTTTCGCCGGCCCCCGTCAGCAAGGGCACGGGCCCGTCTGAAATCGCCGGCCTGTGGGCGCAGTTGATGACCGCCCTGGGCTACGACACCTTCGGCGCTCAGGGGGGGGACTGGGGCGCCAGCGTCTCCACCTGGCTGGCCTACCGTTACCCGGTACGGGTCAAAGGCCTGCACCTGAATTTCCTGCCAGGCTCCTACCGCCCACCGCTGGGGCCGGACCAGGCGCCGGTCAGCAGTGAAGAACAGCGTTTTCTCGACCAGGCCAGCGCCTGGAGCCAGATGCACGGTGCGTACGGGCAGATCCAGGGCACCCGCCCGCAAACCCTCGCGGTGGGCCTGAACGACTCGCCCGCGGGGCTTGCCGCGTGGATCCTGGAGAAGTTCCAGGCCTGGAGCGATTGCCAGGGCGACGTGGAACAGGCCTTCGGCCTCGATGCCCTGCTGACCAATATCGCGCTGTACTGGTTCACCGGCAGCATTGGTGCCTCGTTTCGCCTGTACCTGGAAAGCCGCCGCAAGCCGCTGCACTTCAGCCCCGGCCAACGCGTGCTGCCCCCCCTGGGGGTGGCCCGGTTCCCCGCCGAACTGCCCATGCCGCCGCGCAGCTGGGTAGAGCGCTGCTACAACGTGCAGCACTGGACCCACATGCACCGCGGCGGCCACTTCGCCGCCATGGAATGCCCCCACGCCCTGGCCGAAGACATCCGCGCGTTCTTCCGCCCGCTACGCTGAGCCCCCCCACCGGGATGCGATGAAACTATCGCGCCAGGCGCCGGGTCCAGAACCTTAGATCCCTAGACAGGCGAGGTTCACATGGCTCAGACAGTAGGCGACTTCCTGGTTCAACGGCTGCACGAATGGGGCGTGACCCGTATCTACGGCTACCCTGGCGACGGCATCAACGGGGTGTTCGGGGCACTGCAGCGCTTCGGCAAGATCCAGTTCATCCAGGCCCGCCACGAGGAAATGGCCGCCTTCATGGCCTCGGCCCACGCCAAGTTCACCGGTGAGCTGGGCGTGTGCATCGCCACGTCCGGCCCAGGCGCCACCCACCTGGTCACTGGCCTGTATGACGCACGCCTGGACCACATGCCAGTGCTGGCGATCGTCGGCCAGCAGGCCCGGGGCGCGCTGGGCGGTCACTACCAGCAGGAAGTCGACCTGGCGTCACTGTTCAAGGACGTCGCCGGCACCTTTGTCGAGCAAGCCAGCGTGCCGTCCCAGGTGCGTCACCTGCTCGACCGCGCGGTGCGCTCGGCGGTGGGTGAACGGCGGGTCACTGCGCTGATTTTACCCAACGACCTGCAGGAACTGCCCTACCAGGAACCGGCCCGCGCTCACGGCACCGTGCATTCCGGTGTGGGCTACAGCAAACCGCGCGTGCTGCCTTACCCGCCCGACCTGCAACGGGCCGCCGATGTGCTCAACGAGGGTAAGAAGGTCGCCATCCTGGTGGGGGCCGGCGCCTTGGGCGCCGCGGACGAAGTCATCCAGGTGGCGCAACTGCTGGGCGCCGGCGTGGCCAAGGCGTTGCTGGGCAAAGCGGTGTTGCCTGATGATTTGCCTTGGGTCACCGGCAGCATTGGCCTGCTGGGCACCGAGCCCAGCTACAAACTGATGACCGAGTGCGACACCTTGCTGATGATCGGCTCGGGCTTCCCCTATGCCGAATTCCTGCCCAAGGAGGGCCAGGCACGGGGCGTGCAGATTGACCTGGCCCCCGACATGCTCAGCCTGCGCTACCCCATGGAAGTCAACCTGACGGGCGACGCCACCGAAACCCTGCGCGCCCTGCTGCCGCTGCTGCACGAAAAAAGCGGCGGTGCCTGGCGTGACAAGGTCGAGGGCTGGCGTGACGATTGGGAAAAAAAACTGACCGCGCGCGCCCTGGCCAGTGCCAAACCGATCAATCCTCAGCGGGTAGTCTACGAACTGTCACCGCGCCTGCCCGATCAGGCGATCATCACCAGCGATTCGGGCTCGTGCGCCAACTGGTATGCCCGCGACCTGAAGATCCGCAAAGGCATGCAATGCTCGCTGTCCGGCGGCCTGGCCTCCATGGGCGCAGCAGTCCCGTATGCCATCGCCGCCAAGTTCGCCCACCCGGACAAGCCGGTGATCGCCCTGGTGGGCGATGGCGCCATGCAAATGAACAACATGGCCGAACTGATCACGGTGGCCAAATACTGGAAAACCTGGGACAGCCCCCAGTGGATTTGCGCAGTGTTCAACAACGAAGACCTCAACCAGGTCACGTGGGAACAGCGCGTGATGGAAGGCAGCCCGAAATTCGCCGCTTCTCAGGACATTCCCGACGTGCCGTACCACCTGTTCGCCATCTCCATTGGCCTGAAAGGTATTTTCGTCGACCGTGAAGACCAGGTCGCCGCCGCCTGGGAGCAGGCGTTGGCCTCGGACACGCCGGTGCTGATCGAGTTCAAGACCGACCCCAACGTGGCGCCACTGCCGCCCCACATCACCCTGGAGCAGGCGAAGAAATTCGCCACCACGCTGTTCAAGGGCGACCCCGACGAAGCCGGCATCATCACCCAGACCGCCAAGCAGGTACTGGGCGCCCTGTTACCCGGCAAAAAGGACTGAACCCCGCAGCGGACCTGGCCGCGTCAAGAACGCCGCCTTCCAGGCACCCCGCTGTCCCGCCTACAGGCCCGGAAAGCCGCTATTGGCTTTCCCACGTCACGGCACCAGCAACGCTTCATGGATCTCCACGCTCGGCACCTGACAATGGTGCCGCTGCGCCTGCAACCAGGCACGCATCTTGTGCACGTCGAATATCTGCCCCTGCTCCATCAGGGTCAGTACCAACTCATGGGACATGCGGTAGCGCCCGCAGTCGGGGCAATGACGCTCTTCCCACTCACCATCGCACTGCAGATCTTCCGCGCTTCCCGCGCATATCAAGCAGCTCATGGGCGGCCTCCTTCTTGTTGTTTTTCTTAACTTTAACGCTGAGCACCTGCAAATTGTGTGACAGCGGCCCACCGGTCATGGTTTTTTTTGGGCAAATGGCCGAACGACAGGCAGGCGACCGAGTCTTTGTCATAATTACTTGGCATTCTTAATGCTTGAGTCAAGGATATGACGAATTTGTGACAGCGCCAGTGCCCATCACCGGGCAAAGCGTTGAGGCAAGAAGGAAACCCGCACCATGAAAGAGCGCGCCACCCTCATCTGCCGCCGTGAAGACCAGATCCTCTACGTGCGCAAAGCCAAGTCGCGCTGGAACCTGCCAGGCGGCAAGATCGAAAAAAACGAGAGCCCGGCCGCTGCCGCCGCCCGCGAACTGCAGGAAGAAACCGGCTTGAACGTGCTCGAACTAGTGTTCCTGGGTGCGTATGAAAGCGACGACACCCTGCACCACCTGTTTGAAGCCCGCCTGGCGGACAACGCCCAGCCCAAGGCCCAGAACGAGATCGCCGAATGCCGCTGGCAGCACCGCCGGCAATTGCATGAACTGCGCCTGACCCCCAATGCCAAGGCCATCATCAAGACCTTGCGCGCCGCCTGATACTCGCCTTCCCGAGGGAACGCTGGCGGCCATCACCGGTCTTGATGCTATCGCCCATTCGCTTGGAGACAGCCCATGAACATCGATCTGCACGGCAAGACTGCCCTCGTCACCGGCTCTACCCAGGGCATTGGCTTCGCCATTGCCCTGGGGCTGGCCGAAGCCGGCGCCCATGTAGTGGTCAACGGCCGCAAGGCCCCGGCGGTGGACGCAGCCGTGGCCAAGCTGCAACAGGCCGTCAGCGGCGCCCAGGTACAGGGCCTGACGGCTGACGTCGGCAGCGCCGAAGGCTGCCGGCAGGCCATTGAACAGTTGCCCAGGGTGGATATTCTGGTCAATAACGTCGGCGTGTATGGGCCGCAGGACTTTTTCGAGACCCCGGACGATGAATGGGAGCGCTTCTTCCAGGTCAACGTGATGTCCGGTGTCCGCCTGTCACGTGCCTACCTGCCCGGCATGGCCGAACGTGGCTGGGGGCGGGTGCTGTTCATTTCCTCGGAGTCGGCGCTGAATATTCCGGCGGACATGATTCACTACGGTTTCACCAAGACCTCCAACCTGTCCGTGTCCCGTGGCCTGGCCAAGCGCATGGCCGGCACCGGGGTGACGGTCAACGCCATCCTGCCGGGGCCTACCCTCTCCGAGGGCCTGCAGGACATGCTCAAGGACCAGCAAGCGGCCAGTGGTGAGTCGCTGGAAAAAACCGCGGCCGCCTTCGTCATGAAAAACCGCCCCACCTCCATCATCCAGCGGGCGGCGAGCATGGAAGAGGTGGCGAACATGGTCGTCTACATCGCGTCGCCCCAGGCAAGCGCTACCACCGGGGCGGCGTTGCGCGTGGATGGCGGCGTGGTCGACAGCCTGGTGTAACGCAGCACGTAGCAGCAACCAGTATCGGACAAGCGCCGCTCCGGCAACGCGCAAGCTCGATAAGCCGGCAACGCGGTCGATCTGGCGGGCCCCTTCCCGAGCTTCGCCCGGTCCCACAGGCAAACCCCGCTACCGCAGTTCAGGATTGCCATGGCCCTGCAGCAGCGGCAACCGGTGCGGGACATCTGATCCGGTTTTTTATCGCGTTTCTGAATCTGGTGTCCTTTACCTCTCGCAGCGCATAGTGAACTCACCAGCACAGCGATACGGGAGTTCAAGCGATGCAAGAGTTCGGCGTGAAGGAACTGATCAGGTTTTCACTTTACGTGGTGGTGGCCTGCGGCGTGTTCTTCGCCGTCGCCATGTCCTTCTGATACCGCAGGCCGTGGGCGCGCCAGGGCGGTGATCACCGCCCCCAGCGCCATCAGCACGCAGGTAACGATGAATACGACACGCATGCCCACATGTCCCCCCAGGTAGCCCCCTGCCAACGGCCCCAGCACCTGCCCCACATACTGGCAGGACGTGGAATACCCCAGCATGCGCCCGGCCACGCCTTCGGGTACCGAATGGCGAATGATACTGGCGATGCACGGCAACAACCCGCCCAGCGCCAGGCCCATCAGCAGGCGCAGCACGACCAGTTGCCAAGGCTGGGTCACCAGCGCCTGGGGAATGAGCAACACCGCGGCGGCGACCAGGCAGGCGATCACCACCTTCCAGTGCCCTGCGCGGTCGGCCAGCTTGCCCAGGCGTGATGCCGAAAGGATACTGCCCAGTGCCGCCGCCGACATCACCAGCCCGGCCACCACAGTGACATTGGCGGTGCCCAGTTGCATCAGGTACACCGTGATGATGGGCTCGATGGACATGTTGGAAAAGGTGACCAGGCAAGCGACCACGAACATCGCCAGCACCGGCGCCAGGTTGGCCACGCGGTCCACCGGCGCACTCGCCCTGGCCCCGGGTTCACGCTTGGGCCGCGGCACTTCCTTGAGCAGAAAAGTGGTGGCCAGAAAAGCCACGAAGATCACCGCGCCGGCGAGGAAAAACGTGTTGCGGATACCCACCAGCGGCGGCAACGCCCCACCGATCAAAGGCCCGGCCAGGCTGCCCGCCATGATGCCCGACGACAAAACCCCCAGCGCCCACCCCGAGCGGGCCTTGGGTGTCTGAGTGGCCACCAGGATCGTCGCCCCCGAAGCGTAACCACCCAGCAGCCCGGCCAACAGCCGCAGCAGCACCAGTTGCCAGATAGTCTCGGCCAGGCCGATCAGCGACATGGCGATGGCCATGCCGAGGCTGGCCCGAATCAGCATCAGCTTGCGCCCGTAGCGGTCACCCAACCGTCCCCACAGTGGCGCCGTCAACGCCGCGGAGAGAAAGGTGGCGCCGAAGGCCACGCCAGACCATTGCACGATGGCCGCGGGGTCGGTCACACCCAGGCGCTCCACATACAGGGGCAGGAACGGCAGCAGCAGGGTCATGGCAACAATGGTGGTGAAGGCGCCAAACACGCACACTGCCAGGTTGCGCTGCCAGTGTTGTTCGTTGTCGGGGAAATCCATGTAGTGCTCTCCTCTCAGGTCGCCCTACGCTACCGCCAGCCCCTGCATAAATAAAATTCATGTTTTTTATGTAGTGGATTCCCTGCGGTAATACCTCTCAAAACAACCCCTGCACCTCGGCCGCTTGAGGTGCATCGGCACGCGAGGGGCACAACGCCCGATGGACCGTGATCAGGTCCTGCTGCAGGCCGTGCTCCCATTGGTTGAAGCTGAGAAAATAGAGCATGCCGGAATGCACCGCGCCATGGCGCACCGAAATCCCCAGGGTGTAGGTCGGCTCGCCGTGTTCCAGGATGCCATCGAACACATAGGTCAGGTAGTCCTGCCACCAGTGGGCACTCGCGGTGCTCACCGCTGCCTGGCGGTTGACCGAATAAACCAGGCTGCGGCCGGTCTGGCGGGACAAACCGATCAGCCCGCTGCCCGCCGCCAGCGCGGTCAGCTGGCGGCCCACCTGCCCATGCACCACGTGGCCCTTGTACAACCGGTCCCCGGGGTCGAAGCGGCGAAAATGCACCCGCACCTCATCGTCGACGGCCGCCCCATGTTGATCGAACAAATGTTGCTTGATGCAGCCCGCCACCTCCATCAGGTAGGCATCGAACAGGTCCATGCCGTTGACGGCTGCGGGCGCGTCCGCGAGGAATCGAGCGTTCAGTTGCTGAAGCCCCAGGTGGCATTGGCACGCCCGGGCAACATGATGCGGAAGCAGTTGCAGGAACACGGATTTTATCGGCAGCCGATAGCCATGCGGCAGGCTGATGCTGGGTTGGCCGCCCACCAGTTCATCACGTGCCTGCAGTACCGCCCTGGCCTCGTCCGTTTCCAGCTGCAACGCACGCGCCTGCTCATCCAGCGCCCGCTTGCGTGCCTCCAGCAGTTGGCTTTCCTGCTGCAGGGCGCCCACGTTCAGCTCCCGCTCCAGCAGGCTATCGAGCTCTACACGCTTGGCTTCATGGTAAGCGTCCAGCGCACGGTTATTGCCAAACACGACGTCGATCAGGGTAATGCGGTAGCGCGAGTCCTGCTGCAATAGCATGCGGGTCAGCAGCACGATGGTGGCGATGAATCCGGTGATATAGGCACCACACAGGCTGAACACCAGCTCGCCCGAGTCGTGACCTGAACCGATAAAACCCTTGAGCGCCGAGTCGGCCTCAAGGGCTGCCGCGCTGAGGCTCGCCGAGCCGGCGATGAATTTGCCGGTCTTGCTGCCGAACGCGAAGGCGGCCCAGCCGCCCATCGCACCCGTGAACAGGCCAATGAGGGTAAAGGTGAAAAAATCCATGAAGCGCTCCAATAGACGGGGGAATCGTCATTGAAGGGCCTCGACACCCGCCACGTAACTGGTAAAAAGCGCAGCGCCTGGAAAGAACCATTGCCAGCGGTCGACGCTCAAAGCGTTGTCACCCGGGTATTTATCGAGGTTCGGGCGGCTGGAGGGGCCGGGGCTCGCTGGGGCCCGGAACCGGCAGCGCGTCGAACGCCGCCTGGTTGCTCGCTGGCCGGCTGGCATCGCGCGCACCTTGGAACAGCCTTGCCTGGCTCATCATCCCCAGCAGCAACGAGGACTCTTTAAACGTGCCTATTGTGTTCATTTCGTACGCTCCATGTAGGATTCGTCCTACATTCAACGGGGAAATAAACCGCTTGGCTACTGGTAGATTTGACAGGTGACACGCTTTGAAAAAAAGCGTACGCCCCTCTGAAAACTCTCCGGCTGTGTTCCTGGCACAGCCCCATCAAGGATCTCCATGGCCCTGCCCAGCCTGCCCCGCACCCATCCTCGCCTGTCCAGCGCCGTCGCCGTCGGCGTGGTCGCTAGCCTGTTGGCCCCTGCCGACGCTGTCATGCGCATACTCATCGGCTGGAACGTAGGAGTGTGGTGTTACCTGCTGTTGATGGCGTGGCTGGCCACCCATGCCAGCCCGGAAAAAGTGCAGCAGACGGCCCAGCAGGAAGATGAAAACGCCGGCCTCGTGCTGGTGACCGTGTGCATCGCCGCCATCGCCAGCCTCGCGGCCATCGGGTTCGAGCTCGCCGGGGGCAAACAACTGCCGCCGGGCATCCGCGGCCTGCACTATGCCTTTACCGGCGTGACCGTGGTGGGCTCCTGGTTGATGACCGGCATGGTGTTCGCCTTGCATTACGCACGGCTGTTCTACCTCAGCCGGGGCGATGAGCCGCCGTTGCGCTTCGCCGATGGCGAAAAAGCACCCGATTACTGGGACTTTCTGTATTTTTCCTTCACCATCAGCGTCGCCGTGCAGACCTCGGACGTGGGGGTGGCGACCAAAGCCTTGCGGCGGGTGGTATTGGGGCACTCGCTGATTGGTTTCCTGTTCAACACGGCCATCCTGGGTTTCTCGATCAACATCGCTGCAGGGCTGATCAACTGAGCGGGCGACACACGTGTCGGGCTGCCAGGCAGCGCCGCGTTTCCCCTGCCCACCGACAAACGGTACACTTGACGACACCTCGCCGACAGTGTTCTCTATCCCCACGCTGAAACCGTTTTCAGCCTGAGCCAACGCCGCCTGGCGACAACAATTCCAAAAGGACCACAGGCCCGTGAGCAGTTCCACCGCCCTGCCCCGCCACCGCGTGACCATGCTGGACGTGGCCCAGCGCGCCGGCGTTTCCAAAGCCAGCGTATCGCGCTTCATCGGTGACGACCGCGCCCTGCTGTCCGACGCCATCGCGCTGCGCATCGAGAAAGCCATCGATGACCTGGGCTACCGGCCCAACCAGATGGCCCGCGGCCTGAAACGCGGACGCACGCGCCTGATCGGCATGCTGATGGCCGATATCCGCAACCCCTATTCGATCGCCGTGATGCATGGCGTGGAAACCGCCTGCCGGCGCCACGGCTACAGCCTGGTGGTGTGCAACACCGACCGCGATGGCGAGCAGGAGCGCCAGCAACTGGCGGCGCTGCGTTCGTACAACATCGAAGGGTTGATCGTGAACACGTTGGGCAAGCACATGGACGAACTGCGCGAACTGCAGGGTGAGCGGCCCATGGTGCTGGTGGACCGCAAGCTGGAGGACTTCCATAGCGACATCGCCGGGCTGGATAACGCTGGCGCCATGCGCATGGGCCTGGTGCACTTGAAGGCGCGTGGTTACCGTGACGTGGCCTTGGTCAGCGAGCCTCAGGATGGCACCAGCTCACGCAACGAACGCATCAGCGCCTTCGATAGCCTGGTTACCCAGGACCGCGAGTTGCGCGGCAGCCTGCTGCAGACCGGCGCCGATCTGGAAAGCCGCCTGCAGGAATACCTCGACGCGCCGGGCCCGGGCCCCAAGGCGCTGTTCTGCGCCAACGGCCTCGCCGCCCTGGCGGCAACCCAGGCACTGCGCACCCTGAACTGCATCCTGTTCGACGACGTGGGCCTGATCGCCCTCGACGACCTGGACTGGTACCCGCTGGTGGGCAGCGGCATCACCGCCTTGGCCCAGCCTACCCACGCCATTGGCGTACGCGCCTTCGAATGCCTGCTGGAGCGCCTGCGCGGCGACACCGGTCCGGCGCAGCGGTTTGATTTCGCGGCCGAGCTGATCGTACGCGGCTCCACCCGGCAAAAGGCCTTGTAGAGCGCGCCGTTGCAAGACGGGGCGCACACTCGGGAAGCGGACAACGCGGTCGATCTGGCAGGGCTTTTCCCGAGCTTCGCCCGGTCCGGCAGGTTGCCATGGCTCTGCGGCAGCCGTGGGCCGCGTCGGCGGTGAAACTGCTGTGGAACTTGACGAGCCTCGACCAAAGGTGTTTCCTGTTCTCACAGCTGAAACCGATTTCAGACCCGCACGTCCAGCCGCCTGGCAACAACAATTCCAAAAAGGAAAACAGGCCATGAAACCTATTGGTATTTTCCCAGCCCTCGCTCATCCCTGCCGGTGCCGGCCCTTCTGCGCCGTCCTCGCCGTGCACCGTTGCGCCCCGTTGAAAAAATGAACCCGCCCCGCTTCCAGGGGTCTTTGACTCATACAAAAATGAAACCGGTTACAGAGGACCAATAACAATGAATCTCTACCCCGTGTCCATCAGCCTGTCCAGCTACGGCGCCACCCTGATCCGCGAAAAGGGCCAAGCACCCTTCGCCAGCCTGCTCAAGCAATCAGGCGCTGACGTCATTGAATGGCGCGAAGAGCTGTTCACTGCGTTTGAACCCACACACCTGCGTGACGCCGCCCAGGCTCAAGGCCTGAGCAGCGTGTACTCCGCCCCCCTGGAACTCTGGGAACAAGGCCGCGCCGAACCCAACCCGGCATTGATTGACGCCTTGGCCAACGCCGCAGCCTGTGGCTCGCGCTGGCTGAAGGTGTCCCTCGGCTTTTTCGCCCCACACAACGATTTCGACGCCCTCAACCGCTCCCTGGCCGACCAGCCGGTGCGCCTGCTGGTTGAAAACGACCAGACGGTGCAGGGTGGGCGCATCGACCCGCTGGTGCGTTTCTTTAGCCGCGCCAAGGAACATCAGGTGCCCGTGGCCATGACCTTCGACATCGGCAATTGGCAGTGGCAGGAACAATCGGTGTTCAGCGCCGCTGTGCAATTGGGCCAGTACGTGGAATACGTGCACTGCAAGGCGGTGGAGCGCACCAGCGCGGGCAAGCTGGTTGCGATACCGCCAAGCGCCAAGGACCTGCAAGCCTGGGATGAACTGATCCTGCGCATGGCGCCTGGCGTGATGCGCGCTGCGGAATTCCCGCTGCAAGGTGAGGATCTACTGCAGGTAACCCGTGGCCATGTGGCCACCCTTGCCCGCTTGGGCCAACCACATTCGGAGGCTGCCCGTCATGGCTGATGTCCTGTGCTTCGGTGAAACCATGGCGATGCTGGTCGCCGAACAGACCGGCGACCTGGCCGCCGTCACTCACTACCACAAACGCATTGCCGGGGCCGACAGCAACGTCGCCATCGGCCTGTCGCGCCTGGGCTTCGACGTCACCTGGCTGAGCCGAGTGGGCGATGATTCCCTGGGCCGCTTTGTGGTCAATACCCTGCAGCGTGAAGGCCTGGACTGCCGCCATGTCGCGGTGGACCCAGCCCACCCGACCGGCTTTCAGTTCAAGTCCCGCGAGGACGACGGCCAGGACCCGGTGGTGGAGTACTTCCGCCGTGGCTCTGCGGCCAGCCACCTGAGCGTCGCCGACCTCAATGACGACCTGCTGAGCGCGCGACACCTGCACGCCACCGGCATTCCGCCGGCGCTGTCGGCCAGCGCTCAGGAACTGTCCAGCCACCTGATGCAAACAATGCGCGGCGCGGGCCGCAGCGTGTCCTTCGACCCCAACCTGCGGCCTTCGCTGTGGTCCAGCCAGACGCGCATGATCAGCGAGGTCAACGCCCTGGCCAGCCATGCCGACTGGGTGCTGCCGGGGCTGTCCGAAGGCCGCCTGCTCACCGGTTATGAAGAGCCCGGCGACATTGCCGCCTTCTACCTGGACCACGGCGCCGAGGCCGTGGCCATCAAGCTGGGTGCCGAAGGGGCCTACTACCGCACGGCCCTGGGTGAAGGTTTCGTGGCCGCCCACCCGGTCGCCCGGGTAGTGGACACCGTGGGCGCTGGCGACGGTTTCGCCGTGGGCGTGATCAGTGCCCTGCTTGAAGGCCTGACCATCGAACAGGCCGTGGACCGTGGCAACTGGATCGGCAGCCGCGCGGTGCAGAGCCAGGGCGACATGGAGGGCCTGCCCAGCCGCGACCAATTGCTCGATGCCGTGGCCCTGCGCCGCGCCTGAATCCTTTACCCGACTGGCCTGTTGCGACAACAACAAAATGCTCAGGAGCACGCCATGGACAACCTGAAATTGGCGACCCGCCGTTGGTGGGTGATCATGCCCATCGTATTCATCACCTACAGCCTGGCCTACCTGGACCGGGCCAACTATGGCTTCGCCGCGGCCTCCGGCATGGCCAAGGACCTGGCCATGACGCCGGGCCTCTCATCGCTGCTGGGGGCGCTGTTCTTCCTCGGCTATTTTTTCTTCCAGGTGCCAGGGGCCATTTACGCCGAAAAGCGCAGTGTGAAGAAACTGATCTTCGTCAGCCTGATCGCCTGGGGCGCGCTGGCCAGCCTCACGGGCATGGTGGAAAGCGCCTATTGGCTGATCGCCATCCGTTTCATGCTCGGCGTGGTGGAAGCGGTGGTGATGCCGGCGATGCTGGTGTACCTGTGCTACTGGTTCACCCGCGCCGAGCGTTCGCGGGCCAACACCTTCCTGATCCTGGGCAACCCGGTGACCATGCTGTGGATGTCGGTGGTGTCCGGCTACCTGGTGCAGCATTTCAGCTGGCGCTGGATGTTCATCATCGAGGGCCTGCCGGCCATTCTCTGGGCGTTCATCTGGTGGCGCCTGGCCGACGAAAAACCGGCTAACGCCACCTGGCTCAGCGGCCAGCAGAAAAAAGACCTGGAAGCCACGCTGGCAGCTGAACAGGAAAGTATCAAGCCGGTGAAGAACTACGCCGAGGCGTTCCGCTCGGGCAAGGTCATCATCCTGTCAGTGCAGTTCTTCTGCTGGAGCATCGGCGTGTATGGCTTCGTGCTGTGGCTGCCGTCGATCCTCAAGCAAGGCCAGGAAATGGACATGGTCGAAGCCGGCTGGTTGTCGGCGCTGCCCTACCTCGCCGCGGCCATCGCCATGCTGGCGGTGTCCTGGGGCTCGGACCGCATCCAGCGGCGCAAGCGCTTCGTGTGGCCGCCATTGCTGCTGGCGGCGCTGGCGTTCTACGGCTCCTACGCCCTGGGCACCGAGCATTTCTGGTGGTCCTACGGCCTGCTGGTGTTGGCCGGCGCGTGCATGTATGCACCCTACGGGCCATTCTTCGCCATTGTCCCCGAAGTGCTGCCGGCCAACGTTGCCGGCGGCGCCATGGCGTTGATCAACAGCATGGGCGCCTTGGGTTCGTTCGCCGGCTCCTACCTGGTGGGCTACCTCAACAGCACCACCGGCAACCCTGGCGCCTCCTACTTGCTGATGAGTGGCGCCCTGGTGGTTTCGGCGGTGCTGACCATTCTCCTGGCACCCGGTGGTTGTGACCGGGTGCTGCCCAAGGCCGGCGCCCGACCGCTCACCGCCCACCATTCCTGAACACGAGCATTCCCGATGAAAAAGCATGTGGTGCTGTACAAGAAACTCTCCCCGGCCCTGCTGGCCCGCCTGGAAAACGAAGTGGACGTGACCTACATCGACGACCCGGCCAGCGACGGCCTGGCGCGCCTGCGCCAGGCCCTACCCCAAGCCCAGGGCCTGTTGGGCGCCAGCCTGAAGCTGGACGCGGCGCTGCTGGACCTGGCCCCGCGCCTTGAGGCCGTGGCCAGCGTATCGGTAGGCGTGGATAACTACGACATCGCCGACCTCAGCCGCCGCGGGGTGATGCTGACCAACACCCCCGACGTGCTCACCGAAACCACCGCCGACACCGGTTTTGCCCTGGTGCTGGCCGCCGCCCGGCGGGTGGTCGAATTGGCGACGCTGGTACGCGCCGGCCAATGGACCGCCAGTATCGGCCCCCGGCATTTCGGCACCGATGTGCACGGCAAGACCCTGGGCATCATCGGCATGGGCCGCATCGGCGAAGCCTTGGCCCAGCGCGGCCATTTCGGCTTCAACATGCCGGTGATCTACCATAGCCACTCGGCCAAGCCCGCCGTGGACCAGCGTTTCGGGGCCCGTCACTGCACGCTGGATGAACTGCTGCGCGAGGCTGACTTCATCTGCCTGACCTTGCCCTTGACCAAGGAAACCACCGGCCTGATCGGGGCGCGGGAGTTCGAGTTGATGGGCAGGGACAGCATCTTCATCAACATTTCCCGTGGCAAGGTGGTCGATGAAAAGGCCTTGATCCACGCCTTGCAAACCGGCCAGATTCGCGCGGCGGGCCTTGATGTGTTCGAACGCGAACCGGTGCAGACGGACTCGCCGTTGCTCGCCCTCGACAATGTCGTGGCCACCCCCCACATCGGCTCTGCCACCCATGAAACCCGCGAGGCCATGGCCCGCTGCGCGGTTGACAACCTGCTGGCGGCGCTACGGGGCGAGCGGCCGCAGAACCTGGTGAATCCTTGATGAAGGCCAGCTTTCACTGATCTGCAGCGGGAAAAGAAGGTGGACAGGGTGATCCTGCAGACATAACTGGCCCGAAACAGATGTTGGAGCGAGGGGGGGCGCCGAGCCCTTGCTCGCGAAGCGCCGCGCGGGCGGCGCACGGTCTCAATGGCGCCGGAAAAACCAAGCCATGCACATGGAGGCCCTGACCCAATCCCAAGCCAAACCAACAAGGCGGTCCAGACAATGGCACAGACATAACTGGCCCGAAACAGATGTAGGAGCGGGCTTGCTCGCGAAGCGCCGCGCGGGCGGCGCACGGTCTCAAGAGCGCCAGAAGCATCAAGCCATGCACCTGGCGGCCCTAACCCGATCCCAAGGCGAACAACCAAGGCGGACCAGGCAATGGCACAGGCATAACTGGCCCGAAACAAACGTTGGAGCAGAGCTTGCTCGCGAAGCGCCGCGCGGGCGGCGCACGGTCTCAAGGACGCTACAACACCATCGACTACCGCTTGGTGGCCATGATGAGATCTCCAGCGGGGCCCCCAAAAGCCTGTCATGAAATCGCATCAGGGCCTCTAGGTGCATGGCTTGGGTTCTCCGGTGCCCTTGCGACGGTGCGCCGCCCGCGCGGCGCTTCGCGAGCAAGCCCGCTCCTACATCTGTTTCGGGCCAGTTATGTCTGTGGGATTGCCTGGACCGCCCTGTTTTTCCGGCTTGGGATTGGGTCAGGGCCGCCAGGTGCATGGCTGGAGATATCCAGCGCCCTTGAGACCGTGCGCCGCCCGCGCGGCGCTTCGCGAGCAAGCCCGCTCCTACATCTGTTTCGGGCCAGTTATGTCTGTGGGATTGCCTGGAACGCCTTGTTGGTTTGGCTTGAGATTGGGTTAGGGCCGCCAGGTGCATGTCTTGGTTTTTCCGGCGCCCTTGAGACCGTGCGCCGCCCACGCGGCGCTTCGCGAGCAAGCCCGCTCCTACATCTGTTTCGGGCCAGTTATGTCTGGGGGATTGCCTGGACCGCCTTGTTTTTCCGGCTTGAAACCGTATCAAGGCCGCCAGGTGCATGGCTCAAGGTTTCCGGCGCCCTTGAGACCGTGCGCCGCCCGCGCGGCGCTTCGCGAGCAAGCTCTGCTCCTACGTTTGTTTCGGGCCAGTTATGTCTGGGGGATTGCCTCGTCCGCCTTGTTTTTCCGGCTTGAAACCGCATCAGGGCCTCCATCTGCATGTCTTGGTTTTTCCGGCGCCCTTGAGACCGTGCGCCGCGCGGGCGGCGCGCGGTCTCAAAGGCGCCCCAAAACCATCGACTACCGCTTGGTGGCCATGATGAGATCTGACCGCAAGCTTGTTCACACCAGCAAGGCCAGGCATCGCACTTAGCCCAACTGGTTCGCGAAGCGCCCAACGGCGTCCACTACCTTGCGCGCACCCTCCTGGATCTCGACGATTACCTCGCCCGCCTGGCTGGCCAGTTGCACGCCCTGTTCGGCCTGGTGCTTGCTGTTGGCCATTTCGCGCACGGTGCCTTCCACCAGGGTCTGGTTCTGCTGTACCACCGCAGCGATTTCCTCGGTGGCGGTGCTGGTTCGCCCGGCCAATTGGCGCACTTCGTCGGCGACCACGGCGAAGCCACGCCCCTGCTCCCCGGCGCGCGCGGCCTCGATGGCGGCGTTGAGGGCCAGCAGGTTGGTCTGCTGGGCGATGCTGCTGATGGTCTGGATGATCGAGTTGATCAACAACGATTGCTTGCCCAACGCTTCAACTCCGCTGGCGGCGGACTGCATGTCGTCGGCCAGCTTGCGCATGGTCTGCACCGTATCATTGACCACCACGGCGCCCCGCTGGGCGCTGACGTCGGTTTGCTGGGAGATGTCATAGGCCGTGTGGGCCGCGGCATTGACCTCCTCCTCCCGGGCCACCTGGTCGCTGACCACAGTGGCGAACTTCACCACTTTGCTCAAGTTTCCCTCGGGGTCGTATACCGGGTTGTAAGTGGCTTCCAACCACACCACCTGACCATGGGCGTCGACACGCTTGAACCGCCCGGCCACGAACTCCCCGCGGTTGAGGGTGGCCCAGAACTCCTGGTACTTGGCTGAGCCGGTTTCTTCCGGCGTGCAGAACAGACGGTGGTGCTGCCCCTTTACCTGGCTGAGGCTATAGCCCATGGCCCGCAGAAACTGGTCGTTGGCCGACAACACCACGCCCTTGAGGTCGAATTCGATCACCGCGGTTGACCTCAGCAAAGCCTCCATGAACGAGGTGCTTTCCGCGCTTTTCTCGACGTTCACCGTGATGTTGTTGGCAAAGCAGCACACATGCTGCAGCACACCCTGGGCATCCTTGACCGGCTGCCAATGGGCGCGTATCCACACCAGCACGCCATCGGCGCGCAGGAAACGGTAGTCATCGGTGATGGAGGTACCGCCGGAAATCGCCGCCATCAATTGGTGGTAGCACGGCAGCTTCGACACGTAGCTGGGGACGATCTCGGCCATGGGCCGCCCGGCCAATTGCGCCGGGCTGTAACCCAGCGCCTTGGCGAAGCGCTCGTTGCACCCCAGGATGCGCAGGTGGGGGTCGACATCCAGGGTCAGCATTTCCTGTTGCAAGCCGCCGACCAGTTGGCGCAACTCGGTCAGTTCAGCGTGTTGATCAGCCAGTTGCTTCTTCAGTTGGTTGTTGAACATAAACCGACGACCTCCATGTGGTATGGAGAGTATCGGCGAGCTTTTGCGCGGGGTGAGACCGTCCGGCGGCTTTTCCCCTACGTTTGCCGGGCTATCGGCTTTTTTCGGCCCGTTCCATGAGGGCCAGCACATCGGTCACCGTGGCTTCGAGCAGCTGGGCAGCCTTGTACGCGGCCAGGGTTTGCTCATCGCCCTGGATCACTACCTGGGGGCGTTCGACGAATAGACCGACCGGTTCAAAACCGGCATCGAGCACCACCACCAGCGGGATGGAGACCTTGGTCAGCCCCAACCGCTCGCGCAACTGCTGTTCAGCCCGGGCCTTGCTGATGACCGCCAGGCGCACCCGGGGCTGGGCAGCGCACAGGGCATCCAGTGCCACCAGGTTCACCTGGCAGTCCGGGCACCACATTTCGCCCGCCACCAGCAGGTAATAGTCGCCCACCAAGGCAGCCAGGCGCTGACGAGTGACCTTGCTCAAGCCGGCTGCCGCCAGGTTTTGCCCTGCACGCACCACGCCTTCCTGCTCGGCATCAAGCCCCGTGGCGACAAACGCCGCGAACCCCAAGCCCTTCTCAAACAACTCGCGATAGCCGCTCATGAACCTTTCCTGAACAGATGTGAAAAATATGTCAACAAAACGACGGAATGATATTGATTACCATTTGTTTCCACTGGCATGATTGAGAAACAATATCACTTAAAAAAACCTGTAGGAGCAATCGTCGTCCATGCGTAAACCCTCTCCCCTGGCCGTATCGGCTCTTTCGCTGATCGCCCTGGGCATCCTTGACCACGCGTATGCTGAGGACAGCACGCTGAATCTTCCTTCCACCACCATCAGCACCACCGCCGACGCTCAGGACGACGCGCCGACACCGGGCTACCAGGGTAAGCCAAGCAGCACGACCACCCGCCTGAACCTCACCGCCCAACAGACGCCGCAAGGGGTGACCGAGGTCAAGCGCGAGCAATTGGACGACTTCAGACTCAACAGCATCCGCGATGTGCTGAGCAACACCCCGGGCGTCAACGTGCAGAAAGTCGAGACTGACCGCACCTACTTCACCGCCCGGGGTTTCGATATCACCAACTTCCAGTATGACGGCATGGGCATGCCCCTGACCAATGGCCTGCTGGTGGGCGACTATGACATGGCGCCTTACGAGCAGGTAGACATCCTGCACGGCGCCAACGGCTTGATGACCGGCAACGGCAACCCATCGGCCACGGTCAACTTCGTGCGCAAGCGCCCGACGTATGACCCGCAGGCGTCGGTTACCGTGAGCGGTGGTTCATGGGACGACCGGCGAGTGGACATCGACGTGTCAGGCCCGCTCACCGAGACCGGCAACGTACGCGGCCGCCTGGTCTACGCCTATGAAAAGGGCAACTCCTACCTGGACCGCTACGCCCGGGAGAAGAACGTGTTCGCCGGCACGCTGGCGTTCGACCTGACCGATAGCGACACCTTGACCGTTGGCTACGAAGACCAGAAAACCAACGCCAACGGCTCCAGCTGGGGCGCGCTGCCGCTGGTGGACCGCAATGGCAACGCCATTCATTACAGCAGCCGTTCCAGCAACATCTCGCAGCCGTGGGTGTACTGGAACGTGCACACCACCCGCGCCTTCGCCGAGTGGCAGCACCAGTTCGCCAATGACTGGAAGTCCACGGTCACCCTGACCGGCATGGAGCACCGCGAAGACACCGAGATGTTCTACATCTACAGCAATGCCGCTTCCAGCACCGGGTACACCGGCCTGGCTTCCAAATACAAGGACGACAACCGCGAGCTGGACGGCGACGTGTCGTTCAGCGGCCCGCTCACCCTGTTCGGCCGCGAGCACCAGTTCACCTTCGGCGCCAACGTGGCGCGCTCGCACAACCAGGAAACCTCGCTGTACGGCACGTCGTCGGATTACACCGCAGTGTCGCTGCAAGATGCCCTGGCCGGCAGCATTCCGCGCACCACAGACTGGGACATCGCCAGCGCCGCCGCCACCTCCAACTACGTCGACCGGCAGAAAAGCCTGTACGCCGGGGCACGCTGGAGCCTGGCCGATGACCTGCACCTGATCACCGGTGCGCGGATGCTCAGCGCCGACAGCGACGGCGACAGCTACGACAGCCCGCGCGATGTGCGCATCCATGGCAAGGTGACCCCATACGCAGGCCTGGTCTATGACCTGACCCCGCAGTATGCGCTGTACGCCAGCTATACCGAGATCTTCAACCCGCAGTATTCCCTTAACCCCCAGGGCAAGGTGCTGGACCCGTTGCAGGGCAAGAGCTATGAAGCGGGCATCAAGGGCCACCTGCTGGACAACAAGCTCGACGTTTCAGCAGCCGTGTTCCACACCAAGCAGGATAACGTGGCGACCTATGCCGGTTATGACGCCAGCCTGGGCGGCTACCTGTATAACGGCATGTCGTACAAGAGCGACGGCCTGGAACTGCAAGTCTCCGGCGAACTGGCACCTGGGCTGCAGGTCAGCGGTGGCTACACCTACGTGTACATCACCGATGCCGACGACAGCCGCGCCCGCCGCTTCATTCCTCGCCACCAGATGAATGGGTCGGTAACGTACCAGTTGCCGATGGCTCCGCAGTTCAAGGTGGGTGCCAACCTGACCTGGCAGAGCAAAATCGCCAACGACGACACTCCCCTCGCCGACCAGGGCGCCTATGCGCTGGTGGGCCTGATGGGCAAGTACGACATCGACAGCCACTGGAGCACCCAGGTCAACGTCAACAACCTGACCGACCGCAAGTACCTGCAGACCGTGCGCTACGCCCAGAGCAACTACGGCGACCCACGCAACGTGATGGCCTCGGTGACCTGGAAATACTGACCCTGCGATAACCCTGCCCCCTCGGGAGCTGGCCTGCCGGCACGCCAGCTCCTGCCCTGTGCGTTGCGCCCCTCGGGGCGCTATCATCCCTGCTCGCTCTGCACGGGATACATCATGTTCGATTGGGAAGACCTCCGCTATTTCTGCCTGTTCGCCCAGGCCGGTTCGCTGTCGGCGGCGGCCAAGGTGCTGCGGGTCGACCACGCTACCGTGGCGCGGCGTATCGCGGCACTGGAGGCGGCGCTGGGCCTCAAGCTGGTGGACCGGCGTCAGCGCGCCTACGTGCTGACCGAGGACGGCTTGCGGGTGACGGCGTTCGGCGAGCAGATGAACCTGGCCTCCTTCGCCCTGGAACGCTTCGCCGGTGGCGAGCAGGACCAGGTGCAGGGCGAGGTGGTGGTGTCGTCGCCACCCGCGCTGGCGGGCACCCTGCTGGCCCCTCGGCTGGGCACCCTGATGCAGCGCCACCCGCTGTTGAAAGTACGCCTGGTGGGCACCAAGTCCCGCGCCTCCCTCACACGCCGTGAAGCCGATATCACCGTCAGCCTGGTACGGCCCAGTGAGCCGACGTTGGTGGCCCGGCGCCTGGGCCAAATGGAGTTTCGCCTGTACGCCAGCCCTGACTACCTGGCGCACACCACCGACTACAGCTTCATTGGCTACGACGAGAGCATGGAGGGCTCGGTGCAGCAGGACTGGCTGCTGGAACAGGCCGCCGGCCGGCCCCTTGCGTTCACCAGCAACGACCTGCGCATCCAGGCGATCGCCGCCGCTGGGGGTGCTGGCGTGGTATCGCTCCCCGCCTTCATGGCCTCGCAGCACCCCTTGCAGTTGCTGGACCCTGCCGGTCCCTGCCTGGTGCGCGAAGTCTGGTTGGCGGTGCACGAAGACGTGCGCAACGCGGCCCCCATTCGTACCGTGATGGACTTTATCGCCGACTGCGTCACCTCGGCCTGACCCCATTTCCTGGCGCAAACGCCCGCTCTTGAAGCGAGGTGTGAATTTTTGCACAAGCGGCCTGCGCCCGTGGGGAATTCAAAACCGCGCCTGCCCGCACTAGCATCACCCCCCTCGATTGATTGCAATGGCACCTCGCCCATGACCCCTTCCCCTTCAGCCCTGACGGCTACCCCGCCCTCGTCCCTGCCGGTGCTGCGCGCCGCCTGGGTCGTGACGGCAGTGTTCATCCTCTCCAATGCCGCCACACCCCTGTACGGGCACTGGCAACAACAGATGGGCTTCAGCGCCGCGACCCTGGCGACTGTTTTCACCTGCTACATTCTGGGCCTGCTCGGCACGCTGTTGGTGGCCGGGCAACTGGCCGACCACTTCGGCCGCAAGGCGCTGCTGCTGCCGGCCCTAGGGCTGGCGATGAGCGCCGCCGTGCTGTTCCAGCTGGCCAGCAGCGTCACGGTGCTGATGCTGGCGCGGCTGCTCACCGGCATTGCGGTGGGCATCATCGTGTCAGCCGGCATGGCCAACGTGGTCGATCAGGCCGCCGACACCCACAAGCGCCAGGCCTCCTTGCTGGCCTCGGTGGCCATGGTCCTGGGCGCTGGCACCGGCCCCTTGCTGGCGGGGCTCATCGCGCGGTTCAGCGAGCACCCGGTGGCCATTGTCTTCAACCTGGAACTGGCGCTGCTGGCCCTGGCACTGGGCGTGGTGCTGGCACAGCCTGCACAACCGCGGGCGCCGGGCACCTTGAAGCTGCGGCTGCCCTCGGTACCCCGGGACAGTGTCGGCCATGTGCTGCGCGGCATCGCCTTCTTCGGGCCGGGTATCACCTCGACTTCATTCGTGCTCAGCTTGGGCCCCAGCCTGTTCGCCAGCTTTGTGCACGTCAGCAGTCCGCTGATCGCCGGCGGCACCGCGTTTGCGATGTTCATGGTAGGTGTGGCCGTGCAGCTGCTGGTGCAGCGTCTGGCGGTGGCGCGTATTTTCGTGCTCAGCGGCCTTGCCACCGTGCTGTCCATGGCCACCCTGTGGTTGGCGTTGAATAGCCAGTCGGTAGCGTGGCTGGTGGTGTCGGCGCTGCTGGCCGGGGCGGGTCAGGGCATGGGGCAACTGGGCGGGCTGAGCCTGATCGCCCTGCATGTGCCAGCGGCCCGCCGCGCCGAAGCCAACGGCGTATTCAACATGGGCGGCTATGTGCCCGCCGGCGCGCTACCGGTGGTGGCCGGCTACCTGATCGATGTGCACGGCATCACCACCGGCGTTACCGTACTGGCCGCGCTGATCGCCACCTTGGCGCTGCTGGCCCTGGCCAGTCTCAGGCTACAGCGGTAAAGCCTGGCGGCCGCGCATCACCGCGTACAACCGCCAGAACAGCAGCGCCGCCGTGGCCCGGTACGGTGCCCATGCCTGGGCCAGGTCAGCCAGTTGTCGGGCATTCAGCGCTGGCAGTTGCAGGGCGTGGGCCACGGCCTTTTGCAGGGCCAGGTCACCGGAAGGAAAAATATCCGGGTGGCCGGCGCAGAACATCAGGTAGATTTCCGCCGTCCACGGACCAATGCCCGGGTGACGGGTGAGTTCGGCCAGCGCCGCCTCGCCGGGCAAGCCGGCAACGTGGGCCAGGTCCAGGTCGCCCTGTTCCACGGCGGTGGCCAGGGCCGTCAGGGTCTTGAACTTGCCGCGGCTCAGCCCCACCCCGGCCAACCCGGCTTCGCCGAGGGCCAGAAAACCGCGTGGCGTGGTGGCGTGGGGCAGCGCTGCCAAGCGCTTCCAGATGGCGTCGGCGCTGGCCACTGATACTTGCTGGCCGCAGACGATGCGGGCCAGCCCGGCGAACCCAGGCTCGCGCACCCGTGGCGGAAAATCGCCCGCCAGCGCATACACCGCATCCAGGCGCGGGTCGACCTTGAGCAACTCGACCAAGTGCGCGCGAAGGCGCGCCTGGTGTCCTTCCATGTTCATTTCATTCTCCTGCTTGGACGCTCGCTGGATGGCCTCGAAAAACGCGGCTCAGCGCCCCAGGTGCACCTTGACGAATGCCTGGGCGTCGTTCGTCAACTGGTCCAGGTGGCGGTCACGCTGTCTTTCCGCATTCACCATGGCCTGCTCGCCATGCTGTTTGAGCAGGTAGGCGTGAATCTGCCGTACCTCTACCGAGCGGTAGATGGGCGCAGTATCCAGCACGGGTGTCAGGCCGGCGCTGGCGTGGTCACGGGTATTCATCAGCACCTGTGAACCGCGGGTGCCCAGCACCTGGAAGCCCAGGGCCTGGCCGAACGCCACCTGGCTCACGGTGCAGCCCAACTCCGCATGAGGGTAGCGCTCCAGTACCCTGGCCAGCATCGCCCGGGCGATACCCTTTCGACGGTGGCCTTCCTGCACCGCCAGGTAAAGCAGCGTGCACGCCTGGGGGTCGTTGGTCAGTGGCAGGTAAAGCACGAAACCCAGCACCTGCGAGGGGTCATCGTCGTCCAGTGCTGCCACCACTTCCACAGGGAAACCACGCGAACCGTCCATGGCCTGCAGGTACAGGTGCACCTCATAGCCCACGCCGTACTGGTACAAGGGGTACAGCCGGTTGGACGCCGGTAGCGCCACCTGGCTGATGGTGGTGAGGTTGTCGATCACCAGTTGCTGGATCTGGCTCTGGAACGACTCGGGGGGCGGGGTCTGGAACAGGGTGATACTGGGCATCGCGATGGACTGGCTCCGGTTCATGAGCCGCCATCATACACCGGTGTGATGCCGGGCTGCCCGCCGACGTCTAGGCAACAGCCACCCTCACCACAGGCACAGGCCCACCCATGCAAGCACTGCTGAACCAGATCCTCGACGAAGTCCGCCCGCTGATCGGCCAGGGCAAGGTCGCCGACTACATCCCGGCACTGGCCGATGTATCCGCCAACCAGCTGGGCATCGCCGTTTACGGCAACGATGGCAGCCTGTACAGCGCTGGCGACGCCGACACGCCATTTTCGGTGCAGAGCATTTCCAAGGTCTTCAGCCTGGTCCAGGCCATCGGCCATTCCGGCGAAGCCATTTGGGAGCGCCTTGGCCACGAGCCCTCGGGGCAGCCGTTCAATTCCCTGGTGCAACTGGAATTCGAACGCGGGCGGCCGCGTAACCCGTTCATCAACGCCGGCGCCCTGGTGATCTGCGACATCAACCAGTCGCGCTTCGCCGCCCCGGCACTGTCCATGCGCGACTTCGTGCGGCGGTTGTCTGGGAACCCGAATGTGCTGGTGGACAGCAAGGTGGCCGAGTCCGAATACCAGCACCGCTCGCGCAACGCGGCCATGGCCTACCTGATGCAGTCCTTCGGCAACTTCCACAACGACGTGGAAGCGGTGCTGCGCAGCTACTTCAGCCACTGCGCCCTGCGCCTGAACTGCATCGACCTGGCCAAGGCCTTCTGCTTTCTGGCCAATGACGGGTTCTGCAAACACAGCGGCGAGCAGATCCTGACGCCGCGGCAGAGCAAGCAGGTCAACTCGATCATGGCCACCAGCGGCCTGTACGACGAAGCCGGCAACTTCGCCTACCGCGTCGGTTTGCCCGGCAAGAGCGGCGTGGGTGGCGGCATCATCGCCGTGGTGCCGGGGCAGTTCACCGTGTGCGTATGGTCGCCGGAGCTCAACCCGGCGGGCAACTCGCTGGTGGGCATGAAAGCGCTCGAGCTGTTGAGCGAGCGGATCAACTGGTCGGTGTTCTGACGCGCCACCGGTGGTGTTCCATTCCCGAGCTTCGCCCGGTCCCACAGGGTTGGGACCGGCGTTACTGCCCCAGATCAGCCAGCAGATCAGCCTGAACGATCTCGATCCAGTAATTATCCGGGTCACTGATGAACGCCACGTGCTTCATGCCCTTGTCCAACCGCTTGACGAAGGGTATCTGCAGCCGCTCGAACCGCGCGCAGGCGGCTTCGATGTCCGGCACGCTGAAGCAGATATGGCCGAAGCCACGCGGGTCCTTGTTGCCGTTGTGGTACTGGGAGTCGTCGCTCTCGGTGCCCCAGTTGTGGGTCAGCTCCAGCACCGACTGGCGGGCGAAGGTGTACACCTGGCGGGCGCCGCGCTCTTCAGGCACGGTTTCGCCGGCGGTCATCGCCAGGAACAGCAGGGAAAACTTCGCCTCGGGAAAATCCACCTGGCGCAGCAGGCGCATGCCCAGCACCCGAGTGTAGAAGTCCAGCGAGCGCTGCGGGTCCTTGACGCGGATCATGCTGTGGTTGAACACGTAGGCCTGGGTTTCGGCATCGGGGGCCATGCACACGCCGGGCTGGGTTTCGCTGATGAAGGACATGACAGGGTTCTCTGGGGGGCAGTGAACCCATTCTAGGAAGCGCGCGCCCGGCGGTGGTAATAGGCGCCTACTACGCGTCTAAGCTTATTCCAACGTAGTAGGCGCCTATTACCTGCCCCCTGCTGGCGTTACTACTATGGGTTGCGTGACAACAACAATAAGAAGGACATCGCCATGAGTAACCTGACACTCGACCGTCGCCGGTTTCTTCAGGGCAGCGGCGGCCTGCTGCTCGGTACGCTGCTGTTTACCAGCGGTCCAATTGCCCTGATGGCCCCCAGCCTGAGCTGGGCCCTGCCCATGACCACCCTGGACAGTGACAGCGGCGACAAGCTGCTGCTGATGGTGCGCCGCACCTTTCCACACGACACCATGGAAGACGCGGTCTACGCCTTTCCCGTCAAGGCACTGGACCAGAAAGCCAGTACCGACCCCGGTGTCGCCGATACGCTCAGGCAAGGCGTCGCCATGCTCGACCAGAAGGCCGGCGGAGACTGGCGCAAGATCGACGCCGACAAGCAGTTCGCCATCCTCCAGGACATCCAGGACACGCCGTTCTTTGCCCTGGTGCGCGGCAACGCGGTCAACACCCTGTACAGCAACGAACTGGCCTACCTGCACTTTGGCTACGAAGGCGCCTCCTTTCCCAAGGGTGGCTACCTGATGCGTGGGTTCAACGACCTGTCCTGGTTACCGAACCCGCCCGCCTCCGCGAGCCCCAATCCCTTCTCCTGAGGATGCATGCACATGGCTGACTTCAAACATGATGACGACTCGGTGGTAGTGATCATCGGGTCCGGCGCAGGCGGCGGCACCCTGGCCAATGAACTGTGCCAGAAGGGCATCAAGGTGGTGCTCCTGGAAGCCGGTGCGCGCCAGAACCAGGGCACCTTCATCAACGACGAGTGGCCCTCCTTCGCCCAATTGTCCTGGGGCGACACCCGCACCACTTCGGGCACCTGGCGGGTGGCCAAGGACTTCCCCAACCTGCCTGCCTGGATCTGCAAAACCGTGGGCGGAACCACTACCCACTGGGCGGGGGCCAGCCTGCGTATTCAGGAACATGAGTTCCATGCATTGAGCACCTATGGCGCGGTGAAAGACGCCAATCTGCTGGACTGGCCCGTGACCCTGGCGGAACTTGAGCCTTACTACGCCCGCGCCGAAGACAAGATGGGCGTGACCCGCACCCATGACATCCCCGGGCTGCCGGGAAACAACAACTTCAAGGTGCTGTACAACGGCGCGCAGAAACTGGGTTATACCGAATGCTCCACCGGCCACATGGCGATCAACAGCCGCCCGCGCGCCAACCGCGCCTCGTGCCAGCAACTGGGCTTCTGCTTCCAGGGCTGCAAGATGGGCGCGAAGTGGTCGACCCTGTACACCGAGATTCCTGCGGCCGAAGCCACGGGCAACCTGGACCTGCGCCCCTCCTCGCAGGTGCTGCACATCGAGCACAATGACAAGGGCCTGGTCAGCGCCGTGGTCTACGCCGACGCCACCGGCCAGCAGATGCGCCAGGCAGCCCGGCTGGTGGCCGTGGCCGGCAACGCCATCGAAACCCCGCGCCTGCTGCTCAACTCCTCCAGCAGCCGGTTCCCCCAAGGCCTGGGCAACGGCGCGGGCATGGTCGGCAAACACTACATGCGGCACACCACTGGCTCCGTGTTCGCCGAGTTCAGCGAACCGGTGCACTTCTACCGCGGCACCATCATGGCCGGCATCATCAGCGACGAGGTCAAGTTCAAGCCCGAGCGGGGCTTCGTCGGCGGCTACGAGATGGAGACGATCTCGCTTGGCCCATCGTTCCTGGGTGCGTTCTTCAACCCCGGTGCCTGGGGACCGGACTTCACCCGCGTGATGGACCAGTACACGCACCTGGCAGGCCTGTGGATCGTGGGCGAAGACATGCCGCGCGAAACCAACCGCGTGACCGTTAACGACGCGGTCAAGGATCAGTTCGGCATGCCGGTGGCCAACGTCCACTACGACGACCACCCCAACGACCTGGCCATGCGCGAGCACGCCTTCACCCAGGGCCAGGCGCTGTATTCAGCGGTCGGTGCACTCAAGACCCACCGCGTCCCGCCCTACCCCTCCACCCACAACCTGGGCACCTGCCGCATGAGCGCCAAGGCCGAGGACGGCGTATGCAACGGACATGGGCAGAGCCATGAGGTAGCGAATCTGTTCATCAGCGATGGCAGCCAGTTCACCACCAGCGCAGCCGAGAACCCGACGTTGACGATAGTGACGCTGGCGATACGGCAGGCGGATTACATTGCGCAGGAAATGAAGGAGGGACGGGTATGACGGCGCCGGTGACACCGTAAATCCAAAGCCGAAAAACAAGGCGGGCCAGGCAATGGCACAGACATAACTGGCCCGAAACAAATGTAGGAGCGGGCTTGCTCGCGAAGCGCCGCGCGGGCGGCGCACGGTCGCAAAGGCGCCGGAAACCTTGAGGCATGCACCTGGCGGCCTTGATACGGTTTCAAGCCGGAAAAACAAGGCGGACCAGGCAATCTCACAGACATAACTGGCCCGAAACAGATGTAGGAGCAGAGCTTGCTCGCGAAGCGCCGCGCGGGCGGCGCTCGGTCTCGAGGGCGCTGGAGAAACCCGAGCCCTGCACCTGGCAGCCCTGACCCAATCTCAAGCCAAACAAACAAGGCGGTCCAGGTAATCCCACAGACATAACTGGCCCGAAACAGATGTGGGACCGGGCGAAGCTCGGGAAGCGCCGCGCGGGCGGCGCACGGTCTCGAGGGCGCTACAAAACCATCGACTAGCGCTTGGTGGCCATGATGAGATCTCTAGCGGGCCCCTGAAAGCCTGTCATGAAATCGCATCATGGCCACCAGGTGCATGGCTTGGGTTTCTACAGCGCCCTTGAGACCGTGCGCCGCCCGCGCGGCGCTTCCCGGGCAAGCCCGGTCCCACATCTGTTTCGGGCCAGTTATGTCTGGGCCATTGCCTGGTCCGCCTTTTTTGTTTGGCTTGGGATTGGGTCAGGGCCGCCAGGCGCATGGCTTGGGTTTCTCCAGCGTCCTCGAGACCGTGCGCCGCCCGCGCGGCGCTTCGCGAGCAAGGGCTCGGCGCCCCCCTCGCTCCTACATCTGTTTCGGGCCAATTATGTCTGTGGGATTGCCTGGACCGCCTTGTTGGTTCGCCTTGGGATTGGGTCAGGGCCACCAGGTGCATGGCTTGGGTTTCTACAGCGTTCTTGAGACCGCGCGCCGCCCGCGCGGCGCTTCGCGAGCAAGCCCGCTCCTACATCTGTTTCGGGCCAGTTATGCCTGTGCCATTGCCTGGACCGCCTTGTTTGTCTGGCTTGAGATTGGGTCAGGGCCGCCAGGTGCATGGCTGGAGATATTCGGCGCCCTTGAGACCGTGCGCCGCCCGCGCGGCGCTTCCCGAGCTCCGTTTTTTCGGCTTCGGATCTGTGACGCGCTCGCTTTTTACAGCCCCTTCAACGCCCGATTGATCAACGGCCCCACCTGCGCCATCGAGGCCGGCGAGATGATGTCCACATGCGCGCACGGCAACCGGTGGACGTTCAGGCTACCCACGAATGGCCCCCAGGTCTGACGTACGTCCATGCCTTCGGGCAAGGTGTTTTCAGCCACGAACAGCGTCGCTTCGCCCTTGAACGCTGAACTGCGCGCCGTGGCCAGCAGACGGACGGAATCGGCATAGTTGGCTTCGATGTCGTCGAACATGTCGCCGCCACCCGCGGCCATCGCCGCGTCCTGCAAGCCCTGCTGGGCCGCCAGGAACAGCTCGCGCTCGCGGTTCACTTCGTCCAGTACCTCTTGCTTGAGCACGTTGCGGCCTTGGCGTTCGTCCCAGTTCTGAGTCTCCGGCGGGTAGGTGTCGAGCAAGCCCAGGAAGGCTACCTCTTCACCCGCAGCCTGCAACCGCGCCGCCACGCCCTGGGCCAGGGTGCCGCCCAGGGAATAGCCGGCGAAATGGTACGGACCGTGGGGCTGCAGTTCGCGCACGGTGCGCAGGTGCGCGTCGCAGGCGGCGTCGAGGTTTTCGCAGGCCTGCAAGGGGCCGCCCTGGCGCGGTGACTGAATGCCCACCAGCGACCAGTGCGGGTCCAGGTAACGTTGCAGCACACTGAATTGCCAGGCAAACCCCGACGCTGGGTGGAAGCAGAACAGCGTCGGGCCGTTGGCTTGACGCAGGGGCAGCACGGTTTCGAAACCGGCACGGCGGCTGGCGTCTTCGCTCTGCTCGCTGGCCAGCAGCGCGGCCAGGCGTTCCACGGTGGAGGCGATCATCACCTGGCCCACCGACACCGGCCGTTGCAGCTCGCGCCGCAACACCGCCGCCAGGCTCATGGCCAGGAGCGAATGGCCGCCCAAGGCGAAGAAATCATCTTCGGCCGTCACGCCTTCGCGCTCCAGCACTACGCCAAAGGCCTCGGCGATGTGGCTTTCAAGACCGGGTTGCGGCGCACGCCCCTGGCTCCTGACGCTGGCCTGAGGCATCGGCAAGGCCTTGCGGTCGAGCTTGCCGGTCGCGCCCAGGGGGAAGCTGTCCAGTTGCACCAGGGCCACCGGCACCATGTGCGCCGGCAGGCGATCGGTCAGGGCCAGGCGCAGGCCCGCCAGGTCGAGTTCGCGACCTTGCTGGGCGATCACATAGCCCACCAATTGGCGTGCGTCACCGCCGCCCACCTGGGCTTCGCCCAGCACCCGGGCATGGGTCACCGCCTGCTCGACGCCGGGCAGGGCCAGCAGCGCATGGTCGATCTCACTCAGCTCGATGCGCTGGCCGCGGATCTTCAGTTGATCGTCGCTGCGGCCCAGGTACTCCACCGCGCCGTTGTCCAGCCAGCGCGCCACGTCACCGGTGCGGTACATGCGCCCGCCATTGCCATAGGGGTCGGCGATGAAGCGGCTGGCGGTCAGGTCCGGGCGGCCCAGGTAGGCGTGGGCCAGTTGTACGCCGGTCAGGTACAGGTCACCGGCCACACCGGGCGGGGTCATGCGCAGGCGACGGTCGAGGATGCGAAGGCCGGTGTTCCATACCGGGAAACCGATGGGCACGCTGGCACCCTCGACGCCCGCCAGGGCTTCGCCATGGGCCGGGTACCAGCTGACGTCCACTGCCGCTTCCGTCGGGCCATAGAGGTTGTGCAAGGGCACACCGGTACGGCGCTGCCACAGTTGCGACAGGTCGGTGGGCAAGGCTTCGCCGCTGCAGAACACCTGGCGCAGGCTACGGCAATGGGCGATGGCCACGTCATCGTTCAGGGCGCTGACGAAAGCGGCCAGCATCGAGGGTACGAAGTGGGTGGTGGTCACGCCCTGCTCACTGAACAGGCGTTGCAGCGCTTCCGGATCACGGTGCGCCTCGGGCGGCGCCATGTGCAGGCGCGCGCCGGTGATCAGTGGCCAGAAGAACTCCCACACCGACACGTCGAAGCTGCACGGGGTCTTCTGCAGGACCACGTCATCGGCGCCCAGTGGGTACTGGTGCTGCATCCACAACAGACGATTGACGATGGCTTCATGGCCCACCACCACGCCCTTGGGCCGGCCGGTGGAGCCGGAGGTGTAGATGATGTAGGCCGCGTGCTCAGGGCTCGGGCCCGCGAACTGCAACGGCCCCGCGGGGTCGAGGGCCAGCGGCGCTTCCAGCAGCAACGCCGGGCAGCTGGCAGGGAACCGCGGCGCCTGGCTGCGCTCGGTGATGATCAGCCGAGGCTGGGCATCCTCCAGCATCAACTGCAGGCGGTCGTCCGGGTAGCCGCTGTCCAGCGGCAGATAGGCGGCCCCCACCTCCAGGATCGCCATCAGCGCCAGCGACAGGAACACCGAACGCGGCAGCGCCACGGCGACGATATCCCCCGGCACCACGCCCTGGGCCACCAGGCGCTGGGCCAAGGCCTGGACCTGCTCGCGCACCTGCTGGTAATCGAAACGGTATTGAGCGTCGGACAGCGCCGGCGCATGGGGGGTGAGCAGCGCCTGGGCGGCCATCAGGCTGACCAGGGTGTCGTCGGTCAGCGGGTGAGCGGTGGCGTTGACGCGCTCCAGCAGCGCCAGGTCATCGCTGTCCAGCAGGCTGGCCGCTTCGCAGCTCAGGTGCGGGTTGACGGCAAACTGCTCCAGCAGCAAGGTCAGGCGGCGCAAGTGGCGGGCCAGGGTAGCGTCGTCATAGCGTTCACTGTTGGCCAGCAACTCCAGGCTGACTTCGCCACGGTCATTGAGGAACAACGCCACTTCAAGGTCACGTACCGGCCCCGAGGCCAAGGTGTGGGTGATGCCGGCGATGCCGTCAAGGTCCAGGGCGAACTCGAACAACTTGAGATTCAACACCGCGCCATACAACGGCTCGGCATCGCCCAGGCGGCCGAGGTCGCGCTGGATCTGTTCGGCATCATAGCGCTGGTGCTTGCGCAGGCGCTTGAGCTCCACGGCAATGCCTTGGGCCAGTTCGTCCAGGGTGGCCTCGGGCGGCACCTGCACTTGCAGGGGCAGCACGTTGATCACCGCGCCGCTGGTACTGGCGGCGGCCGAGCCCATGCGGCGCATGAAGATAAAGCCGGCGGTGAACGCGCTCTGGCCGCTGAGGCGCGACAGCCACAGGTTGACCAGTGCCAGGGCCATGTCGGCGCGGCTGACGGTGCCGGCTTGGGCCGCCATCAGCCGGTCGAACGCCTGGGCATCCAGCTTCAGGGTATGGCGCAACACGCGGCTGCTGGCGGCCTGCCCCCCCAAGGGGGCGCTGGCCAGGGTCACCGGCGGCGGCAACTGGCGGCCCTTGTCCTGCCAGAACCGGGCATCGCGGGCGCACACAGCGCTCTGCTGGTAGGCCTGGTATTCCTCCACCACGCGGCTGAAGGGCGTGAACGGCGACGGCCCCGCGTCTTCACCACGGCGCAGGGCGGTATAGCGTTCGGCGATGCGCCGGGTGATGGCGGCGAAGCTGTAGCCGTCCACGGCCAGGTGGTGATAGCGCTGGTACCAGAACCAGCGGCCCTCGCCCACCTGCATCAGGTGGTTCATGCAGGCCAGGCCGCCGCTGGCCACCCGCAGGTCGCCCTGCAGGTCGGCGCGCATCCAGGCCATGGCGGTGGCCACGGGGTCGGTTTCACTGCGCAGGTCGGCACAGGTCGGGGCCGCCAAGGGCTGGCTCAGGTCGAACCACTGCACCGCCTGGCCGTCGCGCTCCGCCACCTGCATGTGCAGGGTGTCGACCTCGGCGAGGCCCGCGGCGATAGCCTGCATCAGCAAGGCGCTGTCGAGTTCGCCCTGCAGCTCCACGTAGTGGGCCACGGCATAGGCATTGTGATGAGGGGACAGCTGGTCGGCCATCCAGATGCCGGACTGGGCCGCCACCAGCGGCATTTCACGCAGGGACGTGGGCATGGGGGTTACCGAATTCGGGTTTGACAGGTTCATGCGTGGCTCCAGTTCAAGAGGCGTCGGCCGCCAGCAGGCGGCGCAGCGAAGCGGGACGCAGTTCACGCCAATGGGCTTCCAGCCAGTGGCCACAGGCCTCGCGGCTGGCGGGCCCGTGGACGATGGTCCAGCCCGGCGGCACGTCGCAGAAATCCGGCCACAGGCTGTGCTGGCTCTGGGCGTTGATCAGCACATGGCAAGCCTGCTGCGGGTCGTCGAAGGGGTTGAGGTGCTCCACGCGGTGTTCCTTGTTTTGAAGAATGACCCAGCGGCCTAGGCCGCTGGCAAAAGATCGGCCCACAGGGCGCCAAGACCATCGAGCAGGCCTTGACGCCAGCACAGGGCGTCATGGCCGCCATTGACCACGCGGTATTGCGGGTGGTGCCCGGCGGCGCGCAGCGCCTCGACCATGTGGTCGTTGGCGGCATGGATGACCGGCTCGCGCAGCCCGGCCTCCATGAACAGTTTCAGTGCCTGGCCGTGGCCGAGGCCTGCCGCCACACGCTGGGGAAGTTGCTGCTCGAGCTCGCCACGCGGCCACCAGAACGAACCGGACTGGGCCAGCACACAGCCAAAGCGCTGTGGCCATTGCAGGCAGGCATACAGCGACGCCAGGCCGCCGAAGCTCTGCCCGGCCACCACGGTGGTCGCTGCCGCTGTCGAGTGCGCCTGCCACTGCGCCACCTGGGGCAGCAGTTCATCCTGCAGGGCCAGCCAGAATTCAGGGTTGCAGGCCAGCTCACGGCTGCGGTGGGCAGTGTCGATACTGTCGACGAACAGGTACACCGCGCCCGGCAACTGGCCGGCGTCGGTCAGGGTTTGCAGGGGGGCAGCCAGGGGCAAGGCGCCCGTCCAGAAGGCGCCATCCAGCAGCACGGCCAGCGGCCGGCCGGGGTCCTGGTCGCGGCCGGTGCTGAACAGCCACACGCGGCGGCTGTTACCCAGCCGAGCGCTGTCCCACGTGTGGCACTGCAACGTCGCGGCGGCGGCCAGGCCGCTGTCCACCGCAGCCCAGGCCGGGTGAGCCGGCGCCTGGGGCATGTGCAAGGCGGACACGCCCAGCCCTCGCCCGCCAGTCCAGGGCCGGGTGCGGTTCAGGGGGTCGTGTTCAGCCAGGGGAAACGTCGCGCGCCACCAGGGGCGCAGGGCGTTGAGATCGAGGTTGCCCTGAGCGTCGAAGCCGTCGTAGTCGCGGTCTTCGTCACTGGGCATGAAGCTGTAGCTGCCGCGCCAGTTCGCGTCGATACGCGTCTGCCACAGCCAGAGGTCGGTGCCATCGACCCGCGCAAGGCTTTGCGGCGGGCACTGGCGGTGGTGGTCGGTGAGACCGGTGATGTTGATCCAGACGCGGCGGGTGGGCGATGTCGCGGCGCTGCCACGGGGGTCACGCCAGACAAACGTCACGGCGTGCTCCCCGGCCTGCGCCGGGCCGACCAGGGGGGTACCCTGCTCGGCCAGCGCCTGCCACCACGTATCGCTGCCCAGGTCCTTGCGTGCCAGGAGCTCGTGCATGGGGTCCTCTTAGAACTCGTACCGGGCGCCGACGCTGAATGCACGTGACTGGCCCAGGAAGTTGAACGTTGCCGCCGAGCCTACACGCGAATAGTAATCGCGGTTGAGCAAGTTGGTGCCGTCCAGGGTGGCGGTGAGTTTCTTGGTGATCGGGTAGGAGAGTTTGGCGTCGACGGTGGCGTAGCCGGGGGCGGCGACGGTATAGGTACTGGTGGTCATGTAGAAGTCGCTCATGGCCGTCACGCCGCTGCCGATCGCCAGACCTTCCAGTGGGCCGCTGGCCACGGTGTACTTGTTCCACAGCGAGGCCGAGTGCTTGGGCATGGTCTGGAAGGTGCTGACCGCGTCGCCACTGAGGATCTTGGTGTCCATGTACGTGTAGCCGGCCATGATGTCCCAGTTCGGCAGCAGCTTGCCGCTGACCTCGAACTCGGCACCGCGGATACGGGTCTTGCCAGAGGCCACGTCATAGGTGGCGGTAGGGTCGTCTTCAGGGCTGGTCGCACGGTTCTTGTCGGTCAGCTGGAACACGGAGACGCGCGTGTTCAGGTCGCCGCCGAAGTAGCTGCCCTTGATACCGGCTTCATATTGCTCGCCGGTGCGTGGCTTGAGCACATTGCCCGCCTGGTTGGTTTCGGTCTGCGGCTTGAACACCTGGGAGTAGCTGAAGTACAGCGAGTTGTTCGGGTCCAGGTCGTAGACCGCGCCGCCGTATGGGGTCACGTGAGCGCTGATGGTTTGGTCGTAGTCCGTCTGGGCACCGGTCTTGATGGTGGTGGTATAGCCGCTGCCCTTGTAGTAGCTCAGGCGCGCGCCGCCGATCAGCGCCAGGTCGGCGATGGGGCGGAAAGTCAGCTTGGAGTACAGGCCGTATTCTTCGGACTGAGTGCCGACCATGGTGGCCGTGCTGCTGCCGTAGATGTTGCTTGGTTTGGCGAACTGCGTCGGGTCGTAGGTGTTGACGTTGATGGTGCCCAGCACCCCGGCCGCGTTCTTGTAGTAGTTGTGATAGTTCTTGTAGTCCGTACCCACCACGAACTCGCTGACGTTGCCCATGGTCTCGAACGGCTGGCTGTAGCTGGCATCCATCGAGACGGTGTTCTCGGTGAATTCACGCCCGGTGTACCCTTCGGTCGCCGTACCGGCGGTCGATACGCCAGCGCGGGTAAAGGCGTACAGGTAGTCGGCGTCGCGGTCCGAGGTGCGCAGGGCGATGCGGCCGTTGCCACCATTGTCGAAATGGTGGGTCAGCTCGGCAGTGAAGTCGGTAGTCTTGCCGTCGAAGTAGTTCCAATCGGCGCCCAGGAACCTGGAATGACTGAAGTTCAGAAGATTGCCCTTCAGGTCGGTCGGGTAGCCGTTGTTCGGGGTGATGTTCTTGACCTCGTGGTTCAGCCCGAACGACAACTGGGTGGCGTCGTCGAGGTCGATGTCCAGAGCGCCATAGTAGGTTTCGCTATCGCTGGCGTTGTAGTCCACCATGCCGTTGGTATCGTCACGCGAGGCGATGAAGCGGCCACGCACGCGACCTTGGGAGTCTAGCGGGCCGGAAACGTCCACCTGCTCGTGGTTGGTGTCGAAGGTGCCATAGCTGGCCTCGACGCTGCCCTGGAAGTCGGCGGTGGGGCGCTTGCGCACCATGTTGACGATACCGCCCAGCTCGCTGGTGCTGCTGAACAGGCCCGAGGGGCCGCGCATCACTTCCACGCGGTCATAGGCAGCCAGCGATGGCACGGTGCCGAAGATACTGGTCATGGGCGCTGGCAGGCCGTCGATCTGGTACTCGTCGTACTCGTAGCCCCGCGAGTAGATGGACGACCGACCGCTGTCGTTGGTCAGCACGCGCAGGCCGGCGGTGTACTTGGCCAGGTCATCGAGGTGCACGAACTTGCGGTCCTTGATGTACTCGTTGGTGAAGGTGGAAATGGATTGCGGGATGTCCTTGAGCGGTGCCGGGGTCTTGGTGCCCACGGTGGCGCCTTGCACGGTGTAGCCACCGGTCTGTTCCGACGGCGGCATGTCGTAGAGCTTGTTGCCTTCGATGGTCAGGCTCTCCAGCTCCACCGGCGCGGCGGTCTGGGCCACCGTCTCGGCCAGGGCGCTGAGCGGGAATGGCGCCAGCAGCCCTGCCAGGATCAAGCCATGGGTGCGCCGCAGGGCACCGCTACGTTTACTTCCGTTCATACCACTTCCTTTGCATGATCTGTTGATGACAGATGTCTTTTCCTGCGCCTTGAAGCGCAGCCTTTGAATGACTCGCACCGCTCCTTGCAGATCGTCTTTCCAGGCACCCTGCCCCGTAAGCGTCGCCAGTGGCCCCCACCACTTCTCATGGGCGAACGTCGGCCGGCCAAGCTTTTGCAGGCGTGAGCGAAACGATCGGGCGAGGCGTAAAGGGCTGATGCCCGCGCTATTCAGCGCTGTTCAACGAGGTGCAACCTGTCGCGGCGCGTTGATGGTAATAACTCTCAATAACAATCGCAAATGCAATTGCTTGTTTTTCAGAAATGATACGTTGCGGTAGGAGGCTGGACGCACAGGTGACGCCCACGCACTGGGCTTTTCCTTTCAGAAAGCGGAGCGGTGACAAAAATTAAACTGTCAAATATGACAGTAGATGGCGTCAAGCCCTCCCCCTAAGCTGGCCATTCACCCCCCCCATGAATGAGCCCGACCATGACCACTTCCTCTTCGCTACCGTTCCCGCACCTTGACCCAGACTTCGGCGTTGACGGCGAACTCTGGGTCACCAAACTGATGGAAGACACCCCAGGCCTTACGAACGTGGGTCACGTGCTCGCACTTCTTCCGCTGTCTGATGGCTCGATCCTGGTAGCGGCAGAGTCATATTTGGGGCCCGCGGCCACCGGGGGGTACTTGTTCAAGCTGACTTCAGCAGGAAAACTGGACCCCACGTTTGGACAGGGCAAGGGCTATATCCAGGACGATGTGACCGAAAACGGAAACGACTACTATCACGGCGTTCCCTATGCGGTGAGCCTGCTGGGTGACCGCTTGCTTTTGTCATGGCTCATACTGGACCTCAAAGGCAACCAATACCTCTTGGGATGTACCGCCTATGGCCTTGATGGAAACAGGGACACGTCGTTCAGCGACGGCGGCAAGCTTATTCTGAACCTCCCGCCCCTGGCTGCCCTACCGAGCGAGAAGGACTCCCCACCACCTGCGGACCCGCTCATTGGGGCCTGGGAAACGCAAGAAAACAAGATCATTCTATTTTACAAACATCAGCAGATTAACGGACCGAGATCCCATACCTACCTGATCAGGCTCAACCACGATGGCTCCTATGACAAGGACTTTCATGGCGATGGCTATACAGAGATTCGTATCGGTAGTGAGCTGGTGGACTTCACCAGACGGGTGCCGCTATCCAATAACCGATGGGTGATCAGCGGCGAGCGCCTCGGAAAGGCAATCCTGGCCGTGATTGACGAGCAAGGCAACCCTGCCTCCGATTTCGGCGAAGACGGCATGACGGTGATCGACAAGGGGGTCGGAACCCGGATTAGCGGGGTAATGGTGACAGCCGACCAGCGAATCATTGTCGTCGGCAAATTCGGGCTTGAGACTCAAGAGCCTCTCGCCGAGGGCATCATCCTTGGCTACACGGCAACGGGCCAATTGGATGGCACCTTCACCGCCACGCAAAAATCATTTCTCCCTCACCCATTCCGGTTTCGCAGCATCGCAGCCACACCCACCGCTGGGGAGCGTTGGGTGACAGGAGAAGTGATGGCGCGCGGCAATTACCAGGCGGTACTAGCCCGGTTCTTGCCGGATGGACGGCCCGATAGCAGCTTTGGCGATGAGGGATATCTCCTGTTCCCCAGTGCGTATAATGTCCCTGCCATCGCCATTCAGAATGATGGGAAGTGCCTGATGGTGGCGGAGCATCTCGTGGATGGCAATGTGCTACCCGTCCTGCGACGATTCTTGCCCTAAGCGCCTCAGAACCCGAAATTCTAGGCTGCGCTGCCGACGCGGGTCACAGCGCCGCCTCGTTCCCAGAGAACAGGGCAACTCAGCCCTGCTGCGCGACCTGCTCGGAAGCGGCGAGGTAATCGGCCTGGAAGGCCGCGGATTCGATCCAGGCCAGGGCCTGGGCTTCGTCAGCGCCCGCCGACCATTGGCGGTATTCCAGCAAGGCGGCGAGGATGAAATCCATGGCGCCCTCCTCGCCTTCCTGTTCGAACACCAGGGTCAGCAACGGGTGGGCCAGGAACGCCACGCACAAGGCCTGCTGGCTTTGCTGTTCAGCGTCGCGCATCAATTTGAACAGCTCGGTCAAATCCACCGACTCAAAGTCGATGCGCTGGTCGTCGGGGTCCAACTCTACTTCGGGCGCGGCGCGCTTGACGCGGTTCTGCTTGGCCTTGGTCTTGGCGCGGGCGGCGCGTTTGTCTTGCTTGTGGGTGGCGGCCATGGGCGCGGTTCCGTGATGCAGGAAAAACGCCCATGGTACCGCAACCCGCGCCCTCAGGTCAGAACAGCGACAACGGGTAGCTGACGATCAAGCGGTTTTCGTCGAACTCGTTGGTGCTGTAGTCGCGGCGAATGCTGGAGTTGCGCAGTCGCACGTTAAGGTCCTTGAAGGTGCCGCTTTGCAGGGTGTAGGCGATTTCACTCTCGCGCCCCCACTCCTTGCCATCGGTGATGGTGCCACTGTGCACATTGCTGCCGCTGATGTAGCGGTTCATCAGGGTCAGCCCGGGAATACCCAGCGCCGCAAAGTTATAGTCATAGCGCAGTTGCCAGGAATGCTCCTGGGCACTGTCGAAGCTGGAGTTGTAGCTGTCATTGGCCAGGGTGCCGCCGCTGGTGCCGTTCACGCGCATCCAGGCGTTCTTGCCGGTCAGCTTCTGCAGGCCCACCCACAGGGTGCCGCCGCCGTAACGCGCGGAGAACATCCCGGACATGGTGCGGTTGTCGAGGTCGCCATCCAGGGCGCTGCCATCCTCCTTGCCCCAGAAGTAGCCCAGGTTGGCACCCAGGGTCCACGCCCCTACCGTCTGGCTGTGCAGCAACTGCACGTATTGCTGCTGGTACACATCCTTGAGCTGCGCGTTCCAGGCGCCAATCAGCGTATGTTTGTCGTTGAAGGTGTATTCGGCACCGGCGAAGTTGAAACGGTCTGACGTACCGGTGGTGTTCCCCTGCATGGACATGTCGGTCATGCTCGAATCATTGCGCGGGCTGTTTTGCCGGAACTGACCGCCGTACAGGGTCAGGCCGCTGATTTCCTTCGAGGTGATCTGCCCGCCCTGGAAGGTCTGGGGCAGCGAGCGGCCGTCATCGGAGCGAAGGATAGGTAGCACCGGCATCCACTCACCGACCTTCAATTCGGTCTGGCTGATCTTCATCTTGCCGGCCACGCCAAGGCGGCCGAAGGTGGAGGCCGGGTCGCCGTCATGGTCCACCGGCAGCAACTGCGAACCACCGCTGCCACCGCCGCCGTTGAGCTTGACCGAATACAGCCCCAGCACATCGACGCCAAAGCCCACCACCCCCTGGGTGAAGCCAGAGCGGGCGTCGAGAATGAAGCTCTGGGTCCACTCCTCCGCCTGGTTCTGGCCATAGCCGGGATTGGTGAAGTTGCGGTTCAGGTAGAAGTTGCGCAGGTTGAGGTTGACGCTGGCGTCGTCGACAAACCCTTCGGCCATGGCGTCCAGCGGCAGGCTCGCGAGCAGTGCCAGGGTGCCGACCAGACGAGGCTTGAATGTCATTTTCATTGTTATTGTTTTCCATTTCATGAGGACAAGCGGGCCCCTGCGCCCAGGCGGCAGGGCGCCGGAGGTGAAGCGATAAGGAGGGAGCTGGCCGGGCTCTTACCCGGCCAGAGGCTCAGGCCGCCAGCGGCTGAGCGGCGCGACGCCGGGCGACACCATTGGCCAGGATCGCCACGGCGGCGAAGAAAGCCGGCACGCCGAGCATGGCAAACAGGGCCGGCAGGCTCAGGCCCATGCTGAGCACGGCGCCGCCGATCAGCGAACCGAAGATCGCGCCGAAGCGACCGATGCCCAGCATCCAGCTGACGCCCGTGGCACGGAAGTCGGTGGGGTAGTAGTTGGGGGCGAAGGCGTTGAGGCCGGTTTGCGCACCGCTCATGAAGAAGCCCGCGGCGATGACGCCCACCGCCAGCAAGCTCGACTCCAGGCTGAAGGCGCCCAGCAACAGGATGCACACCCCTCCCAAGGCGTACGAGGTGGCGATGACCCGGTTGGGGTTGCGACGGTCCATGATCCAGCCCACCATAATGGCGCCCACAGTGCCGCCGATCTGGAACAGCCCGGTGATGGTGGCCGCACGCTCGATGGGCAGGCCACCGTCACGCAGCAAGGTCGGCAGCCAACCCATGGTCAGGTAGATCACCATCAGGCCCATGAAGTAGGTCGCCCACAGCGCCAGGGTGCCGGTGCGGTAGGTCGTGGTGAACAACTGGCTGATGGGCGCCTTGTTCTGCGCCGGTGGCTCGCTGAGGGTGAAGGTGGTACCGGCATCGAAGCGCCCGCCTAGCTTGTTCAGCACCTTGGCGATGCTGGCGGCCGGGGCATTGCGGGTGGCCAGGAAACGTGGCGACTCTGGCAACAACAGCCACAGGAACGGCAGCAACGCCAACGGCAGCAGGCCGCCTGCCAGCAGCACAGACTGCCAGCCATGCGCCGGAATCAACCAGGCTGCCACCAGGCCGCCGCCACCGGAGCCCAGGTTGAAGCCGGTGAACATCACGGTGATGAACAGCGAACGGTTGCGCTGTGGCAGGAACTCCGACAGCAGCGTGGTGGTGTTGGGCATCGCCGCGCCCAGGGCCACCCCGGACAACAGGCGCAGCCCGGCCAGTTCCCACGGGTTGCGAGCGAAGGCGCAGGCCAGGCTCAGTACCGCGAAACCGGTGACGGCAATCAACAGGATCTTCTTGCGACCCAGGCGGTCCGCGTAGGGGCCGGCGGTCAGGGCACCGATGGCCAGGCCGATCATACCGGCACTCATGACCGGGCCGAACGCGGCTTTGCTCAAGCCCCATTCCTGAGTCAGCGACGGCGCGATGAAGCCCATCACGGCTACGTCCAGGCCGTCGAACACGACGACCAGGAAACACAGCACCATGATCAGCCATTGATAAGCACCCACAGGGCGATTGTCGATCCACGCCTTGATGTCGACGGAGGTGTTGCGCATGTTTTATCACCTTGTTGTTTTTGTAAGGTTGCCGTGACCTCTGCGGGCCATCGGGGTACTACGATGAGCGTGACTTTACGGGCGAATACCCGAAGCGCGCCTCCGGGTATTCCTTAAGCAGGTATGTGATTTGTTTATCGGGTTGGAACCGCAGTGCCAGTTCGCCGAGGTCAGTCTTCGGCGAACCGGAAGGTGCGCTTGTCGCCGGTGAGCTGGCGGGCGATTGCCTTCAGCGTGTCGGGGCATGGCAGGTCGGTGATGCGCGCGATCAGCCGCACATTGGCGCCCAGGGGGCTGGGCGCGGGCGCCAATAGCGTCTTCATCTGGTGGGCCACCTTGAAGATATCCTCGGCGCAGCGGCTGTTGAAGTCGCCGTGCAATTCCAGAAACTGGCCGCTCTTGTCGTGATGGATCTGCAGGTGGTAGCGCCGCGAACCGTCGCGTCCGCCACTGCCCAGCAGCACCGGGGTGAACCCGCGGCCCAGGTAGGCGCGCAGTTGGTCTTGCAATGCATCCTGGATGGCCACGGGCACCTCTTCGGCCAGGGGCTTGGCCGGGCGGGCACGAAGGGCCTTGCGCTTGAGTTTCATCGCCCGCCCTCCACGGCCTGCCAGGGCAGTTGCACCGCCACCGGGTGGGGGAACGCGAACGTGTAGGCAGCCACCTGGCCTTGCACCACATTGAAGTCACAGGCGCTGACGAACACCGGGGTAACCGGATCGACGCACCAGGGGCTGCGCATCACTTTATGGTCCAGCAGAAAGGTCAAACCAACAGAACGTATCAGGTCTTTCATCATCGCCTCGATCACTGAGTATCCAGCGTATCCAGCTCTCCTTGCGCAACTGGCGCCGTGGGAAAAGCTTACGCGGAGGGCAGGTTCAAGGCGGTCAAGGCGATGTAATATTGGGTAAAGATCAACCACGGGAATCGCGGTGCCAACGGACTGCGCGGGCCTGGCTCAGGCCTTGCGGGGCAAGGCGATATCGACGATCAGCCCACCCTCGGCGCCGTTGCTGGCGACGATCTGCCCGCCATGCATCTCCACTGCGCGCTGGGCAATGGCCAGCCCCAGGCCGAAGCCGGCCTGGGCCTGCTCCGCGCCACGCTCGAAGGGCGTGAAGATGCTGCGCAGGCGGTGGGGCTCCACACCTGGGCCCTGGTCGGTGATTCGCACATGCAACCAGTCCCAGGGCTCACCGGTGGTGGCCGTCACGCACACTTGTGTGCCGGGCGCGGTATAGCGTACCGCGTTACGTACCACGTTCTCGAAGCAGCGATACAGCAGTTCGCCATTCACCTGACTGACAAAAGTCGCCGGCGCCACCAGTATCACCTGGCAGCCCTTGATGCCCGCTTCGAACTTCGCATCCTCGACAATATCAGCCAGCAGCTCGATCACATCCAGCCGCTCGCTACCCAGGCTCTCCGGGCGCCCCTGCACCCGGGCCAGGGTCAGCAGCTCCTCGATCAGTGTGTCGATACGTTCCGACTCACGCTCGATGCGCCCCAGCATCTCCAGGCGGTCAGGGTCCTGCAGCAACAGGCCAATGGCAGCGCGCATGCGCGTCAGCGGCGAGCGCAATTCGTGGGAAATGTCATGCAACAGGTGCTGCTGGGCGTCCACCAGCAACTTCAGTTGGGTGGCCATGCGGTCGCAGTCTTCGGCCAGGTCGACGATTTCATCGCGGCGCCGGCCCATGATCGGTTTGACCCGGGTGTCGAACCGCCCCTGGGCGACATTGCGCATGGCCCGGCGCAGGTGCACCAGGGGCCATACCAGGTAATAGGCCAGGTACCAGCTGAACAGCGCGCTCATCACCGTGCCCACCAGCAGCGGGACGGCGTGGCCAGGGCCCCTGCCTTCAGGCGCACCAGGGTCTTGGGGGGTGCGCAGCGTCACCCGCTGGCCATCGCTGGCGGTCACAGCGAGGCTGAAGGCGTCCGGCGGCACCGGCTTGCCCGCCAGCAACTGACCTTGCTGGTCATACAGCCCCACCTGCTTGCCGTGCAGTTCGTCGGCCCACACCGTCAACAGCGGCTTGCCCGCGTCCACGCCAAACCGCTCGATGACGTGCTGCGTATTGAAGAATACGGTGCCGATCTGCGGGTCGCCCGGAAAGAAGCGGCCCAGCAACAAGATCGCCAGGCCCATCAGGAACGTCAGGCTGGTGGCCAGCCAGAACGCCAGGAACAGCTTCCAGAATAGCCGGCTGGGCCTGATCATTCGGCGATCAACAGGTAGCCCAGGCCGCGCACACTCTGAATCCAGGCCTTGGCATCGGAACGCGGCCCCAGTTTCTGGCGGATGCTGCTGATATGCACGTCGATGCGCCGGTCATAGCGCGTCAACGGCCTGCCCAGGGCGTTGATGGACAGGTTCTGTTTGCTCACCACCTGGCCGGCGTGGCGCGCCAACTCTTCAAGCAAGCTGAATTCGGTGCTGGTCAGGTCCAGCTCGCTGCCTTGCCAGGTGGCCTGGCGCTTGGCCGGCCACAAGGCCAGCAGGCCAGTGCGAATGGCATCGGTGGCCGGCGCGTCCTGGGGCTGCACCCTGCGCATGATCGCCCGCAGGCGCGCCACCAGCTCGCCGGGCGAGCTGGGCTTGGGCACATAGTCGTCCGCTCCCAGTTCCAGGCCGGTGATCTTGTCGATATTGTCGCCGCGGGCGGTCAGCAGTAACACCGGCACCTGGCTGGTGGCGCGGATGCGGCGCAGCACTTCGATGCCCGACAGGCGCGGCAGCATCACGTCCAGCACCACGATGCTGTAGCGCCCGGACAACGCCTGTACCTCGCCCTCCTCGCCGGTGTGCACGGCGGTGGCGTGGAAGCCCTCGCGCTGCAGATACTCGCTGAGCATCTCGGTCAGTTCCTCGTCATCGTCGACAAGCAGTACGGAAATCATGGCGGACTCGTGAAGGGGCATCGGGCCATTATTACCCTAGTCCCGCCGCGCGTCACCGCAAGCGCACAACCTTTACCTAACTTGACATTGGGTTAACCGCACCGAACTTCCCGGCCTTTTATGCTTCACCCCCCAAGCCAAGCGACCGCCTGGCGCCTTGCCTTACCGCGAGCCCGTGCGGTGCGCCTGGGCTGTCTGTCGAAGCGTCCTGGAACCGATCCTGATGAATTTGTCGCGCCTGCTCTGCTCGGTTGTGCTGGTGGCCAATGCCACGCTCGCACAGGCTGAAGCGTTCAAGATTTCCGATATTCGTATCAACGGCCTGCAACGGGTATCCGCCGGCAGTGTGTTTGGTGCCCTGCCCTTGAACGTGGGCGACCAGGCTGACGACGGCCGCCTGGTGGAGTCGACCCGGGCCCTGTTCAAGACCGGCTTTTTCCAGGACATCAACCTGGCCCGCGACGGCAACGTGCTGATCATCAACGTGGTGGAGCGCCCGTCCATTTCCTCCATCGAAATCGAGGGCAACAAGGCCATCAGCACCGAAGACCTGATGAAGGGCCTCAAGCAGTCGGGCCTGGCCGAGGGCGAGATTTTCCAGCGCGCCACCCTCGAAGGCGTGCGCAACGAACTGCAACGCCAGTACGTGGCCCAAGGCCGATATTCGGCGACCGTGGACGCCGACGTGGTGCCCCAGCCGCGCAACCGCGTCAGCCTCAAGATCAAGATCGACGAGGGCAGCGTGGCTGCCATCAAGCACATCAACGTGGTGGGCAACACGGTGTTCAGCGAAGAAGAGCTGACCGACCAGTTTCAGCTCAAGACCAGCAACTGGTTGTCGTTCTTCAAGAACGATGACAAATACGCCCGGGAAAAACTCTCCGGCGACCTGGAAAAGCTGCGCTCGTATTACCTGGACCGTGGCTACATCAACATGGACATCACCTCTACCCAGGTGTCCATCAGCCCGGACAAGAAGAGCGTGTTCATTACCGTGAACATCAACGAAGGCCAACGCTACACCGTGCGGGACGTCAAGCTGTCGGGCGAGCTCAAGGCGCCCGAAGACCAGGTCAAGGCGCTGCTGCTGGTGCAGAAAGGCCAGGTGTTCTCGCGCAAACTGATGACCACCACGTCGGAGCTGATCACCCGCCGGCTCGGCAACGAGGGGTACACCTTCGCCAACGTCAACGGCGTGCCCGAGCCCCATGATGACGACCACACCGTGGACATCACCTTCATGGTGGTGCCGGGCAAGCGCGCCTACGTGGACCGCATCAACTTCGTCGGCAACACCAAGACCGATGACAAGGTGCTGCGCCGCGAGATGCGCCAGATGGAAGGCGGCTGGGCCTCCACCTACCTGATCGACCAGTCCAAGACCCGGCTGGAGCGCCTGGGCTTCTTCAAGACGGTGAACGTCGAAACCCCGGCCGTGCCGGGCAAGGACGACCAGGTCGACGTGAACTACTCGGTTGAAGAGCAAGCCTCTGGTTCGATCACCGCCAGCGTCGGCTTTGCCCAGAGCGCAGGCCTGATCCTGGGCGGCTCGATCACCCAGAGCAACTTCCTGGGTACCGGCAACTACGCCAGCATCGGCCTGACCAAGTCCGAATATCAGACCAAGTACAATTTCGCCTACACCAACCCCTACTTCACCCCCGACGGTGTGAGCCTGGGCTACAACCTGTTCCTCAACAAGACCGACTACAACGACTACTACGACGACGGCGTGTCGTACTATTCGATCAACAGCTACGGCATGGGCACCACGTTCGGCTACCCGATCAGTGAAACCACGCGCATGACCTACGGTCTGACCCTGCAGCACGACGAGATCAGCCCGGGCACCTACAGCGCCGACGAAATCTACGATTTCATCGAGCGCAACGGCGAGAGCTTCACCAACCTCAAGGCCAGCGTGGCCTGGTCGGAATCGACCCTCAACCGGGGCGTGCTGGCCAACCGCGGCCACTCCCAGAGCCTGAGCTTCATGGCCACGGTGCCGGGCAGCGACCTGACCTTCTACAAGCTCGATTACAACGGCCAGACCTTCCTGCCCATGAGCAGCAACACCTCGATCCGCCTGCACACCAAGCTGGGCTACGGCAACGGCTATGGTTCCACCGACGGCCTGCCCTTCTACGAGAACTACACCGCTGGCGGCGAAGGCAGCGTGCGCGGCTTCAAGAGCGGCACCCTGGGCCCGCGCAGCACCCCGGCCACCGGCACTTACTCGTCCATGGGCCAGGAGTACTACTCGGACCGCAGCACCGACTCGCTGGGGGGCAACATCCTGATCACCGGCGGCGCCGAGTACCTGTTCCCGATGCCATTCATCAAGGATCAGAAGTCGCTGCAGACGTCGATCTTCTGGGACTTCGGCACGGTGTACTCGGACAAGTGCTACCTGAGCACCACCCAGAACTGCGGCAACGTCAGCCTCAGCGAAATGGCCGCGTCCCTGGGTGTCGGCGCTACCTGGTACTCGCCACTGGGCCCGCTGACCTTCAGCCTGGCCCTGCCGCTGCGCAGCCCTAGCGGCTCCGAAGCCCAGGTGTTCCAGTTCTCCCTGGGCCAGACCTTCTGACCCCTGGGCTACCCTACGCCTACCCTGCAGGAGCGGGCCTGCCCGCGAGCTTTCGACACTGTAAAAGCTCGCTGGCAGGCCTGCTCCTGCAGTCGTTTCCACACAGGAGCCAACACTGTCATGAAAACATTCCTGGCCGGCGCCCTCCTGGCGCTGCTACTCGGCACCGCCCACGCCGAAGACATCGCCACCCTGCCCGTGGTGCAGCCTACCCAGACCTGCGCTGCCCTGAAAACCCAGGACCTCACCGCACTGGGCGGCGCCGGCAGCCACATTGACAGCGCCAGCGAAGCCACCGCCAATGGCGCCGCCAGTTGCGTGGTCGAGGGCACCCTGGCCCCCAGCATTCGCTTTCGCGTCGCCCTGCCTGTGCACACCTGGACCCAACGCTACCTGCAGATCGGCTGCGGCGGCCTGTGCGGCAACATCAGCAACCAGGTGGGCGCGGCCCAGGGCTGCGCACCGCTCAATGCCGGCGGCTTCGTCATCGCCGCCACCGACATGGGCCACGAAGGCAACAGCAGCGAGTTCGGCAAAGACCGGCAAAAACGCGTGGACTTCGCCTACCGCAGCCAGCACCTCACCGCCCAGGTGGCCAAGCAGTTGATTCAGGCCTACTACGGGCAACCCCAGGCCTACGCCTATTTCAGTGGTTGCTCGGACGGCGGGCGCGAAGCGCTGATGGAAGCGCAGCGCTACCCGGATGACTTCAACGGCATCATCGCCGGCGCCGCGGCCCTGAATTTTCAGGTGCAGAACGCCCTGTACCACGCCTGGCAAGCCAAGGCCAACGAAGGGCCGGACGGCAAGGCCATTCTGCTGGCCTCGCGGCTGCCGTTGCTGCATGATGCCGTACTCAAGCAATGCGATGCCTTGGACGGCCAGGTCGACCGCCTGGTCAGCGACCCGCGCGCCTGCCATTTCGACCCGGCGGTGCTGCAATGCAAGGCTGGCGAAGACCCCGGCCAGTGCCTCACGGCGGCCGAAGTCGGCGCGGTGCGCAAGCTGTATGACGGCCCCCACGACCCGGCCAGCGGCCAGCGCATGATCATCGGCGGCCCACAGCCTGGCTCGGAGCTGGCCTGGGCCGGCGTGTTCGTGCCCATGAGCGCCGACCAGCCGATCTTCAGTCAGAAGATCGCCCTGGATGCGCTGCAGAATGTCAGCTTCGAACCCAACCCGACCACCGAACTGACGCTGGCCGACGCCCGTTTCGACAGCGCCACATTCGCCCGCTTGCGCACCCTGCATCCTTTGTACGACGCCACCAACCCGGACCTGTCGGCCTTCGCCGACAAGGGTGGCAAGCTGATCATCTGGCACGGCTGGGCCGACCCGCATATCTCGCCGCTCAACTCCCTGGCGTACCACCAGGCACTGATCAAGCAGATGGGCCAGGCCCGCACGGAGGCTTTTGAGCGCCTGTACCTGCTGCCCGGTGTGCACCACTGCAGCGGTGGCGAAGGCCCCAGCGAGCTGGACCTGCTGACGCCGATGATGAGCTGGGTGGAACGCCAGCAGGCCCCCGATGCAATCATTGCCACCCAGGCCGACAGCCACTCAAGCTTTGGGGCGCCGATGGCACCGCCGGCGGGCGACCTGAAGGGCAAGCGCCCGCCCATGGGCATGATGGGCCTGCCACCATCCGCTGCCGACCAGGCCAATGCCGGACGCACACGGCCGGTGTACCCCTGGCCGTACACGGCCGCCTACAACGGCAAGGGTGACCCGCGGCTGGCGGCCAGCTACCAGCGAGGCGGCCCCCAGGACACCTCGCCCACCCCGGCCTGGCTCGGCGCGGACTTCTTCACGCCCGATACACAACAGCCCTGACACGGTTGCAGTACGGGCTGTAATTGCAATTGCAACAATAACCTCTCATCCCTTATGGTGGTGTCAGACTGAAAAGGACATCACCCATATGGACACGACCCACTTCCCCCATACCCCCGACACCGGCCGCGCCGCCCAGGCGCTGATGGACAAGATCCGCGGCCCCCTGGCGGCGCCAGGTCCGGGCGCCAGTTCGCCGCTCTATACCCTGCTGGACATCGCCAACCGCCTGGAAGGCGACCCGCACACCGCAAAACAGATTTGGGTGGTGCGCGACACCCTGCGCCCTGGCCACGACGGCGGTCAGATCAGCACCTGGCCGCTGTGGTTCAGCGAAAAAGCGCGGGCCAGCGAGAAACCCTTGCTGTACCTCACCCAGTCCCCTACCTCGGCGGAGCTGTGTGCACTGGCGAACCAGGCCGCCGACCGCGGCATCGTCTGCAACGATATCGAGTCCTCGCCCTCGCGCTGGCCCAAGGGTGCCCACCCCTGGCTGCCGCTGTGGCTGGCGGCCAACCACCACTGCCTGCCGTACGACCCCGCCTGCAGCGAAGAGGCCCGGGCCATCCTGCTCGGCGCCCTGCAGGCGCTGTACGTCGAAGGGCAACCCGGCTTCTGCTACCTGACCCTGCACGACGAACCCGCCATGGAGCCCACCCAGGTAGCGGACCCGACCGCAGCGTTCAAGGGCATGTACCCAGTGCAAGGTTTCGACCCCGATGATTCGCGGCCCAAGGTACGCCTGCTGGGCGCCGGGCTGAGCCTGCGCGAGGTGCGGGCCGCGGCGCGCCTGCTGGATGAACGCTGGGGCGTGCAGAGCGAAGTCTGGAGTTGCCCCAGCTACACCCGCCTGGCCCGCGAAGCCACCAGCGCCGAACGCTGGAACCGCCTCAACCCCGGCCGGCCACGCAGGGCCGCGCACCTGCACCAAAGCCTGGCCGGCAGCCAGGTGCCGATCGTCGCCGTCACCGGTTATGGCCAGTACATCGCCGAACAACTGGCCAGCCACGTGCGCGCTCCCTACTGTGCCTTGGGCGCGGACTCACTGGGCGACGGCCAACCCGTCAGCCGTCACTGGATCGTTGTCAGTGCCCTGACCGAGCTGGCGCGCCAGGGCAGCGTCGACAGCGCCCTGGCCGATCGTGCCCTGAGCGATGCCCGCCGGGCTCACTGAGCCTCGCTGCTGGCGTTGGCGGCCAGGCGCACCTGCTCCAGCGCCACCGCCATCGGCTGGCGCACCTGTGGGTCGAACTGGCTGAGGAACAGTTCGTTCACGGCGCCCTCGTACACCACCCACATGCGCTTGCGCAGTGCCCTGCCCTTGTCGGTGATGCACGCCACGGCGCCGCGCCCATCGGCCTGGGAACGCCGGCGTTCGACCAGGCCGTCAGCTTCCAGGCGGTCCACCAGGCGCGTGAGGTTGTAGCGCTCGATCACCATCACATCGGCCAGTTCGTGCATGCGCCGCGTGCCCTGCGGGCCGCTCTCGATCCCCCACAGGGCGTCGTACCAGGCGTACGCGGGCAACTGCTCGGCGGCCAGGCGGCGCTCGATCTCGCGGATCAGCGAGCGGTGCGCACGAACGAAGTTGAACCAGAGGTCTGCTTGGCCCTGAGGCATGGGTTCTCCTGAAGCGGGGGGTAATTTAGTTGCAATTGTACGCCAGCGCGGGATAAATTCAGCGGATAGTTGCAGTTGCAATGAAATAATTCGGGGGCCGGCCACAAGCCGAACAGACCCTCTTGGGCACCGAACAGTGCGGTGCCTGCTCACGCTGCCGAAGGAGACTAGCTATGAAAGAGCAATCGATGTTTCTTGACAGGGACCCACAGGAGACTCGCGAATGGATCGACTCGATGGAGTCGGTCATCGATGTGGAAGGCCGTTCCCGCGCCCACTACCTCATCGATCAGTTGCTCGACTTCGACGTCGCGCGCCACGGGGATTTCCACGGCCGCGTCACCACCCCCTATGTCAACACCATCGCCCCTGAGCGTGAGCAGCCCTACCCTGGCGACCTGGGTATCGAAAAGCGCATCAATGCTTTCATTCGCTGGAACGCCCTGACCATGGTGCTGCGTGCCGGCAAACACTCAGGGGTGGGTGGCCACATTGCCAGCTATGCCTCGGCTGCCGTGCTGTACGACGTGGGCTTCGACCATTTCTTCCGCGGCCGTACCGAGACGTTTGCCGGCGACATGGTCTACATCCAGGGCCACTCCTCGCCAGGCATCTATGGCCGCGCCTTTCTGGAAGGCCGCCTGAGCGAAGAGCAACTGGACAATTTCCGCCGCGAAACCGACCGCGACGGCATTTCCTCCTACCCGCACCCGCGCCTGATGGGTGACTTCTGGCAGTTCCCTACCGTGTCCATGGGCCTGGGGCCGATCACCGCCGCCTACCAGGCGCGCTTCATGCGCTACTTGGAAAACCGCGGCCTCAAGGAACACCAGGGCCGCAAGGTGTGGGCCTTCCTGGGTGACGGCGAAATGGACCAGCCCGAGTCCCTGGCCGCCATTTCCCTGGCCGGCCGGGAGAAACTCGACAACCTGATTTTCGTCGTCAACTGCAACCTGCAACGCCTGGACGGCCCGGTGCGCGGCAACGCCAAAGTCATTCAGGAATTCGAAAGCCTGTACCGCGCCGCTGGCTGGAATGTGATCAAGGTCATCTGGGGCAGTGGCTGGGACCGCCTGCTGAACAAGGACCGCACCGGCCTGCTGCGCCAGCGCATGATGGAGTGCGTGGACGGTGACTACCAGAACTACAAGTCCCAGAACGGCGCCTACGTGCGCGAGCATTTCTTCGGCAAGTACCCTGAACTGCTGGAGCTGGTCAGCGACATGACCGACGACGAGATCTGGAAGCTGTCGCGCGGCGGCCACGACCCGCTGAAGGTCTTCAATGCCTACGCTGCCGCCATGCGCCACACCGGCGGCCCGACGGTGATCCTGGCCAAGACGGTGAAAGGCTTCGGCATGGGCGAGGCTGGCGAAGGCCAGAACATCAACCACCAGCAGAAGAAGATGGGCACCGACGCCATCAAGGCCTTCCGTGACCGTTTCAACCTGGACCTCAGCGATGAGCAACTGGCCGAGCTGCCCTACCTCAAGCCCGATGCCGACAGCGCCGAGTCGCGCTACCTGCAGGCTGCGCGCAGCAAGCTGGGCGGCTACGTGCCGGCCCGCCACGCCAACGTCGAGCCGCTGGCCATACCGCCCCTGACCGCGCTGGAGGCGCAGCTCAAAGGTACCGGCGAGCGCGAGATTTCCACCACCATGGCCTTCGTGCGGATCCTCAGCACCCTGCTCAAGGACAAGGAAATCGGCAAGCGGGTCGTGCCGATCGTGCCAGACGAATCGCGCACCTTCGGCATGGAAAGCCTGTTCCGCCAGATCGGCATCCACTCCCATGTAGGCCAGTTGTACACCCCGCAGGACGCCGGCCAGCTGAGCTACTACAAGGAGAGCAAGGACGGCCAGATCATGCAGGAAGGCCTCAACGAATCCGGGGCCATGTCGTCCTGGATCGCGGCCAGTACTTCGTATGCCAACCATGGCGTGATGACCATCCCGTTCTACATCTACTACTCGATGTTCGGCTTCCAGCGTGTGGGCGACCTGGCCTGGGCCGCGGGTGACGCCCGGGCGCGCGGCTTCCTGCTGGGGGCTACCTCGGGGCGCACCACACTGATGGGCGAAGGCCTGCAGCATGACGACGGGCACAGCCACGTGCTGTCCTCGACCATTCCGTGCTGTGTGTCCTATGACCCGACCTTCTCCTACGAGCTGGCGGTGATCATCCAGGAAGGCATGCGCCGCATGTATGTCAACAACGAGGACGTGTACTACTACATCACCCTGCTCAACGAAAACTACAGCCACCCCGACATGCCCGAAGGCGTCGCCGACGGCATTCTCAAGGGTCTGTACCCGTTGTCGACCACCGCACCGGCCAAGGGCACCCCGCATGTGCAACTGATGGGCTGTGGGTCGATCCTGCGCGAAGTGATCGCCGCCGTGGAAATCCTGGCTCGGGACTATGGCGTGAGCAGCGACGTGTGGAGCGCCACCAGCCTGACCGAACTGCGCCGTGACGGCCAGGCGGTGGAACGCTGGAACCTGCTCAATCCACTGGCCGAGCCACGCACCAGCCACGTGGAAGACTGCCTGGCCGGCCGCCAGGGCCCGGTCGTGGTTGCCACTGACTACATGAAGATCCTCGCCGACCAGATCCGCCCCTTCGTTCATGGCCGCCGCTTCGTGGCCCTGGGCACTGACGGCTTCGGCCAGTCCGACACCCGCGAAGCCCTGCGCCGCCACTTTGAAGTGGACCGCCAGTTCGTGGTGCTGGCAGCCTTGAAGGCCTTGGCCGATGACGGTGTGATTGAACGCAGTGTGGTAGCCAAGGCGCTGGTGGACCTTGAAATCGATACCGGCAAGACGGACCCGGCGAGTGTCTGATAGCGTTGGGTGGTAAACAAAGAAGGGGCGCATTGCGCCCCTTCTCCGTTGTGGGACCGGGCTTGGCCCTTCCCGAGCTTCGCCCGGTCCCACAGGATTGCCACGGCACTGTAGCAGCGGACCTGGCCGCGTCGGCGGTGCACGCGGTATGCCTGATGCCACGCGGCGCCTGTGGCGCGGCCGGGTCCGCTGCGAGGTGACGTTGCGGGGGGCGCAGCCTGGCAGCAGCGCCGTCCTGGGCTACCTCAACCGCTTTACTTTCAGGCTGCCACACTCAGGCCCACCCAACTGCTTGCCGGTCTCCAGGCAGAACACCGAAAAATGCAACGGGCAGGTGATGGTGCGGCGCCCTTCGTTGACCATGCCGTGCTCAAGCCACCCTTCGCGATGCGGGCACTGATGGGGCACCTGGTATTCGCGGTCGGCGACCACCAGGTTGAAGGTCTCGGCACGGTTCAGTTCCTCACACTCGCTCGACATGGCGCTGACGCTCCCGGGTCATTTCCTGGGCCTTCAGCACGGCGGCGTCGAAGGCGGCGTTGATGATCTCGCGGCCCATGCAGATGCCCCGCCAGGCCTTGCCCACGTCCAGGTGGCCGCCGCTGTCCATCGCCTTGAGCAACCGCTGGCCTTCCAGGGCATGGAAGACGTCGATGTGCACATGCTCGGAATAGTAGGCATGGGCCTGGATACCCAGGCGCGTGCACAGGTCGGTGTAGCACTCGAAGAAAAACGGCACCACGGTTTCGAAATAGGTGACGAAACCGGCGAAATAGGACGGGTCATCCGCCCTCATGGTCAGCCAGCAGAACAGGTTGGGGAACGAACACCCCGCCTCACCGTTGACCTGGATGTGGTGTTCCAGGTCGACCGGCATGTCCAGTTCGCGCAACAGCTCCTGGTACAGCGTGGTGTGCGAACGCTTGATGTTCCCCGAGCCGAACTCGTCGATCATCATGCGCAACATGGGCATCTGCGCTTCCAGCGAAAGCCGCGGCATCAGGTGGTAGAACACCTGCGCCTCAGTGAGGCCGTCGAGGGCAAACTCTTGCACCAGGATCTTGAATTCTTCGCGGTCCATGTCATTGGCCACGTAGACGACGCTGTCGGGAGCCTGATCCTTCTCGAATGCGATCAGCTCGGCCAACGCCTTGCGTAACTGCGCCAGGTCAGTGGGTTGCTCCGGCGTGAGGGTGGCGGCGAAGTTTGCCTCAACCCACTGCTGTTCGAACGCCAGCAGGGCCGGGTCGATAGGTGTCAGCCGCTCGATCAACGCGCGGTTGGCCCGAAACAGGGCCTTGTGCGAGGGGTTCATGGACGTTCGTCCTCCTTTACCAGGTAGTCGCTGGCAAGCACGCCGCGAGCCTTGAGTTCTCGTTTGACCCAGGCATACCAGTCATCGGCACCCAGGTTGAAGCGCTCGTCCAGGCGCGCCACCCACTGGGCCACGCGGGGCTGGTCGGCGACGGTGGCCAGGCGGCATACCGCAGGCTCCAGGTTGGCCAGCGACACCACGTTGCCGTCACTGCCCAACGCACCCGCCAACTGCGCTTCCCAGCCGATCAGGTAGGCCAGGCCGGCGCTGCGCAGGGCCTGGATGTCAGCCGGGGTGCGCGGCACCGAAGGCGAATCCTTGATCGCCGTCACCCGCCCAAGGGCGGCGATGGCCAGCAGCGTGGGCAGGGTCTTTTCATTGCCCGACAACGCTGACTCGTTGTAGATCATCAATGGCAACGAAGTGGCAGCATGCACGGCCCGGTAATGCTCGATGATCTGCGGCTGGGTGAGCCCGGGGGCGAATGGCGAGGTAAACATCACCGCGTGGGCGCCCATGCGCTCGGCGAGCCAGGCACGGGCCACCACCTGTTCGGTGGTGGCCGCCTCGATGCCGGCGATCACGGTCTTGCCCCCGGCCAGGTCCAGGGTGGCGCCCAGCATCGCCTGCCACTGGGCGTCGCTCAGGCGCCAGCCCTCCCCGGACGTCAGGCAGGGAATGTAGCCATCCACGAAAGGCGCGCAGCTGTGCAACAGGCGCCGGACGCTGGCCACGCAAATGCCCTGGGCGTCATCCATTGGGGTGACGAGAGGTACGAAAATCTTGCCCTCAGACATGCGCCAGGTCCTCCGCCGCCACCACCAGCGCGGTGGAATGCTGGTACAGCGCCTGTAACGCCGCGGGAAAGACCAGCGGGTCTTCCAGGGTCGGGAACGGCTGCAGGTAGGGCTGCAACGCCGCCAGGCCGGTCAACCGCCAGTCATGGGTAAAGAATGGCAGGCGGTACTCCAGCACCTGGGCGGCCAGCAGTTTGCGCTCGGCGTCCAGGCCCTGCAGCTCATCGGCCTGCGCGGCGCGGTCCAGCACGCGCTGGCAGTAGCCCTGGCGCTCGATGTTCATGTCGGTGTGCAGTACGTCCATGAACGGGTAATAGACGTCCTGGAGCGCTCGGGCTTTCTTCCAGATAACCGCGTCGCACAAGCCGATCTGGGCGAAGTTCATCTTCACCGTCTTGTCGAAATAGTTGCCGAAAAACGCCAACGACTGCTGTTTCACCGCGGGGTCGGCATGGTGCATGCCCATGAACACGGTGGCGTCGATCAACGGGGCGCTGACATTAACCATTGAAGGCCTCCAGGGCACGGGCGATGGTCTGCACGGCGGCGGCGAAATCTTCAGGCTTGCGCGCCAACGCCAGGCGGATGTATTTCTGACCGCGCTCGGGTTGGCTCCAGTAGAAATACTTGCCGGGCAACACATAGATCTCATGGGTCAGCAGGTAGGCCTGCAACGCATCGGCCGTGACACCTTCGCGGCGAATCTCGAACCAGGCCACGCTGGTCTCGACCTTGGGATCCAGGTAATTGAGGAAATCCCCGTGCAGGCATTCGCGGGCGATGGCGCGGTTGCGGTCCAGCAGGTCACGCACCGAGGCGAACTGGTCCTGGGCACTGTCGCGCACGTACTGGGTGACCACGTTGAGCACGAACGGCGAAACGTTCAGCAGCACGCTGGTGACCAGGCTGTAGATGTCCGGGTTGATGCGCGTGCTGCTCATCAGGGTGGCGCATTTGGTGTCCTGCAGCGGCCAGGTCTTGCCGGTGTCTTCCATGACGATGTAATCGGTGCCCATCTCGTCGAGGATCTGGTAGGCGTCCACGCGCTTGCGGCCGCTGGCCAGCAGGAAGGAGGCAAAGCAGAAGTCCAGAATCAGCAGCTTGCCGTGGTCGCGGCAATAGCGCGCCACTTCCACGAACGGCTCCGGGCCGTCGGCGAACAGGCTGGTGCCGGTGGGGTTGTTGGGGTCGACCAGGAAGATCGCGTCCAGGCCCTCGGCATACTGGCTCAGCTGGCTGTAGACCTTCGCCGGGTCAGCGAAGATCGATTCGGGCAGCGGGGTCATGGGCACTTCCATGTGCTTGAGCAGGTCGTGCAGGTTGTCGAAGCAGGGTTCGATCAGGCCAACGCTCATGTTGCGCTTGCGCAGGTACGTGGCGGTGATGTGCATGGCGATGGACGCGGCATACACCAGGTAGATCTCATCGCGGCGCTTGAGCGCATGGCGCTGGCCGTGAAAGGTGAAGAAGGTCTCGATGAACGCCTGTTCGCTCTGGTACTGGGTTTGCGATTCGGCCTGATACCACAGCGCTGGCAGGTTCTGGATGATCTGCTGCTGGCTTGGGCTTTGCGCCTGGTGTGTATGAGCATCGGCCAGGTTGAAACGCGTCTTGAGGGCCGATATTTCGTGCTGGGTAATATCGTCCTTGATCGGCTGGGCAGTGGTCAGGGCATCAAGGGCCAGTGAACTATTCATTATTTTTATCCTGGGGCGGTGAAAATCGACGTTGGCCACCGAACTCATTCGGCGGCCATTTCATAGTTGCCCGTCGCCTTCATCCCCAACAACTGTACGCAGGTACAGGAGGGCGTCGCGCCTGCCCACCTGTTCTTTGGTCCAGTTGTAACGGTGCTGCACGACCCGCAGACTCCGTGTAGGAAGTTTCTGACAATAAAAAGTACTGCTCACATGCCCGAACACACTATTGCTTTTCATGCCTCTGCTCACCCCGATACCTGCCCTTCGGTACTCTCGCAGTTATACGGGTTGCGCAAGAAAGTATTCGCTGACCGCCTGAACTGGAAGGTTCAGGTGCGCAACGGCCATGAGTTCGACCACTACGACAATGCCGATGCCACTTACATTGTCGGCTGCTGGAATGGCCAGCCCTTGGCCGGGGTGCGGTTGATCAATACCCTGCGGCCGTACATGGTCGAAGGCCCGTTTCGAGCCTTTTTCGATGTAGCGCCGCCCAAGCACCCGCGGCTGTGCGAGTCCAGCCGCTTTTTCGTCGACACCGAGCGCGCCAGCGCCCTGGGCCTGGCCGCCCAACCCTTCACGGAGCTGCTGTTGCTGGCCATGCACAACCATGCCCAGGCAACGGGGATGAAAGCCGTGGTGACCGTGGTGAGTGCGGCGATGTCACGTATCGTGCGCCGCGCCGGCTGGCACTACGAGGTGCTCAGCCAGGGCCAGGCGTCACCCGGCGAACGGGTGCTGCTGCTGAGCATGCCGGTGGACGAGGCCAACCGGCAGCGGCTGCGGGCGCGCATCGGCACGCCAGCGGGGCTGGACCTGACCGTGGCCCACTTTCCCGCCAGCGCGCCACGGCCGCTCATACAAGACCTAGCGTCGTAGCCTTGAACACGGCCTCCTTGGCAGTGTTGACGCCCAGCTTGCGCACGATATTGCTCATGTGGAATTTCACCGTTCGCTCGACAATCCCTGCCAGGCCGGCGATCTCGCTGTAGGCCTTGCCTCTGACCACCCACGTCAGGATGGTCATTTCCCGCTCCGACAGCCCACCCACCGAGTACGCATCGTGCGCGGTGGGCAGCTCCAGCGCTTGCTGATGAATATCGATCAATACCATCTGCAACTGCGCGGCATGGTCGCCAATACGGGTGTCGAATTCAGGGCACTGGTCGGCATTGCTCAGGCTCAGGGCCGCGAACTGGCCGCACGCGTCATGCAGGATAAAGGTATAGCCGCCGCTCAATTGAAAATGCCGCGACTGGCTGAACAGCGTGTCGCCGTGGTTGGCCGTCACGCCACGGGCTGTGCGCCAGGGAAACGGTGCTACCTGGTTGATGCCATATTGAATAACGGGGTCTATCTGGTGGTAATTGAAACGGCGGTAAACACCCAGCCATGCGGCAGGGTAATTCGAGACCAGGCGGCTGACGCACTGAGTCTGTTTATTGAGCGCGATATAGGCTAACGGCAGGTTATTCAACAACGGCATTGACGACTGCAATGCCCTGAGCAACTTTTTATTATTGGATGTATCGAGCGCCATCGTGGTTTCAATCCTTAAAACCGGGCGTGATACTGTAGCCGCTGGCCACTATGCATGCTAAATATCGATATGTTATGAAAACTAGTGGCGACACCTGATGTAGTGCATCAACTTCTCCACTACTCAGCAAGGGCGGCAGGACCAGGTGCAGTTCGGGAACCCGGCAATGCCCATCATCTGACACTGCGCGGCGTCTGGTTCCCGAGCTTCGCCCGGTCCTACGGCTTCCGGTCAACTCATTGACGGCAGCCCCGCGGCGCAGCGGGCGATTCGGCGGCAAGCCTCCAGCAAGCGCTCGGTGTCCTGCACCAACCCCAGGCGCACATGCCCCGCCGCACTGGGACCAAACGCTTCGCCTGCGAGCACCGACACGCCCTGCTCGTCCAGCAACCGGTCAGCGAACGCCTGGGCGCTGAGGCCCGTGGCGCGAATGTCGACCATCACGAACATGCCGCCGTCAGGCTTCAGCGGGCGTACCCCCGGGCAGTCATGCAATGCCGCGCACACGGCGTCGCGGCGTTCACGGTAGGTGTCGCGCATCTGCGCCAACGCCGGCAACGGTGCTTCGATGGCCACCTGGGCAGCGTGCTGAATGAAGTCCGGCAGCCCGTAGAGCATGCACAGCGCCAGGTGGCTGAGGTGGCTGGCCAACTCCACCGGCGCCACCACCCAGCCCACGCGCCAGCCGGTCATGGCATGGGACTTGGACAGGCTGTTGATGGTCGCGGTGCGCGCCGCCATGCCCGGCAGGCTCGCCGGGCTCAAGTGCTCACCGTCGTACAGCAGTTCGCTGTAGACCTCGTCACTGATCAGCCACAGGTCATGCTCGATGCACAGCCGTGCCAGCGCCTCCCAGGTGGCCAGCGGCAAGGCGGCCCCGGACGGGTTGTGCGGGCTGTTGATCATCAGGGCGCGAGTGCGCGGGGTGATCCGCGCGGCGACATCGGTGGCCTGCACGCGAAAACCGTGCTCGGGGCGCGCCGGCACAGGGACCACCGTGGCGCCACAGGCGCCGAACACGGCTTCGTAGGTCACATACATGGGCTCGGGGACGAGCACCTCGTCGCCAGGGTCGAGCAGGCACTGGGCCACGCTGAACACCGCGCACTGGGCGCCCGGCAATACCACCACCTCATCGGCCTGCACCGTCCGATGGCTGCACTGGCCATGGTGGCGCGCGATGGCCTGGCGCAGCGCCAGGTTGCCGCGCACTTCCGAATAATGGGTGTGGCCGGCTCGCAGGCTGGCGACGGCCGCCTCCACGATCGGCGCCGGGGTGTCGAAATCCGGGTCGCCCACCGACAGCAGGATCACGTCGCGGCCCTGGTCGAGCATCTCCAGGGCACGGTAGTGGATATTCCAGGCGGCGGCGCCGTCACCGGCGATACGTTGGGTCAGGGCGGAATAACGCATGCACATATCCTTGTCGCGGCATTGCGGCCCTTGACCCTACCACCGCTGTGCGTGCCGTCAAATCACAAATCGCGCGACCATGCCGCTCAGGTCCACGGCCAGGCGCGACAGCTCATGGCTGGCGGCGCTGGTCTGATGGGCACCGGCGGCCGACTGGTTGGCCAGGTCGCGAATGTTGACGAGGTTGCGGTCCACTTCCCGCGCGACCTGGGCCTGCTCTTCCGAGGCGCTGGCAATCACCAGGTTGCGCTCGTTGATCAGCGAGATGGAGTCGGTAATCTGCTGCAGGGCGCTGCCCGCCTCGCGGGCCATGTCCAGGGTGGACTGGCTGCGCTGCGTGCTCTGCTGCATGGATTGCACGGCTTCGCCGGTACCGGTCTGAATACCGCTGACCATCTGCTCGATTTCCCGTGTGGACTGCTGGGTACGGTGGGCCAGCGCCCTGACCTCGTCGGCCACCACCGCGAAACCACGCCCGGCCTCACCGGCGCGGGCCGCTTCAATGGCAGCGTTCAGGGCCAGCAGGTTGGTCTGTTCGGCGATGGCGCGAATCACGTCCAGCACCTGGCCGATATCACGGCCCTGGGCCGCCAGGCCCTCGACCAGCACCGAGGTGCGTTGCACTTCCTGGGTCATGTGCTGAATGGCGCCCACGGTGTCGGTAACCCGGTCGCGGCCTTGCAACGCCACCTGGTTGGAGTCCTGCGACGCCTGGGACGTGGACACTGCGTTACGCGCCACCTCCTCCACCGCCGCGGTCATTTCATTGACCGCCGTGGCGGCCTGCTCGATTTCCTGGTTCTGTGCCAACAGGCCTTTGGACGCTTCCTCGGTAACGGCGCTGAGCTCTTCGGCGGCCGAGGCCAACTGCGTGGCGGAGCCTGCTATCTGTTCGATGGTCTGGCGCAGGTTGCCCTGCATCTGGGCCAGGGCCTGGAGCAGTTGCGCGGGCTCGTCGCGACCGTCCACCTGGATCGGCTGGGTGAGGTTGCCGCCGGCGATGGTCTGCGCGGCCTTCACGGCCACGCTGAGGGGGTTGACGATGCTGCGGGTCAGCAGCCAGGCCAGCAAGATGGTCATCAGGCAGGCGATCACCGACACGATGATCACGCACAGGTTGGCCAGGTCATACTGGGCGGCGGCTTCATCGTTGGCCGCCTTGGCGCCGGCCTGATTGATGGCGACCAGCCGGCCGAGCTGTTCGCCCATCTTGTCGGAACCGTCCTTGATACCGGTATTGAGCAGCGTACGCATCTCTTCCAGTTTGTTCTGGTGCGACAGGTCTTGCAGGCGGCTCTGCAATTGCAGGTAATTGTCCAGCGTGCCCTGGAACTCCCGATAAAGGGCTGCCTCTTCAGGTTCTGCGGGCAACACTTCATAACTGTGCGCAGCCTGTTTGACTTTATCGACCAATACCGCGATGCGCGCGTCGGTATCAGCGACCATTTCCGGTTCGCGGTTGACCAGCAGGCGGAACGAGGTAACGCGCAACCTCACTACGCCTTCGGTGACATTGCCCAGGAAGCTGATACTGGGCAGTTGATTGGTCTGCATGTCAATGGAGGCCTGGCGGATCAATGCCATGCGGTTGGACGCGAACACCCCCAGCGCCACCACCAGCAGGGCGATGAAAGCGAAGCCGAGGAACGCACGCGGGGCGATGCTCATATTTCGAAGGGACATGGAATACTCTCGCAATGCAAAGGGCAGGCATCCATGCAAAGGTGCGGGGGCGACACGTCAGCGCAGCCCCTGCTTATAAGGGCTATCGACTGTTTGGCGAAAACATGAGGGCCGGAAATGAAGTTTCATGTACTGAACGGTTAATTACTTTCGCACTTAAACGTTTGCGCCTTTATCGATTTGCGCGCGGACATCGCCATTGGTCAGTGGTTTTATGACCTGCATCAAAAAACTGGACTTAAGCACACTTTTTACTTAAAAAACCTTCATACCCGGTGTGCTGCAGTGCTACGTTTAAGTTCTCGACAAGGCCGGTACCCACGCCGTATCAGACACAACGGCACGCCAGGCCAGGCTGCACGATGCAGAGGTGGCACAATGAACAAAATGACCTTTCCCAACGCCTGCCAAGTCATGCGTTGGCATTTTCACCCCATGGGGTTCGAGGGCAGCATGGACGCGCCCAGCAGCATGGTGGCGCGCCTGTTCGACCGGGCCAGCGGCGAAACCTTGATCGCGATCGCCGGTATCCCCTGCGCCACGGTGATGAATGCAGCGGATGTGGAGCGCATCATCGAAGCGGTCGAGGCAGAGCTGGAGGCGTTCATTCCACCGCATTCGCTGTCGGCCTACGGCTGACCCGCACGCAGCCCCACAAAAAAACCGATGCCGGTTGCCGGCATCGGTTTTTTATTGCCTCTCGTGCGGGTGCCCCGCAGCAGGACCGCGGTCAGACGAGTGAGGCGCGCACGTCGTCGAAGAACGGCTTGTCACCTGCCACATGGTCGGACGCCCGGGGCAGCGCCGGGGTGTCCTTGGCAGGCGGCTCCACGTACCAGTAGCAATGGCTTACGGCACGGGTCACCGCCACATAAGCCAGGCGCAGGGTCTCGTCCTGCTGGGCCTTGTCATAGGCCTCCGCTTCCCCGGCCTTGCCAAGGCCGGCCAGGCGGTACACCTGGTTCTTGTAGGGGGACCGAGTAACGTGCTGGCAGTCGCCCAGCAGGAATACCGCATCGGCCTGCAGGCCTTTGGCGCTATGGTACGTCAGCTGCCTGATCTGCCGCTCGGCCAGTGGCCGCGCCTGGTCGCGCTGCAACACCCCTTGCAGGTGTTCGACCGCGGCGGCGCGGTCGCTGCCCTTGCGGAACAGCAACAGGATCGAATGCCCCAGCCGGTAATGCTCGGCCACGGTCAAGGCCATGGTCTCGTCGTCGCGCTCCAGCACGCGTACCGGGGTCAGCACCTCCGGCTGCGGGCCGGCCGCCCTCGCCTTCTTGCCAGGGATGGCCGGAGCGCTGCGCACCAGATGCTCGGCGGCATCGATGATGTGCTGGTGGCTGCGAAAGTTATCGGCCAGCATCACGCGGGTGGTGGCTGGCGAAGGGAACTGTCTGGCGAACTCCATGAAGTACTTCGGTGAACTGCCGCGCCAGCCGTAAATGGACTGCCAGTCATCCCCCACGCACAGCAATGAGGAATACTGCGCTACCCGGCCCACGGACAACTGCGGGCCACGGCTGCGAATTTCCCGCAGCGTGGCGCGCAGCCAGGAAACGATCTGCGGCGAAACGTCCTGGAATTCATCGATCATCAGGTGCGACAACGGCCGCAATACCTCGTCGCCGAGGCGGCGCAGGTTCTCCGGGTTGTTCTCGCCGAACAGGGCGAACATGCGGTTGTAGGTCATGACCGGTGGCGCCTGGTTGAGCAGGTGCGCTTCGAAGGCTTTCCAGTAAAGGCTCAGGGCCTCGAAAAACAACCGGTCGCTGTCATCGCTGGCAAAGCTCATCTGCCCCACCGCCGCGGACACGTCCAAGCCCAGGTTCTCGATGAAACCGGCGGCGCCGACAAAGCAATCCAGCAGCGGCGCGGTCACCAGTTCGCCCTTGACCTTGTAGTCGAAGCCCGGCCCGGCCACCGCGTCCGCTGCCAGTGAACCCAGCAGGCGGCGGGCCTGGGCGTAATTCTCCAGCCAGATCACCGGCTTGGCGCAGAAGGCCTGGAACAGCGTGCGCTTGATCACCCACTCGGCCCACACGGGTAGCTTGGCGCCGGGGCGTTTCATCTGCTGGTCCTGGGACGGGTCGAAACCCAGCACCACCCAGGCGTCCATCTCGGGGATATAACCGTGGAAATGGAAACGGCTGCCGTTGATGTCCACGGTCTCGCGGCTCGGCTCGATACCCTTGATGGGCCAGGCGCCCGCGTTGAACCACAGGTCCTCGATCAGATCACAGAGCTCTTCGTCACGGCGCGCCGACAATTCGGTCACCGCCACGCGCTTCTGCACGTCAGGATGGTCGCGGTCCAGTTCCTTGAGTTGCAGGGCCTGGCGGCGCAGTTGGCCGATCAGCTCGGCGAAGCGGTCGTTGCCTTGCATCAGGTCCCGATAGCACAGGTTCATCTGCTGGCGCTGGGCATCATTGAGGCGCAGGTCAAAGGGGTTGCTGTCAGCCTCTTCCTCGGCGCCCGGCAGTGGCGCCTGGTTGCTCAGGTTCTCGAACGCGCGCAGTTGCTCGAAGCCCGGCAGGCTGCGCACCAGCGGCAGAATGCGTGAGTGGAAGGTACGCACCACCTCACGCACCTGGCGCACGCTGAGGGCGTAGCCCCACAGCCCGAATACCTGCAGCACCTTGTTGATGAAGTCCTTGCGCGACTCGCGGGTGAAGGTCACCACGGTGAGCGCGTCCAGCTCCATGCCCAGGTAGTGGTGCAGGACCAGCAAGCGCAGCACCAACGAGGTGGATTTGCCCGCCCCGGCCCCGGCGATCACGCACGTGGAAGGGGTATCGCTGAAGATCAGTTTCCACTGCGCGGCGCTGGGCTGCGCGGCCTCGGGCAGGCGCGCGGCGACGTCCGCCTTGATGCGCTTCTTCAGTTCGGTGCTCAGGGCTGGCTTCCAGTGGTCGAACAGGTAGTCGTCGACACCGGGCACGCCGTGCTCGTCGGGGCGCGTGTCGCGGATCACCAGCACCTGCCGCCCTTCTTCGAAGCCCTGCTCGTGCCCTTGCTCGAAACCTTCGCGCAGGCCCTCGCCATGGCCACTGCGCTGCCCGGCCACGTGGCCATGAAACCAGGAGTCGCGGTGCTGGGCGCTGAGGCGGCTGAGGCCACGGCCCAGAAGGCGGGCCACCAGGCGCTTGAGCCAGGGTAATTGGGCGGGGGGGACAAGTTCGGCGGGTAGTTCTGACACGCGGGCTCCGGCATGGGTTCGACAGGCACCGACACTGCCAGCCAAAGCATTGTGAATCAAGTATTTAAGACGCCACCCGCCCTGTGGGACCGGGCAAAGCTCGGGAACCAGACGCCGCGTTGCGTCAGGTAGACCGCAGCGAACCCTTCCCGAGCTTCGCCCGGTCCCACAGCGTGAACACATATATATCGATATAGTAGATTGGTTTGTCGAATATTTTACGCTTTTTTTCGATCTATGGACGCGAGACACTAGCCCCGTGATTCAGATTACCCACTTGAGGAGAGCACCATGATCCAGTTAAGACCTTTCGCGTCCTTGGGTGGCGCCAACCACGGATGGCTCGACGCCCATCACCATTTTTCCTTCGCCGAGTACCATGACCCAAAACGCATGAACTGGGGCAACCTGCGGGTGTGGAACGATGACGTGATCGCCCCCGGCACCGGTTTCCCGCAACACCCGCACCGCGACATGGAAATCATCACTTATGTGCGTGAAGGCGCCATCACCCACCAGGACAGCCTGGGTAACAAGGGCCGTACCGAAGCCGGCGACGTGCAGGTAATGAGTGCAGGGACCGGTATCGTCCACAGCGAGTACAACCTCGAACCCGGCCCGACCCGGATCTTCCAGATCTGGATCATCCCGGACAAGCGTGGCGAAGCACCTTCGTGGGGCGCCCGGCCGTTTCCCAAAGGCGAACGTGGCGAAGGCTTCGTGACCCTGGCCAGTGGCCGTGCCGACGATGACGTCAGCCTGCGCATCCGCGCCGACGGCCGCCTGGTGGCGGCTACCCTGAAAGCCGGGGAAACCGCCGAGTACGCGGTAGACGCTGGCCGCAAGGCCTACCTGGTACCGGCCACGGGCGTGATCGAAGTCAACGGCGTGCGGGCCGTCGCACGGGACGGTGTGGCCGTGGAGGACGAGCGCGTACTGCGTGTCACAGCCATCGAAGATGCCGAGATCGTGCTGGTGGATGTAGCGTGAAAACGAAAAGGGCCTGCAGCGATGCAGGCCCTTTTTCGTGCTGGCGCGGTATCAGCTGATCGCCGCGTCCACCAATACCTGGGCTTCCGCTACCAGGCGCTGCAGGTGCGCCTCGTCGACAAAGCTTTCGGCGTAGATCTTGTAGATATCCTCGGTACCCGACGGCCGTGCGGCGAACCAGCCGTTGGCGGTCATCACTTTCAAACCACCAATGGCCTGGTTGTTGCCAGGCGCGTGGCTGAGGATCTGCTCGATCGGCTCGCCTGCCAGCTCGGTGGACTTGACCTGTTCCGGCGACAGCTTGCCCAGCAGCGCTTTCTGCTGCGGGTTGGCCTTGGCTTCGACACGGGTGGCGAAAGGCTCGCCCAGGTCGCGGGTCAGTTCCTGGTAAGCCAGGCCTGGGTTGCGGCCGGTGCGGGCAGTGATTTCCGCCGCCAGCAACGACGGAATCAGGCCGTCCTTGTCGGTGGCCCAGACGCTGCCGTCACGACGCAGGAACGAGGCACCGGCGCTTTCCTCGCCACCAAAGCCCAGGGAGCCGTCAAACAAGCCATCGGCGAAGTACTTGAAGCCCACCGGCACTTCGTACAGGCGACGGCGCAGGCGCGCGGTCACGCGGTCGATCAGGCCACTGCTGACCACGGTCTTGCCCACGGCCGCATCGGCACGCCAGTTCGGACGGTTCTGGAACAGGTAGTCGATGGCCACCGCCAGGTAGTTGTTCGGCGCCAGCAGGCCACCGTTGGGGGTGACGATGCCGTGGCGGTCGTGGTCCGGATCGCACGCGAAGGCCACGTCGAAGCGGTCCTTGAGGCCGATCAGGCCCTGCATCGCGTACGGCGAGGACGGGTCCATGCGGATCTGGCCGTCCCAGTCCACGCACATGAAACGAAACGTCGGGTCAACGTGGGTGTTGACCACGTCCAGGTTCAGCGCGTAGTGCTCGGCGATGGCCGCCCAGTAGTTGACCCCGGCGCCCCCCAGGGGGTCCACGCCCAGGCGCAGGCCTGCGTTGCGGATGGCGACCAGGTCGATCACGTTACCCAGGTCGGCGACATAGGTATTGAGGTAGTCGTGACGGTGAGTGGTGCTCGCCTTCAGCGCTTGCTCGTGGCCGATGCGCTTGACGCCCTTGAGGCCGTCGGCCAGCAGCTCGTTGGCCTTGGCTTCGATCCACTTGGTCACATGGCTGTCAGCCGGACCGCCATTGGGCGGGTTGTACTTGAAGCCACCGCTTTGCGGCGGGTTGTGAGACGGCGTGATGACGATGCCGTCGGCCAGGCCCTGGCTACGGCCCTTGTTGTAGCACAGGATGGCATGGGACACGGCCGGGGTCGGGGTGTACTCGTCATTGTGCGAGATCATCACCTGCACACCGTTGGCAGCCAGCACTTCCAGGGCACTGGCGGCGGCCGGGGTCGACAGCGCGTGGGTGTCTGCCCCCAGGTACAGCGGGCCATCGATGCCCTGGGCCTGGCGGTACAGGCAGATAGCCTGGCTGATGGCCAGAACGTGCCACTCGTTGAAGCTTGCATCAAACGAACTGCCCCGGTGCCCGGAAGTACCGAAGGCCACGCGCTGGGTGGCTTCGCTGGCATCGGGCTGGACGGTGTAGTAGGCGGTTACCAGTCGCGGAATATCGACCAGCACGTTCGCTGGAGCCGGCTTACCCGCCAATGGACTGAGCTTCATGCATAACCTCTGAAAAGGGAAATCGTGGACACTAAGGGGTCAGTTTACTGGCAGTTTGACCGCAACGCGACGGCTTCGATCCGTATTGCAGGAAAATTGACACAAAGCGCTCAGACCGCCCACCACCGCGGCAGCAACGCTTTCACCCGCCCTTCGCTGAAGCGGTCATCAATCAGCACCACCACGCCCTGGTCCTGCTGGCCGCGGATCACCCTGCCCGCCGCCTGCACCACTTTGTGCAACCCGGGATACAAGTAGGTGTAGTCGTAACCGGCGCCGAACACTTCGCCCATGCGCGCCTTGAGCTGTTCGTTGACCGGGTTGAACTGCGCCAGGCCCAAGGTGGCGATGAACGCGCCGATCAGGCGCTTGCCAGGCAGGTCGATGCCCTCGCCAAACGCTCCACCCAGCACGGCGAAGCCCACGCCCTGGCTGTGATCACTGAACTGGCCGAGAAAGTCCCGGCGCTGGGCCTCGTCCATCTTGCGCCCCTGCAACCACAACGGCACGTCGGGATACTGGGCGGCCATGACCTCGGCCACCTGTTGCAGATAATCGAAACTGCTGAAGAACGCCAGGTAGTTGCCGGGCTGGCGGGAAAACTGCTCGGCGATCAACGCGGCGATGGGTGCCAGGGAGGCACGCCGGTGATTGAAGCGGGTTGAAATACTGTCGACGATGCGCACGTCCAATTGCGACGCGCTGAAGGGCGACTGCACGTCGATCCAGGCGCAGTCCGCCGGCAATCCCAGCAGGTCGGCGAAATAATGCTGCGGGCTGAGGGTCGCGGAGAACAGCACCGCACTGCGGGCCGCTTTCAGGCGCGGGCCGCTCAGCGGTGCCGGGACCACGTTACGCAGGTTCAACTGCGCCTGACGCTTGCGCCCTGACCCCTCGCGCTGCTGGATATCGAACACATAGTGCTCGCCATACAGCTCGGCCACCCGGGTGAATTGCAGGGCATCGAAATAGAAATCCAGCCAGGCACGATCCAGCCCGGTGGGCTGCTCGTTGAACAGTTCGCCCAAGGTACTGACACAGCGCAGCAAGGCCTGCACGAAGCGGTCCGGCAGGTGTGCGTAGGCCTGATAGGGCCCCAACTGGTCCTTGTACAGGGCATTCCATTCGCGGTTGAGCTTCTGCAAGGGGCTTTTCAGCAGCGCGGGCGGGTCGCGGCGCAGCACGCCCAGGTGGTACTGGTCGAGGCTGGCGCTGTACATGCCGCGGGCTCGCTCCACAAGGTTGTGCGCCTCGTCGACCAACAGCGCCAGGCGCCACTGGTTGGCCTGGGCCAGGCCAAACAGCAAGGCGTTGAGGTCGAAATAGTAGTTGTAATCGCCCACCACCACATCGGCCCAGCGGGCCAGTTCCTGGCTCAGGTAATAGGGGCACACCTGGTGGGCCAGGGCGACTTCGCGCACCGCCTGCTGGTCTTGCAGGCGCAGTTGCACCGCTGCGGCGCGGGCCGCCGGCAACCGGTCGTAAAAGCCCTTGGCCAACGGGCACGAATCGCCGTGGCAGGCCTTGTCCGGGTATTCGCAGGCCTTGTCCCGGGCCACCAGTTCCAGGCTGCGCAATGGCAGGTCCGGCGCACTGGCGCCGATCTGGCGCAAGGCCTCCAGGGCCAGTTGCCGCCCTGGGGTCTTGGCAGTGAGGAACAGCACCTTGTCCAATTGCTGAGGCACCAGCGCCTTGAGCATGGGAAACAGGGTGCCCAGGGTCTTGCCGATACCGGTAGTGGCCTGAGCCATCAGGCAACGGCCGGTGCTGACCGCCTTGTAGACGGTTTCCGCCAGGTCGCGCTGGCCCAGGCGAAACTCGCCATGGGGAAACTTCAACGCCACCAGCGCCTGGTCACGCACGCCGGCACGCTGCATTTCAGCCTCGGCCCAGGCCAGGAACAGGGCGCACTGCTGGTGGAAATACGCCTCCAGGTGGCTGGCCTGCCACTGTTCTTCGATCAAGGTCTGGCGGTCGCTGTCGACGTCCAGGTACACCAGCGCCAGGTTGAGCTGCGCCAGCCCGTCGCGCTGGCACAGCAGCCAGCCGTATACCCGCGCCTGAGCCCAGTGCAACTGCCGATGGTTGGCAGGCTGGCGCTCCAGGTCGCCACGGTGGGTCTTGATTTCTTCCAGGCGGTTGCGCGCCGGGTCATAGCCATCGGCGCGGCCGCGCACCTGCAAGGATTGATAGGTACCTTCCAGCGCCACTTCGCTCTGGTAACCGGCGCCGCGCCCAGCCGTGACGCGCCGGTGCCCGGCCATCCCCTCCTGGGCCGTCGGCGAGGGCGTGAAGCGCAGGTCCAGGTCGCCGACCTTGGCGGTGAACTCGCACAGGGCCCGTACCGCCACGCGGTAACTCATGCCAGCGCCCATTGCACGTAGCAGACCTGCACGGGCATGGCATGGCGCGCGCAGAACTCCAGCCAGCGCAGCTGGTTGTCTTGCAGGCGGTCGCCGGGCCCTTTGACTTCGATCATCTGGTAGCGTCGTTCCTGGGGCCAGAACTGGATCAGGTCAGGCATGCCCGCGCGGTTCGCGGCGATGTCCTGCAGCAACCGCTCGAAACAATGGTGCAGGTGCTCGGCCGGCAAGCATTGCAGGGCCAGCTCCAGCAGCGGCTCGCTGATGGCCTGCCAATGCACGAAGGGCGATTGCAGGCCCCATTTTTCCCGGTAGCAGGTACGGATGCTGTCCTGATAACGCCCATCGTGCAGTTGGGCGAAGCACGCCTCGAACTGCTCGGCACGACGCTGGCGGAAATCGGCCTGGTGCAGGTCGGCCGGGGCGCTCTGGAAAGGGTGAAAGAACGCGCCCGGGACGGCGGCGAAAATCGCCGGCCAGCACAAGAGGCCGAACAGCGAGTTGATCAGGCTGTTCTCCACGTAATGCACCGGCGCCTGCTCCTGATCCAGGTGCAGGGCCACACGCAGTTCGACACTGACGCCAGGCTCCGGCGCAAGCGCCAGTTGCCATTCATTGACCACCGGCTTTTTCGTTTTCGGCAGCGCTGGCAGTCCCAGCTTGCGCCGCAGCCTGGGCAGCATGCGGGGCAGCTGCTGCGCCTCGGCGGCGCTCTCCGGCGCCAGGGCCGCGGCCTCTGCCAGGGCCAGGGCAGCCTGGTGCTGCTCGCTGCGCTCCAGCACCCGGATACGCCGGGCACGGGCGCCGGGGTAGGCGCACTGGGCATAAATTCCCAGGGCATCGTCCAGCAGGCCTTGGCGCTCGCATTGCTGGCCCACGGCAAACAACAGCCGCTCGCGGCGGCCCAGCAGCCAGGGGTTGGTGCTTTGCAGGCCCGCCAGTTGCTGGAGTAACAACGCCAGTTCGGTGCCCTCCTCCAGCGCCTGGCGGCAAGCTTGCAGGGCCAGGCAGAAGTCGATATCCGCGCGGCTCTGCAGGCCCCGGGAGGCCGGGTGCAATTCTACCTGTTCGTACCGGTAGACCCCGAGGTCGGCCAGCACGAATTCAGACCAGTCCTGGCGCAGGTTGCCGAAGAACAGCAGGCGCAAGCGCTCGCACAAGGGCCGTACCGGCAGTGAATAGACCGCATCGTCCATATCCGGGCACCACGCCATGAAGGGCTGCGGTTCAGGCGCGCTCTCCAGCCACAGGGCCAGCAGCTCAGCCTTGCGCAACGAAGCGCGGCCCTTGAACAGCGCCAGCAGTTCGGCTTTCTGCAGCACGTCGGACAGCTGCACAAGGCTCAACGGGCTCTGGCTGTCTACCCAGCCATGGGCGAGCAGCGGCAGCACGGCCTGGCGGGCCGGACCGATCTCTTCATAATTGAGCTTGCTGGCCCGGTACAGCGGGCCCTTGCGCATGACCATCCGAACCAGCAGCGCCTGGGACTCGCGCGGTACTGCGGCGAAGCCACTGATGAACCGGGCTTCCTGTGCGTCCAGCAGATCGGCATAACGATGCGTCAGCCAGTCCAGCACACGCTGAAAGTTGATCAGGTAATAAAACGGGTCGTCCAGATTGCCGGGGGTCACGGTGTTCTACGCAGAGGCCTTGTGGAAAGGCACTGGTTATACATACAGACCTGGTCGCTTGGCAAAGACTTTTGGACCGATGGCGGCACGGCGTCCGCGCTGCAAGCGATGTGTACGTTAGCAGCAGTGGCCGCAAGGCCGCGCCAGGGTACGGTACGCCTGTTTCGGGTCAATGGTTGGCCAGCGCGAGCCCCTTGTGCTCTTCCACCAGCGCTTGAGCAAGGGCATTGAGCAAAGGGCCATGGCTGACCTCGGCCAGTCCCTGCACGCCAATGCGCAGGTAACGCTCATGCAAGCCCTGGGTGCTGAACAGCGGGCCCGGCTCGATCAGCAACCCCTGGGGCAACAACCGTTCGAACACCTTGCGCATGTCCAGCGGGTAGCGGCTGCGCAACCACAAACCCGTACCGCCCACTGGGTGAAAAGCCAGCAGGTAACGGCCCAGCCGGCTGCGTACCTGACGGTCCAGCCGCCACAATTGTTGCTGCAGGCGCATGCGCAACGCCGGCAGTTGCTCGTCCAGCAGGCCTTGCTGAAGCAGGCGCGCCACGGCTTTCTGACGCAGCGGCGGCAGGCGCAGGGCGCGCCGCTGGAATGCCCCGCTCAGCGCTTTGCCGGCCCCCCCGGCCACGAGATAGGCAAACGAGGCCTCGGCCCCCAACCACGGCTCCAGGGAGCCAAGGATCAGCACCCGATGGCTGGCCAGCCGTTCGCGCAGCGGGCGCGCCGTGCTGAAGCACAACTCACCCTGCACGTCATTCTCCAGCAGGCGCACATCGTGGCGGTTCAACAGTTTGGCCATCGCCTCCAGGTCGTCCTCAGGCATGCACTGGCCCTGCACCGCGCCGAACACCGCGTCCAGCACCAGCAACCGCACCGGCCCTGCGTTCAGTTGGTCGCGCACCGCCGCCAGGTCGAGGCGCCCGTTATCACTGAGCGGCAACTCGACCAGGTTGGCGCCTGCCAGTTGCAATGCCTGCAGAATCAGCGGGCACCCGGGCGTTGCCACCAGCACTGTCTGCCCGGCAAGCCCCAAGGCCTCGAAGGTGATGTCCAGCACCCCGCGCAGGTCGCTGCCCAGGTACACGTGGTCGGCGTGCCACTGGTGGGCACCACTCTGGGTATAGCGGCCAGCAAGGGCCCGGCGCAACTCGGGGTCGCCACAGGGGTTCCAGGCGGGGCCGGGCAACGTGGCGTACTGGCGCTGCACCTGGCGTTCCAGCCGCAGCAGCGGGCCATCAAGCGCCAGCAAGGGGGCGAGGCTACCCGACTGCCGCCGTTGCCCGGCCTGCAGGCGCTGCAGCAGGTCGCTGCCGTCCGGTGCCAGCGCCACTCGCGCCGGGGGCCGGGCGTAGTAGCCGGACTTGGCCAAGGCATACACACGCCCTTCGCGTTCCAGCAGGGTGTAGCTGTACTGAATGGTCGACACCGATACACCCAGCCGGCCAGCCAGTGCCCGCAGCGACGGAAGCCTGAAGGGCACATCGGGCTCACCCTCCTCGATCAGCGCCGACAGGTAACGGTAGACCGCCTGGTAGGCAAACCCGGTTTTAGACTTGATCGTCATGCTCAACGCCCGCATACCCGTTCGGTTCTGGATTGCCCCGTGGCCAGGTCGGTGACCTGGATGCTGGCGCTGTCCGGGTCAGCCGCCACCACCCGTGCGATCAATGTCTGCTGCCCGGGGCCGAGGCTGGGGCGTTGGCCATAGAGGCGACGCAACGCCTGAATCGGCAGGCCGCTGACGGCGGCCAGCCAGCGAACCTGCTCCGCCGAACCTCGCCCCCCTTGCAGCACTTGATGCAACTGCCCGAGCCAATCCACTCGCTCGGGATGGCGGCAGCGCAGGAAGCGCGCCAGGCCCTTGCCCCCCTCGACAAAGGGCGCGAACAACAGGCACACCAGTTGCGCCTCATCGACCTGGTAATTGGTCAGCGCATGAGCCTGCGCCAGCGCGCGGCGCTCCTGGGACTTGTGCGGGTCGTCATAGGCCGACAGCATCAGGTCCACCAGGTGAGCAGGCATGCCTTTGCGTGCCATCAACTGGCGCGCCGCCCGCAGGTACTCTTCGACCCCTTCGGCATAGTTGCGCCGCTCCAGCTGTTCGGCCCGCAACCCCCGCAGGTGCGCCATCAGCAGCGGGTTGGCGCACGCCGTCTCGCTGAACCCCAGTGCCAGGGCGGAGAAGCGAAAACCCAGAAAATCCACCAGCAGCCGCCAGTGCTGCTCCGGTGCCACCGCCAGCAGGTCATGCATGGGCAGCAATTGAACCGGGGGTTTGCTGCGCGGCAGGCGGCGCACGGTGAGCTTGTCGCCGTATAACTGGCGGTAGTACGCGTCGCCCAGTTGGCCGATGACCTCAAGGGCACCCTCGCCGCCTTCGCTGCCCACTCGCGGGGGCAGGCCTGCGCTGCGCGCCACCCGCAAGCCCCAGGCCAGGTAGCGGCGCTGGCGGGCCGGCGACTCGACACAGGCCATGGCGTGCACGCCACCCTCCCACGCCAGGGCTCGCCGGTAGAAATCCGCGCGCCCCAGGTAACAGCCGTGGCAGAGGCTGGCTCGACCATCACCGCCGCTGAGATGGCCGTTGACCAGCAGGTCGGTGCGGTTGCGCAGCCGCGTCGCGGGCGACAACGGCGCCAGCGCGTCGTAATCCACTACCTGCTGGTCATCGACTACCAGCAGTTCCACGCGCGGGTCATCGTGCAACGACAGCGCCGCGTAACCGCGCTCGATGTTGTCCATCACCGCCTGGTCCATCCCCGAATGGCGGTATGTAGCCACCCGCAGCACGAAGGTTCCGGGGTTGCGCACGGCCAGGCTCAGCTGTGCCGCGCGCAGCAGCGCCAGGCACTGGCCGCTGTTGCTGCCACCACCATGGGCCAGCAGCACCTTGAACCGTGCCAGGCGGTCGAAACCGCCCGCCGCCACGCCAATACGCTGCACCAGCAACAACAACGCCGACCGTTGGGCATGGGTGAAATGCGCCAGCAACTTCTCCAGTACTTGCTGGTAGATGCCTTGCATGGCCTGGAGATGAATAAGACTGACGTTTTGACTGGCCACTGCTGAATACCCTGAGGGTGATGTTTTATAATCCTAAGAACATTCCTACAACTTCCTACGCATAATTAACACGCACAGGACATTATCCGACACGGCGGCGCGCGCGGGCTCAAGCCCGGGCTTCGCGGGCATTCGCAGATAAAATTGAAGGGCATGTCTCAGTCCCTGAGCTGATTCGAAGGTAAATGGTAGTCAGGGCGAGAAGGGAAATAACAGCAACAGATAGTCGACGAAAACCAGTACAGTTTAAACATGCCCAAGTTAGGACAAGAAGAAACGCCGTGCTAGAGGGGTCGCACGGAGTGGATGCCTTAATTTGTGGGAAATTTCGCTGGAAGTTTGGGAATTTTCAGGCTTTGAATGGGGACTGCTTTAGGCATTGCGCCTGAAGCACAGGTGCGCACGATGAGGCGCCACCCTGTGGGCCCGGCGCCGGCTCGAGAGCAGGCGCCGCGCAGTGCCGTAACGAATCACGCCAACCGCTTCCCGAGCTTCGCCCGGGCCCGCAGCGCGCGCCTAGCCGACCTTCAACGCGATTCGCCCACCACACGGGCACTCGTCCATCAACCGGTGCGCCTCTACGAACTGCTCGAAGGGAAACACTCGGGTGATCTGCGGCACCAGCACGCGGTCGGCGGTGAGCTGGTTGATCTCGCGCAGCGCCCGCTGCAGCGCCGCCTGGTCCTGGCTGATGCCCAGTTCCGGCTTGCCGGTGAAGTTGCCCAGGCAGTGCACGTAGAACTGAATGTTCTTCTGAAACGCCGCACAGGCCGGGAACGGGGTCTGGTTGCCGCCTTGCAGGCCATACAGGATCAGGCTGCCACGCGGGGCGAGCACGTCACCCAGAATCGACATCTGCGGGCCGCCCAAGCCGTCCAGGACCATGTCCACGCCACGACCGTCGGTGTACTTGTTGATCGCTATCAGCAGGTCCTGCTCCTCGGTGACGATCACCTTGGCGGCGCCCAGCGACAGCAGGTACTCGCGCTCATCCGGCGCCTTGGTGGCCGCCACCACTTTGAGCCCCAGGGCCTTGCCCAGTTGCACGAAGGAGGGCCCGGCGCAATGGCTGGCGTCGGTGACCAGCGCCACCTGCCCGGGTTTGGCCCGGGCCAGCTCGGTGTAGGCGAACGACGCGATCAGGTACGGCGTGTAATGCACCGCCGCCTCGACCGGGGTCAGCACGTCCGGGTAACGAGTCAGCGCTAGTGCCGGCAGCACGATGCTCTCCCCGTACACCGGGTATTCGTTGGGGCTTTCAGCCGGGAAGCTGGCGACCTTGTCACCCACGGCAAAGGCATCAACGCCCTCGCCGACGGCAGTGACCACGCCGGCCATTTCATGGCCAAGGCCTGCGGGCAGGCGAGCCTGGGACGGCGCCAGGTTCTGACGCCAGAGCACGTCATACCAGCTGATGCCGATCGCCTCGACACGCACCTGCACATCGCCCGGGCCGGGCAAGGCGGCCGCATGCTCTTCGCACTTGAGCACTTCGGCCGGGCCAAACTTGTGAAAACGGATGGTGCGGGACATCGCAAACCTCGCCTTTTGAACCTCTAATGCCATGAACTTTATCCGGGCTTTGGCCGTTCGACCACCCGTGGCCATTAATAGTCGACATGCCTGACATTGATTGCGCGATGAATTGCGCCCCAGGCAAAACTGAATTTACCGGTGCAGGTTAACAGCCTTTGCCCGTAAGATTCACCCATGAACCATTTGTCACCTTTGCCGTGAAGCGAACCCGATGAATCGAAACGACCTGCGCCGCGTCGACCTCAACCTGCTGATCGTCTTCGAAACGCTGATGCACGAGCGCAGCGTGACCCGCGCCGCCGAGAAACTGTTCCTGGGCCAGCCGGCCATCAGCGCCGCCCTGTCACGCCTGCGCAGCCTGTTCGATGACCCGCTGTTCGTGCGCACCGGGCGCAGTATGGAGCCCTCGGCCCGCGCCGTGGAGATCTTCGCCCTGCTGTCCCCTGCCCTGGACTCCATCTCGACGGCCGTCAGCCGCGCCTCGGAGTTCGACCCCGCCACCAGCACCGCGGTGTTCCGCATCGGCCTGTCCGACGACGTCGAATTCGCCCTGTTGCCGCAACTGCTCAAGCGCCTGCGCGCCGAAGCCCCGGGCATCGTCCTGGTCATTCGCCGCGTCAATTACATCCTCGCCCCGCCACTGCTGGCCTCGGGCGAAATCTCCATCGCGGTCAGCTACACCAACGACCTGCCCGCCAACGCCAAGCGCAAGATCCTGCGCCGCAGCCAGCCGAAACTGCTGCGCGCCGACACCATGCCGGGGCCCATCAGCCTCGACGACTTCTGCGCCCGCCCCCATGCCCTGGTGTCGTTCGCCGGCGACCTGAGCGGGTTCATCGATACGGAGCTGGAGAAACTTGAACGCAAGCGCCATGTGGTGCTGGCGGTGCCGCAGTTCAACGGTTTGAGCACGTTGCTGTCGGGCACGGACATCGTGGCCACGGTACCGGACTACACGGCCGAGGCGTTGACCGCGGCGGGTGGGGTGCGGGCGGAAGACCTGCCGTTGGAGATGCCAGGGTTCGAGCTGCACATGGCGTGGCGTGGGGCGCAGGACAATGATCCGGGGGAGCGGTGGTTGCGGTCGCGGATACAGATGTTTTTTGGCGATCCTGAGAGTCTTTAGGCGTTGTCGGGCAGGCTGTTTAGCTGATCATTTCTGCCTTTCCACAAACCATGGAGTTCCATTCACTTCCGGTAGATTGCAACATTGGGGGCACATCTGAGGGCATACGTTGGATGGTTTGAAAAGGATGCCCCCAGCCTGAAGTCCAACAGTTCCCTTCTAGAAAAGTCCCCCGTTGTTGTTCCCACACACCGCGGTGTGAAGGTAGGCCGATGAGATGCTCTCCTCTGCCAAAGTGCGTGAGCAACCGAGTGATACCTCCTGTGCAATTAATATTTCAAGTGTAAGTCGCCAAGCTGAATTCAGGTATTACTCCGACGCTTTTCAAAACGCTGCCAAAAGTCGGCTGCTCACTCCAGGGGCCAGCAGGCTTTACCAGACCTCTAGTTGGACAAAGGCTGCTAACGGTAAAGAGCAAAAATTCAGTAAGCGCAGTTCCTTGTCTGCCTTGCTGCGATATCTGACACACAGGCAGTCGTGGTCTGACAGCCGCTCTCAGCAATTTTCCGTCGTACGTATATGGTTGCTTTCGGATAGTCTTGTCGACTAGGAGCAGGGGAACAAGATGCAATAGGACGCCTGCATTGGATTGTCGTCAAGGAAGTCAACCTTAGCATGCACATCACTTTTGGCCTTTTCTTGGATACCCGTCAGGGTCCGTCCCCGACGAACTTCTTCAATACCCCGATAGTGGGCCGCCTCGGATTCCTGTCCCTGCTGGAGACCTACCTTGGTCTAAGCGCGCCAGAAGCGTCCAAGGCCAGACGCGTGACCATCTACTCTGGCCTGCTGCGCGTCCATGACAACAACTCGCGCTTTTACAGTGAGTCCCTGAAGGCCGACAGTATTGGTACGGCTGCGCGCCTCCTGGCCTGGCGTGACGAGTGGCGGCTTGGCGGTTGGGACGGCAGCGCTAATCCAGAGCATGCTTCGCGAATCCAGGAGCTTGCCGCCATTGAAAAGGCAGCTCTCGAAACGCTGCCGCCCGGAGAGGCCGATCGCTTGCACCTGGTGATACAGGCTCTGAGTGCGTCCGCCCCCGGCCCCATCAAGTCAGTTCACCTGGTTGACCCGCCCGAGGATTTCCCGCTTCTCTGGCGGCAGGTGCTCGAGCGCCTGCCAGCGGTCGAAGTCCGACTTCCCGAGCCACAGGGAGAAGGCCAACTTCGTGCGTTGCAAGAGCAAGCCCTAACCGTTCTGGCTGGAGGCTCCGCGGGCAATCTGACCGTGCAGACCGACGGGAGTGTCTTGCTAGTGCACGCTCTCGCGGCCACGACCGCCGAACACTGGTTGAGCGCACAGCACTCGCACCAGCCCGGCGACCGGCTGATCCTGGCTGAGGAGGCGGGCGACTCGCTAGATGTGTCGCTGTCCGCGACCGGCGGGGTCAACTGCGGGTTCGAACGCCCTAGTCAGCTCCGCCCAGCCCTACAGGCACTAATCCTTGCCTTGGAAATGTGCTGGGAACCAATAGACATGAACCGACTGCTGGATTTCCTGACGCACCCAGTGGGCCCATTCAGTCGTCCTGCGAGAAGCAGGCTCGCTCGTGCTGTCGCCAAGCAGCCTGGAATTGGGAGCGAAGCCTGGACGGCGGCTAAGGCCAAGATCGCAGCGGGTAACAATGCCCAGGAAGTAGCAGATGAAATTACCTTCTGGCTGGAGTCAGAGCGCTGGTCACGCACCGATGGAGTGCCGGTCGATGCACTGATTGCTCGCGTCGCCCGGATGAAGGAGGCTATGCGGCTTCGCCTCTCAGGTGAATCCGCTGATGCGGCGAGTTTTACGGCGGCGCATAGCCAATGTGCGGCTGTCCATGAAGCATTGATCGAGCTGGCTCGGCAAGGGTTGGCCACGGTGCTGCCTCGGCAAGTCGAGCAGTTGGTCGCCCACGCCACGCCCGCAGGGGCAACCAACCCCGCAGCGGTTTCCCATGTCGGTTGCATGCGCTCGACCAGCACCGCAGCCGCGTGCATCGAAGCAGCTGATGAGGTGATCTGGTGGATGCCATCTACGCCTGCCCTGCCCTCGCCTCTGCCTTGGTCTCCTGCCGAGGTGAACGCTCTTACTCAATTAGGTGTGCAGTTGCGAGACCCGGCGCGTGAGCTTGTATCGTTAGCACTGAAGTGGCTGCGGCCACTACTTGCTGCGAGAAAAAGATTCATCATCGTCTGCCCTCCCCCCGGTACAGAAGTACATCCGATTCGCCAGATTCTTAAGAAGCTCGTACCGGATATCGAGTCCGCTTCGCTTGACCTGGACATTGCACTCGACTCCACACTTCTCGGGGTAACCGCTGAGGTGCTTGCACCTCAGTCGCTGCCAGCTACTCCACGACACATCCAACTCCCTCATCCCGTGCAGCTCGGCGACGTTTTACAGTCGTTCACTACGCTCAACGAACTCTTCAATGACGCAGCCCTATTCGTTCTGAAACGAGTGGCGAAGCTGGATCCGACCTCCGTCCTGGCGGTGGATGAGGACAACCGCTTGCTGGGTATCCTCGCTCATCGGGTACTCGAGAAACTCTTCGCGCACAACGATGCCTTGAGTTTGTCAAACTCCGATGCCCTTGCGTGGTTCCGCGCCGAAGCAGACTCGCTCTTGCTGACTGAAGGCGCTGTACTACTCATGCAGGGCGCAGGAGTAACGCAGCAGCACTTCCGGAAGGTTTGCGAACTAGCCATCGGCAGTCTCCTCGATCACCTCAGGCTCGCTGGTGCCGTTCAGGTTCAGACGGAGGTGGAGCTCAGAGGAACCTTGGGAGCAGTCCCGCTGATCGGCAAAATTGACCTCTTGGTCACGCTTGGTGACAAGCGAACTGTCGCCGTGGACATAAAATGGAGAGGCGATACCTACTACGCCGGGCTGCTTCGCTCTGGTGAACACCTACAGTTGGCCCTCTACTCCAGCCTTATAGAGCAAACAAGCGGTGTCGCACCCGCTGCGCTTGGCTACTTCATCCTAGAAAGCGGCGGACTGTACATCAGCGCTGCTGACATTTTCCCAAAAGCGCAGGTTAGAAGACCGCCGGACGGCGCAACCGTCTCCAGCATACTAGACCGCGCGCGCGCTACGTGGAAATGGCGCAAGGAACAACTGGATGAAGGGACCATCGAAGTCGTTCCGGAAGATCCGAGCGACGAGTTCCAGGGCCCTGAGGGAACCCTTCCGGTCAAAGGTCCAAGCAAATGGGACCGAGACCACCTTATCTTGCTGGGAGGCTGGAAATGATGAACAACATCGAATTCATCAGTGCAGGCGCCGGCAGTGGCAAGACCTACAAGCTGACTGAAACACTCGCCCAAGCCCTAGAGTCGGGCACAGCCCGCCCTCACGCCATCTTGGCCACGACCTTCACCGTGAAGGCCGCTACCGAGCTGCGTGAACGCGCTCGCTCCTGGCTGCTTGAAAAGGGCCGTATCGACCTGGCCACAGCTATCGGCCAGGCCCGCTTGGGCACCGTCAATAGCGTTTGCGGCCAGATGCTCAAGCGGTTCTGCTTTGAGCTGGGGCTTTCTCCCGATCAGACTGTATTGGGCGAAGGTCAATCCAAGAGACTGCTCAAAGCTACACTTGCAGAGTCGATGGAAGCCGACGCTCAAACGGAACTGGTTCGGCTCACAGAGCGGTTCGGTATCGAGCAGGCGGACTGGTCCAAGACTGTTGAGGCTGTCGTTAAGGCCGCGCTCGACAACGATATCGGGCCGGATGAACTTCGAGTGATGGGTTCCCAGAATGCAGACGCGATGCTCACGAATTGGCCTACTCCGGCTACGGGGGTGGATCCGACCGAAGCATTGGCGACTGCGCTGGCCGAAGCGTACAGGGGAGTGGCGGCATACGTAGAACAGCAGCAAGCTGCCGATGTCAAAGTTGCAGACAACCTATTAAAAGGCCTAGAGGGACTCCAGAAGCTGGATCGACTCTTCCGTGAAGGCCGCTGGAGCTGGCCAGACTGGATCGGTGCAGCCGGGTTCGACGCCGGCGCCAAAGTCAGAGATATCGTAGCACCAGTCAAATCCGCAGCGCAGGCCCATGAGTCTCACCCGGCTTTTCATGCCGAGGTCCGCCAGTACCTTGACCACGTCTTCAACCTAGCCGCCGACGTTCTCAATGCATATGAGCAGGCTAAGAAGGCGCTGGGTGCCGTCGACTTCAGCGACCAAGAGGTGTTGCTGCTACGTGCGTTGAGGACAAAGCCAGCTGTCCGTGAAGTCTTGGCTGCAGAACTGGATCTGATCATGATTGATGAGTTCCAGGACACCAGCCCGCTCCAACTGGCGCTTTTCATCGAGCTGGCCAAGCTAGCTAAGAAGTCGGTGTGGGTCGGCGACCCCAAACAGGCTATCTACGGCTTCCGCGGTACTGACGCAAGCCTCATTTCCGGCGTTCTCAATGCCATCAAGGACTGGGGCGGAATCGTAGGGAAGGCCCTGGACACTTCCAGACGCTCCAACGAAAGCCTGGTCTCGCTCACCAATGGTCTATTCAACTCTGCATTTGAGCCCGAGCTGACGCCCGAGCAGGTTCGGTTGCAGTCACTGCGCAAGGACATTCCGGACCAGCCTGCGCTATTGAACTGGAACTTCGAGAGCAGTCGAAACGACTCGGATTACCTATGTATTGGTCAGGCCATCCGCGAGCTGTTGGAATCCGGGACCAAGGTCGAAGACAAGGACACCAAGGAGCTCCGCCCGATTCAGGCCGGCGATATTGGAGTGTTGTGTCGCTACAACGACCAGGTCGAATTTGCCGTCACTTCACTCACCCGCTGGGGCATCCCGTCAGCCAGCCCACGCTCCGGCTTGTTGGGGACTGCCGAAGCCATCTATGTCATGGCCTGTCTGAGGCGTATGAACGACCCAACCGACACTGTCGCCACGGCGCTGGTTATAACACTGGCCGACAGCACTCCGATCGAAACCTGGCTTGCAGACAGGCTGCAGCACCTCGCCACGGATGAGGCCAAGCCATACGAGTGGCTGACGACGGGCGATAGCGCTCATGAACTGATCGCCCGATTGGAAAAACTGCGCCCGACGCTAACGGCTTTGACGCCACTGGAGGTGCTACGACTTGCCGCTGCTGAGTCCCAAGTAGCAAGACTGGCCGGCCAATGGTCCACCTCCCCCCATGAGAGCCGCAACCGGATGTCAAACGTCGAGGCACTGGTTGAGCTCGGAAAGACTTTCGAGGACGAGTGCGTCGCCGCGAAGCGGCCAGCGACGGTAAGTGGCATGCTTCGTTGGCTGGATGAACTCGCTAGTCAAGAGGATGATAATCGGGCTACTTCTGCAGGCAACGCAGTCTCGGTTCTCACTTATCACGGGGCAAAGGGACTGGAGTGGCCAGTTGTCGTGCTGACAAGCCTCGATGCGATAGCACGTACTTCGCTTTGGGGCGTGCGCGCGAGGACAGTTGGAAGCTTCGACCCGCAGCAGCCACTCGCCAACCGCTTCGTCCACTGCTGGTTAAAGAGCTGGGGTAAGCGGTCCCAGCCCCAGGCCGCACTCAATGCCGAAGCCAGCGTAACTGGCCAAGCCATGCAGGCAGAGGCATTGGCGGAGAACAAGCGTCTTCTATACGTGGGCCTGACCCGCGCACGTGACATAAACGTAGCACTATCTTTCGTGCGTAAATCAGGACCGGGCCGCGCCTGGGTTGGCGAGATTCAAGGCGCAGCCGAGCTGTTGTTCGGTGACTCAGAAATCGTAACGACACCCGAAGGCAAGCAGCTCTCCAGACTATCGAAGTCCTGGAGCAAGGATGAGTGCTCAGCGGAGCCACCTTCCACAGCCCCCGAGGCCTGCCACTGGTTTACAGCTCGTCCGCGCGTGCAGGCCGAACCTTTGTGGCACCGACCGAGTTCTGCTTCGGGCGGTACATTCACAGTTGTCGAGACCGACGCCGTCGGAGTTCGGCTAAGTCTGGCAGGCAAGCCCGACATGGCATCGCTGGGCACTGCGCTCCACCTGTGCATCGCACGCGCCGGCGTGCTTGGCGGTATTTCTCCCCCTGACGTCGAGCGCATCCTGAAGATCTGGGCCGTGGCTGATTCTGTAGATAAGGATGCCGTGTGCACCCAGACCTCAGCGTTCCAAGCTTGGGTAGCCAAGCGCTGGCCTGACTGTCCCGTTTACGTCGAAGTGCCCATCGAAGCCAATGGCCCTAACGGCACTCGTATCCGGGGCCGCATCGACTTGCTGGTTGAACTGCCAGATAGTTGGATTCTCATGGACCACAAGTCGAACCCCGGTGGCTCAGCCAGAGACGAGGACCTGGTGGCGGAGCACGGTCCGCAGCTCGAGTCCTATGGTCATGCCCTTCTCAACGCGACCGGCAAGCCCGTGAGCGAGCGATGGCTCTACATGCCGGTCGCTGCACGAGCAGTCCGCCTCTCCTGACGCTCCCAGAAGCGTACCGGACTTAGTTAAGTAGAAACACGAGGGAAAGCAGAGATGGATGTGAAGTTCCTGTCGGCTTCGCAGACGCAGTCGACACTCATAGCACTGGTTGAGAACTGCGACTCGATGCAATGGGCAGTAGCCTGGGCGACCGAGAACGCGGTCTTCGAGGCAGCGATGAAAGACAGCTCGAAGTTCGAGCACTTCGTTGTCGGCACTCATATGTTCCAGACGCAGCCCGAGGTGCTTGAGCGGGCAGCAGCGCTAGCGGCCGCAGCCGTCGTTCCTCCTACGGGCGACCTGTTCCACCCGAAGGTCTACCTGTTTCGTAACGGGCAACGCATACGCTGCGTGGTCGGGAGCCCAAATCTCACGAAGGCGGCGATGAGCCGAAACGTCGAGGCGAGCGTGCTGCTTGATGGCTCGCTCGACGATGCAGCGCTGGTAGAGCTCAGTCGCTTCATCGCAGAAGCGTGGAAGGGGGCGGAGGACATCTCTCACGAGTTCCTCTTTCGGTACCGTCACCAGTACGCAGCTAAGATGGCTGCGCGACAGGAACTGATCAAATTCGCTGACGTTCGGCCACCTTCTAAGCCGAATACCAAGCGCGCGCCACATGACATGAGCTGGGCGGACTACCTCGTGCAGGTCCGAAGCTCATCACACCCGTCTGCGCACCTGTTTAAGGAGCGCTTGGGCGTTCTGACAAAGGCTCGCGCCCTTTTTGCGACTGGCATACCCTACGCGAAGTGGAACGAGGACGACCGCAAGCTGGTCGCCGGCACTCTCGGGCGCAAGAAGTCTCAGCAGCCAGGCGTGGACTACGGGCTTTTCGGGAGCATGGGCGCAAGTGGGACGTTCGCGAACCTGGTCATCGAAGCGCCCACAGATCTCTCCCACGCCCTCGATTTCATCCCGTTGATGGGCGCGGTCACGCAGGGCGACTACGACCGCTACTGCAAAGCGTTCAGAGCAGCCTTCGATCAGGACGGGCGAGTCGGCGGACTACCGACCGCGACTAGGCTCTTGGCGATGAAGCGGCCTGACGCATTCGTGTGCATCGATTCGGCCAACCGGAAGGACTTGTGCGAAAACTTCGGTGTCAGCCCGAGCACAACGAACCTGGAGAACTACTGGCAGCGCATCATTGAGCCGATGCAGGGTGATCCGTGGTGGAGACATCCGCAGCCGAGCAATGCGGCTGACGCAGAAATCTGGTTGGGACGCGCAGCGCTTCTGGACGCCATCTACTACACGCCCCGTTGAGCGTGCAGCTCTTCGACTTCCTGCGGACGCAGGACACGTCCATCCCCCCTTGAAACCGCCGAGGTTCACAGATGGTGAAGAAGTCGCTGACTTGGTCATCGTCAAAAAATCTACATCCTGGCAAAGCCTATATAAATTAATAGCTTAAATTTAAATCCAGCCCATCAAACCGCCCTTTTCGCGTATCGCAGTATCACTAGACCACCGCGCTTAAACGTTAAAGCGAAACAATAGAACTACTTTCCGGCGTCAGAAAGCCAACAAAAATCTCTCCAATCTGCGGTTTACAAGACGACATTTACATGGTGATATCTTTGTGCCATTTATGAGTGTCATATCTATCCGTGAAGGGAGTCAACGTGAGCGTCAAGAGCAAAGGCTATCCAGCCACCGCTGTGTCTACGTGGAGCGGCTACGTCTACCAAGGGAAAATTGCACTATATCACTCCCTCAAGTTAATCCATCAGGGCGACTTAGATTTTGAGCTTCAACTAGATAGCAGCGACGATTTCGCCATTTACAAAAGCGGCGCACTTGTAAGCGCTCATCAAGTAAAAGCCAAGATTGGCACGTACAAAAGCGAGTACATCGAGGCACTGGAAAAATCATCTGCTGTCGAGTACGATCGAGTTAAAGGCGTATCACGATACTTCCATGTATCGGTCCAACTCAACGATACCGATGATTACACCGGAAACAACAACGAGCTGGTTAAATTCTACTCGTACGGGAACAACAAATATTGCGGTCTAGGCGAGATCGAAGGCCTCACAAAAGCTGTCATCAAAGAAATATGCAGCAGCAACTCCATCCTGCTAACCGACGAGCTCTTGCACTACAACTACTGCCTTCTGTCTGAAAAGATAAGCACACAAGCAGTCGCGATTCACCGAATGGTACAGGTCGACCGAGAAAAGGCCAACAAGGCAGCGTATGAAAGCCGTATTACAGCTCAGAGCCTAATAGACGATATTGTTAACAAGAACCCATACAACAACACTGAGTATTATGCGATCGATCTGAAGGCAAAGCTGCACAGCCATCTGGAAGACAGACTCGATCAAGCCTTACCTGGTATGAGCGACGCCTCGTACGGGCGAGCGCGTCGGCTCTTCGAACATATTCGGGATTCAGAAGCCAGCGACATGCAGACGCTTTGTCAATTGATAAAGCCATCAGAGCGTTTCTCCAGCATACAAAAAGGAGATATCCGGCGTTATTCCGGCCTTATCGAGGACATGTCGATTGAGCCGATTTTTAAACAATTCCCGCACTATCTGGACAGTGACAAGCGATTCTATCTTCCGACGGCCCTCGACCTTCCCTTCGTTGATGACCACGAGGGTTGCACTGTAGACCTGCTGGGAGAGATGGATACCAACGGAGATTTACTCAAGCTGCTGTTTGAGTACAACAACCTGATCCCCAGCAGATCTTCCGAGTCTTTCATCATCAACACCAAGTTCACGCACCCCAACGACCTTGACGATCAGCAGGTCAGAGACCGCATTGACAGCAACATTCTCAAATCATTTTGTTTAAGCATCGTGACTAAAGAAGACGCAGAGGCTCGTTTGAATGATAAATAAAATTATTGATGAGGCGCTCATTTATCATGGATTCACCAAAGACTTTGAAACCGACCTTACGAGCTTCTACGTTCGGGAATCCGGCTCCGCCATCCGCTTTGCGATTTTGCACAAGCTGGATCACTTACCCAGTCCCACCGAACTAAATGCTCTTATTAATCAATCGGCCCCCGACTCCTTCCTGAACCATCCAACATTCAAGAAAAACTGTGACCTCATCTGCATTCATCACCTGAACCACCTAGCTGAATTCAAAGACCAGGAAGAACAGATTTTTGCGATTGAAGAGGACCCTCACTTCTTCAAGAAATATGTACTTTACTACAGCGATACTGAGCAGCATGCCATCCAGGACTATACCTTCAACGAACTAGTGGCCACTGTCTCGGACAAGAGCCAGTTCAGCAACTACAAGGAAGACCCTCTGGCCGCTACGCACTACAGTGTTGCAGCAAAGATTTTCATCAAGCTTCCTTTTCTTGAGCTCCCGTTCACCCGAGGTGAGCTTATTTCCTTGCGCCTGCAAGCAGCCGACGCCGTAGCCGAAGCAGGCCTTGATGAAACCTACACAATCATCCAGAAACTCACGTCGAATAACGCTGAAGAATTGATCACGGAGCTGATGAGCAATGAAATGGAAAATAGCGCGGATTGAAGTTTCTCGATTCAAGGCTTTTAAACACGTCAATTTGGATCTTGGCACCTCATCGCTGCTAACGCTCGACGGGCCGAACGGGTACGGAAAAACCAGTGTCTTCGATGCTGTCGAGCTGTTGCTCACGGGTCAGATCAAGCGGATCGACAATCTTTTTTCGACATTGATGACGAAGCTCAAAACAAACTATGACGACAACCTCTTCTGGAACCAGCGCACCGATCAAAAAGACCTGAGCATCAAAATCGAATTCCATGATGGGGACAAACGCTTGGTTCTGGCCCGGCATGCGCCCGTAAAAGCGTTCGACAAGAAATCGAACAACCGAGCCGACAAGTTCAAGCACTTCAAGCTGTATGAACTCCCCGATTTCGAATCGAAAGCCTTCACGCCGGCCAACCTGCGTGAGAACGAGTTTCTAGACGAAGTCTTCGGCAGAAACTTCCGGGAAAATTTCACCTTCCTCAACTACCTTGAGCAAGGGCAGAACAAACTGCTTCACACGCGGGTAGACGAGCGTAAAGACCAGCTTGGCAACCTGTTCAACATCAACGATGTTGCAGCTGAGATTGAAAATTGCCGCTCACTCTCGACAAGGTTCACAAAATTCCTAGGGGACGAAAAACGCAAAGCTGATGAAGAAGCGCTTAACAATGAGTGCACAGCCCTGCGCGCGATGGTGCAAGCCGATCTGGGAAATATTGATTACAAAAAGCTGTCCACGGTTGAGGTTGGGCCGGGTTGGGATAAGGAAGATCCCTTCCCCACCTACGACTCAGAGATTCACACCCAGTTCTCGAACGCCATTCGCAAGCTAAATGGCCTGCTCCCTCAGAAAGCAGCCATTCGGGTCAGAGCTCAGAATGATGCCATCAATGCGGACATCGAGTCGCACGCGGAGTCGCTGAGCAGCTTGGCACTGCTGGGCACCGACTTGAACAAACTAGATGACCTGGAACAGATCAAAAAGGAGCTCGACGGGCTCGATAAAGCAGCCAAAATCGTCAAGAAAGGTGCTTCCGCCATCACTGCTGAGCAGGCACGAACACTGCCAAGTTGGGCTGCTGGTCGACTTGAATGGTTTGAAGAGCAAATCAAAGCGCGTAATGACCTGAACATCAAGAACACAGCCAATGACAGCGCCGCTGCCGAACTGGCCCGACTGAAGCAGCAGTTGCTTGATGAGCACGCCAAGCTCTATCCGGACGACAAGTTTTGCCCGTTGTGCGGGAATGACTGGAAAACTCACGTTGCAATGCTCGAAGCGATTGAGGTCAGAGCCCAAAAAATCTCTGACACCTTAGGAAAGGATGGGAAGGCACTCGTCGCGCTGACCACTGCGATGACCACTGAGTTGGGCACCATTGATACATTCATTCAGGGGCGCGAAGCGATCCTGAAACCTGGGTACAACGAGGCACTGCATCAGGCACTGGCCAAAGTTGAAACCCGCCTCCCTGCAATCCAGCAGCTCCTGGAACGGCTCAGGGGCGAAGGCATTCTGATCACCTTCACATTCAACAACGACGAAGTGGTGACAGAGGCTCGCCTGGAAGAACTGCGAAAATCGATGCACGCCAAGAAAACGGACGAGACAGTGGTGCTCCCTGACGATTGGCGGCAAACCATCGAAGCAGTCTTCAAGGACTTGCAGGATTTTTACATTTTCGACGCTCAGGATCTGGCAAAAAAAGAGCTCTACATCACGATCAAAGCCAACGAAGCGCAGAGCAGCCGACTTCAAAAATGCCTTGAAGAACTGCAGAAAATGCAACGCGAGACGGAGGCCGCCACCAGAGCAAAGGGCAAGGTCATCCAGCTGCGCGCTACCTTGGAGAAAGCGGAGCAGAAGTATGCAGATCAGACCATCTCGGAGATCGAGCTCATCTTCCACATCTACAGTGGGCGACTGATCCAGAACTACCAACGCGGCCTGGGGTTGTTCATCGAGAGCCGAGATGGCAAGCAGCTCAGGTTCCTGACGGCAGAAAAATCTGAGCATGACGCGGTCATGTCCATGAGCACGGGCCAGGTGTCGGCGCTGAGCCTGGCCTTCTTCCTGTCGCTCAACAAGGTCTACGCAGAAGTCCCGCTTATCCTCATCGACGATCCATCCCAATCTCTAGACGAGGTGAACATCGCATCTCTGACCGACCTGCTCCGCTGTGAGCTCAAACATAGCCAGTTGATCGTGTCGTCGCACGAGGACGATATCTCGGCGTACATGCGCTACCGCTTCAACCGGGCCGGTCTGACGACGAGCTCGCTCAACATGCAACGCTTGGCCAAGCAAGCGTCCTAATGGTCACCGCGTAGCAATTCAGCGACAGGAGTAACCGGAGCGAGTCATCGATACTGACGCCTTCGAGGTCGGGGTGCATGGAGCGCCCCGGGTACATCAATGCTGCGACATTACTAAGCAAGATCAATGATGACTGCGCGAAGCCTTCGATATCCAATGCTTATTGTCCGCAGCCGGCACAACGATCATTTTGTCGCTAGCCTACGACTGAGCGGCTGCAGATAAATTATCGATAGAGGCTTTGTTTAAGCCTAGTTCATAAGGCTGGGATAAGAGTTGCTCAAGCCCTATGCCCTCTTGTGGCAGACAGTCGCCCTCCTTCCACACATCGTGGACTTCCTGAGCGAGTTCAGGTATCCACGAAGTAACCGCTTGGTTGTCACCTGCGTAAAGGATGGGCAGTGGCCTGTGGCGACCGATAGTCAGCAGCTTTCGGTAGAGCCAGATCGCCGGGTACAGCTGGGTCTTATGCTTAGAGTTGTATCGCAGCGGTATTGAAACACCCTCGGGGTCCAGATCTCCGAAGTATTCCGCTCCGTCACCGTCAACCTCCCTGATGACTTCATCCAGCGCTGTACCCGTCGACGTAATGGCGCTACCCGCGCCATATACGACGGCCGCGTAGCGATGTGCGGTGTCGTTCCATTCGCCAAGGCTGAAGAACGTGTGATGGTTCTCCACGACCAGCACCGGCCGCCCTGGTTTGCCAGGCTGCTGTCGGTAAGGCAAGGGAAGGTCCACCTTCCTGGCACCAATCGCCGACAGAGCAAGCCTGCCGCCAAAAAGTGCATTGGATCGCACCCTGGCATCGAGGTATTTCTCATCCCCGAACATCTCAAGCGATCGCTCGCGCAACGGCACCGTCATAAAGCGCCCCTTGCGGCGGATGAGCCATTCGTTGACGACCTTGGCAGTCACCTTTTCGCTTTCCGTCAATTGCATCCAAAACCCCAATTCCGGCATCCAGGAAACGGTTGTCCAGTCTGGTTTCAACACCGAGATCGTTTCAACGATGACGGTGATAAACATGGGCATGGCCGGATTGCCAATCCGCTCGAAACTGCGGGGAGAAGGAAGTCTCAGGATGCCTTGCTCATCTCCAGCCCTAAGGGCTTCCATGAGTAACCTATCCCGATTGGGGTGCTGTTGGAGCTCTGGATGGTGTTCTATCCAGAGGCTCCTTAACTTCAGCAGCTCTATGCGCTTTTTACGGCTGCCGCGCAACGCTTCAAAAAAAGCAATGTTCATCAATTTGTACCTGCTCTTTGCACCACAGTATTGAAGGTTGCAGTCGCCATCTGAATGTGAGATCGCCCACTTTTCACGCCCTCCTTGCGCAGACGGATCACCCGCTGAAAGCCGGCAAGGATGTTCACATCCTTCATGGCTGTGAAGAAAATCAACTGCACACCAATGGCCTCGGCCAGCATGATCTGTACATCAATCAACGCCCGGGTCTGTACCTTGGCAAACGGATTATCAAGAATAAGGGGACACCCGCCTCCACGCTTAGTGACGGCCTGATGGGTACGCCGCAATTGGCTCATCATCAGGTACATGAACATGGCGATGACCACCCCTTGGCCACCAGACTTTTTCAGCCTCCCGGCATCTTGGTACTGGTGGTCAGCATTCTGCTCCATTTGCAATAATTGCAAACCGAACGCGCGTTGTGGGGAAAGGTTAATCATGCCGGCTGCGACCAGGTCCGCGCCGTGTTCAGGAATGACCTTAGTCTCTATCAACGCGTTCAAGTAATGCCGAATAGAAGCCTTTCCGGTTTCCGTCGAAACACCTGTAATCGGATGACGCATCTTCATGATGACTTTGCCACCGACATAGGGGGCGCCTTTTGGCACCATGACCTCGCAAGCTTTCTTCAGGACACTCATGCCCTCTTCTACCAACTGATGCACTTCGCCCACGCAATTCTCAAAGTCGGGCAGCATGCCGTCGAGCTCAGACTGAGAGGCATCCGTACGCTCAACGATCAGCATCATCAGTCGCTCAAAATCACTGCAGGTGGTTTCAAATGAGTTGCTCGACAGCTCGTGCGCGAGGGCCGGATCGACTTCCTGCACGGCCTTTGATTTCACCACATCAGTAAACCCTACGAAGTGCGCCTGAGCCAATTTCCGGGCTTCGTCCAAGCCGCCACTGAGCTGCTTGTGGCGGTCGAGCACCTCGTTCAGTTGTGCATCACCGTCACCTTCAAGCTCAATAAACTCGGGAGCGGCAGCCTCATGAGGAACCGCAGAACTGAGCATTTTCTTATGTTTGTTCAGCACATCGACATTCTTCTTGCTTTGAGCACGCCCCTGCAATGCTTTCTCGGCTGCTTCTTGATCACAGACCAGACTGGTCTCAAGCTGCTCCGTATTTTCCTGGACCACCACGATGTGTTGCGCCAGTTCATCATCGCTGAGTGACAAGACGTCATCGGAGGGTTGAGGGGGATTGACCTTGGCAAAGAAAGCACGCTTGTCATTGCTGGCCACCGCGTGCGCGTTCGATGACGATAAAAATGCCTGCTCGTACAAACTGACCTGCGCTGCCTGGGTCGAGCGTTCATGTGCCAGATCGAGGTCGAGCAGGTCGATCACGGCCTCTTCGCGCAGATCGGAATAATCAGCCCTGTATTCGCTACGCAGTGTCGCTTCCGTTTCACGCCGTTGTTGAAGGGCTATTCGGCGAGCACCCAATCGGTCGGATTCCGCGGTATCAAAAAAAAGCTTTTCGGTGTCATAGGTTTCGATCAGTGCCTGCAGATTGAAATCATGTTTGAGGATTGCGTTGCAATCGAAACCGGGATCGAAGATCACGGTAACATCCTTACGACTCAAGAGTTGCCTTGCATCGACTGCAAGGTCGAACTGCAATTGCTTCGAGTGGGTGATAATTCCTTCCTTCTGTTCGATCGCTCTCCCAAAGCGGTCACTTTCTGATTCTGCCTCTTCCAGAGAGGCTTGTACCGTTGCCAGCTGCTGCTTCCACTGCGCAAGCGGCTGCTCATACTGATGCGAGTAACGCTCCAGACGCTGGATCATGCTCGCCTGATTGGCGATTTCATTTGGAATCGATTCAATCTCTCCCTCAAGCCCCTTTGCACGCTCCGACACTTCACTGACTTCTTCCAGACACGCTGCCCGCAGGGTCGCGAATGCCTGTTCTTCCTCGTAGTGAGTTTGAATATTTCGCTCAAGCTCAGCGATTCGCACAGCGCCGAAGCGTTCCTGATAATCCATGAGTTTGTTGGAAGCATCACGAGCATCGCTGCGGCGTTGAATGTGCGCGTCGCGCGTCTCTGAGATTTCAGCGATTCGTCGTTCAAAATCGATCAGCGCTGCGGCCGCGGCCTCTAGGTTATAGGCAGAGTTGTCTTCTGCCGGTATCACGACTCGATCGAATGCAGCAACGGCCACATCAAGGGTGGCGAGGGCGATTGTCACCGGAGTGCTCAGGGGTAAGTCAGCCCCCGCAACAATTTTTCGTGATTTCCCCCACTCTTCAGAGGCCACACAGACGCCGAGAAACCGGGCTGGGTCGGAGGCGACCAGTCGACGGGCCTCATCAGCATCGGGGACCAGGTTTGCAATGTAGGAGTTAGTTGCTCGCGCAGAATGAATGCCAGCGGATCGAAGTAGCCGGACAACTTGATCGACGTCATCACTCTGGCCCGCAAGTTCGGATTCTTCAATGGACTGCCTGGCGCGCTGGAGTTTGGCCAGGCGAATATCCCGCTCCAACACTTCACGATCCATGGATTGGATAAATTCGTTAACGGTGCCCAGCAGAGTCAGGGAGTCAGGATCACATCGCTCGGCTTCGACCACCGAACACAGCAACCGATTTTGTTGAAGGTCTTCTTGAAGGGTTCTGGCATCGCCGACTTCTCTGTTCAGGTTTTGTTGGATGTGCGCTTGCGCTTGGGCCTGTAACTTATGCTGCTCTGCTTGTTCACGAAGACGGCCGATGTATTGTTCATGACCCGCTCGTTCAGCACGCAAAGCCTCAAGGCGGGTTTGCGCTTGGGCAATGGCCGCTGTAATTCTTTCGATCGCAGCAGCTGCGTCATGATCGAACGCGTCAAGTACTCCATCGTCCAGCAAGCCTGTGCGTTGAATCTCGGCATTATTGATGTCGGTCCCGACTTTCGCTTCCTCCAGCTGGAGCGCCCTAATGGATAAGCTCAACGTTTTAATTTGGGCCTTGGCTTGAGCCACTGCCTCAGCAGCCTCCAGCTCAATATTTTTCTGCGCTATGTGTTTGTCGTCGTTCTGCTTGAGCAGAATATCGATAGCGCCACGAAGCAGCGCTCCCTGCGTTTCGAGCTTTTCCTTGATCGGGCGCAAGCCCTCAACTTCTTCTGCTAGTGATTGTTCTTCAATGAGAACGCGTTCATGGGCGCTGATGATTTTCTTGTACGAAATGGCGCCGTTGAGATGCCTCAAACGCAATTGAGTTGCATCCCTACTTGCCTCGGCCTCTTTGCATGCCACTGCAGTGCGATCCACACTGCGCGTGTGCTGTAAAGCATGCATGGAAAGCGTGGATGCTCGCTGATTGACCAGAAGCTCCTGCTTTTCCAACATACGTGGGTTGAGGCTATCGATCACGTCGCTAAAATAAGTGACCTGTTTTTCCTCACTTAAACGAGCCAGCTCCATGGCCGCAGCCAGGCCCGACGCGTGGCGCAACAATCCGGTTCGCGCTTCAAGTGCACGCTCAAAAGCTTTAGACGATTCACCCAGTGGCTTCATGGCTCCCAGGATTCTGGCCAACTGAATAAGCCGCGCTTCAAGACGAGGCTTATTCTGATATTTGTCAGCCACATTCACCACGGTATTGCGTACCGTTTGAGCGCGCTCAGGGTCCATCGTCAGTGCCATGAGCTTACGAACCAGATCCTCTTCATCCTTGAAGGTCAGGAAGCCGCTTTCCAGGCCGCCTTCCTGCCCGTTGAATTGTCGCTGCATGACCAGAAGATCGAGATCCAGTAGCCGCGTAGTAGCAAGGTGCGTGATCCAATCGTGCTGACTGCGGGTCGAGTAAAAGTCTTCAGGGGACTTCCTGTTCATCTGGGTGAGCCATTGATTGAGCTCTCCCATCGTGTTGACTCCAAGCATGCTGACGCCAGGGGCCGGAATATCTTCAAAGGCTATGCCGTGCTGGGATTCAAACGCGAAAAACACCCGATCAACGTCGTTACCGCGTTCAATGACATCTCGCGTCGCAACGGCTTGGGCAATGACCAACTTGTAGTCCTTGCCCCCAGGCAGCCTTGAAGGCATCGACCATTCGATGATGATGAAAGATGGCTTTCCGTCTTTAGCGAAATAGTCATTGAACTGGTGGTTGGGGTTCTGCATGTGCTGAATGAACAGATCCCGGCGCGGCTCGAAGATGCTGAACACATACGACAGCAACGAGGTTTTGCCACCGGTGTTCTCAAGGTTGACAATTGCGTTGACCGCCTCGTGCGTATCCGGCGCAGTGAAGTCGAGCAAGGTCTGGTCGTACCAGGCAGTGGCAGTACCGTAGCGACAAACATGCATTCGGGTAATTTTTTGCATAAAATCCTCAGGCCGTTGCGCCGGAACGCACATAGTCAAATAGTCGCGGTAGCGTCCGTTCACGCAGCTGAATGCGCAGTCGATGGGTGGCGGTGTATTCAACCGCTTCGCCCTCATCCTGGGGCCCCACGTTATTCACCAGCCCGTACTCAATCAGGTAGTTCAGTGCCATGCGCACCAACCCTTCAATCGAGTTTGGCGACGCGCGATCGGCTTGGGGGATCGAAGTAGGCAGGCTGTGAATGTAGCTCCAGCCTGGTCGCAGCTCCTCTCGGGAATAATCATCGGAATCTTCGAGTGCATTCATGCGCCCGGACAAGCCAGTCAAGGTGTCCCTGAACATGGCCAACGTCGCCGGCATTGGAAACCGGCTGTCATCTTCAATCAAAGCGGTCGTTGGATAAAACACCGCGCAGATGGCCAGGAAGCTCAGCGCCAGCGCGACACGCTGGTCTTCAGACAAGTTTTTGCGTAGATCACCAAGTCGAATCGAGAAGCGACTTTCCTTGCGTGCCGGGGCGATGATCAAGCCACGCTCGCTGACATCGAGCACCATCAGTTCCATCCCTTCAGCAATTTGCGCAAGGACCTGCTGCAGTTCTGGGCTAGCACGGTACCGAGCCAATAGCTCGCGATACTCCACGTCATTGGCCGGGGTCGCACTTAGATTAAGTGCCCGATAAATCAGACGTGCTGCGGCGCTGTTCTGGTTATCCAAATGAACCTCCTAAACCTTTGTCTTGACGTCGAATCTGAGGTTGTCGCCTCGGACCACCCAGGTTTCGTATTCACCATCGAGCACCGCATGGTGGTTTTCAAATTCTGATTCGCTGTCGGGGAAGCTGCGGTAAAGGCAGAACGCAATGCACTGCTGCTCAATCGCACTGAAGCCTTCGTTCGCTCCCGCATCTATCAGTTCATCAATCCGCCAAGAACGGTTTTCTTCAAATTTTGCGGATAGCCATTGAGAAATTTTGACAACCAATTGATCTGGAAAAGGATCCGGCCAGACCTGGAACGGCTCGATCTCGTCGTCATCCTCGTCGTCATCTGCGTCCTTGGTTAACTGACGTCGCTCCAGCAGGATGCTAAGCAGGTTCGATAAATCAGGTGTTTTGGGAAACACTGCCGGGAACATACTGACAATTAGCTCCTCGGCCGCCACAGCCAACTGCGCGCCTGGGCGGATCATTGCTTGCGGGAGAAGATGTGTCTCAAGATCAGGAATGCCGGAAGATTTGCGGGCACGAAACGCGGCTGTCTGAGCTTCGATGAAACGCCCTTCGGCGCTGCTGACCTCCAGCTGCAGCCGGGCTCTTACGTTGCCTGCCTTCGACAACAAGTCATGCAGGCTTGAAAGCTCTTGCTTGCTCTTGATGTTTTCTACTTCACCAATCTTGTTGCGAATCGCCATGAGCAGCCGCCCCTCTTCCTCCTGGCGAGCTTTAACGTGCTGGCGGGAGTCGTCTAATCGAGGTTTGATATCCGTACTCCATCTCACCGTTCCCGGTGCGCGAATCGCCTGAGTAATATGGCCCTGAATGTGTTGCCGATGCTCAATGGAAAGCACCATGGCGCGCCTGGCGAACTCCGCGGCCTGCTCAAAGCGCCCTCTCTCGATCAGGATCTGCAGCATCTTTTCCATTAGGATCTGCTGATCTTCAACGTCCACATTCAGCATGCCGATCAGCAGCAGATAACCCTCTGGTGAGGGGCGATACCGATAAACGTCATCAAGATCCGGCTCAAGATTCACCAGGCGAAAGCGGTATACGAGGGTTTGCAGAGTGGGGGCGTGAAAGTAGGTGAATTCGAATTCTTTGTAGTTCTCGGCTTTATTACTCAGGCAGCCAATCACGACATCGGCTGCCTTTGCACACGCTGAGCCGGTTTTTTCTGGCCGGATCCGACTGATCAGTGAACTCACATAGGTGTGCACATCCGCCATGCTGTACCCCGCGCCAACTGCGGATCCCTCCATCATGAAATTGAGGGTGGCCATGCACAGGTAGTGGGTGTCCAGGCCATCAAATAGCGGCTCTCCAGCCTCGTCTTGATGGAAGTTACGAGTCGAATGGAGCTGGTTCATTGGTTCCAGCAACCGCTGATTTCGCAACTGAGGCGATAAGTCGATCAACTCGCTCTTGGGCTCGCCCAGCGAATCGGATGCATCGGGCAACTGTTCGTTTGGCATAGGGCTTTCATCTGCTCAGTAGTGAGGCCAACGCCACTCTTAAATGGTCATCAATTTGATAACCTTGCATGAAGTCTATTGATGATGGTGTAGTATGGCAATCCCCTTCACCACAAAAAGTTCGACCATGCTTGAGAACCTCAGTCAGCCACAACGAGACCGCCTCGCCTTCATAGATCTCAGATTGCGCATGCTGGGTGAACTCAAGCGTCAGCACTTGATCGAGCGCTTTGACATTCAGGAAGCGGCGGCCAGTCGTGACATCGCGCTGTACAAAACGCTCAGTAAACACAACCTGGTGTATGACGCGAGTTCGCGCCTCTACAAAGCCAGTGAATCCTTCAAGAGCCTGTTTGACCCCACCGCGGAACACGCGCTGATCTGGATCACCAAGGGGCTCGGTGATGGGGAACCCAGAGACACCACGCCTGGGATTACGGTCGATTTTCCAGATCAGCTGACGTGGCCGAAGCTCGATATCCTGGGCCACGTCACCCAGGCGATTCACCAGAAATGCCCCCTGCAGATTGATTACGAGTCGCTGAACGGATCCAGCCAGCGCGTCATCGTGCCTTTTTCTCTGGTCGACAATGGACTTCGCTGGCACGTCCGTGGGTTTGACAGAAAGTCGGGCGAGTTCCGAGATTTCGTCATCACCCGGATCCGCAAGGCAAGCCCTCTTCTCGATGATGCCGTTGCTGTTCACGAGACGAGCGATCAAGACATTCAGTGGACAAGGATCGTTGAGCTGACACTTATCCCTCACCCTGATCAACCGCGACCGGAAGTCACGCTCATGGATTACGCAATGGTTGATGGGATGCTGTCGCTGAAACTTCGGGCGGCTACGGCGGGCTACACCCTACGTAAGTGGAGCGTGGACTGTTCACCAGATCACAGTCTAAGGGGGCCAGAATATAGGTTGTGGTTGTCCGATCCCTTGGCACTGTACGGTGTCAAGAACGCGATCCTTGCTCCTGGTTATGTCGCACCTGACGCGCGCGAATTTTGAATTGGATGGTAGGTGGCTCTGGCGATGGTCTTCTCGTTTGGGTGCTCAATCGGTAGATTTGACCTCGAGCTAATCACCTTATCGCTCTGCAGGTAAAAGCCATTGACGATGATCATTCAGCTACCAGTGTTCTAATCACGGCTATTCCGTTAGCTACCGTTGATGTGTTCGATCAAAACAAAGGCAAGCTCCTATTCCACCGCATCGACACTAAGGCACTAGACGCCCCTGATGTAATCGCAGAGCCAAGGCCGGCGTCGGCATAAGCGGTACCTGGGCACGCGGGCGCTCGCATTCGACCGCCCGCGTGCTGCGCCTCGCTATCCGACAAGTGTCGAAACCGAACCGGTCATTTTGCATTAGCAGGGCCGAACAAGAATTGGGCTGCGCATAACCTGCTTTGGTTTCCAGTTCACCGAGGGAGAACCTCTGAGCGTGCCACTTCCCTCCCCCCCCAGCTAACCCCAGTTCGGGCGTAAACTCAAAGCCACCCAGAGCCATACTGGATTTCGTCAGGAATCGCCATTCGTGATCGCTCATGCAAGGCGTCTGAGTGGGGGCAAAATTGGGGGCATATTAAGATTTTTTCAAACTGAAACTACCGTGCTAGAGCCCAGTCAAAATGTTTTTTGGCGATCCGGATAGCCTGTAACCAAGTTCCACTGCCCCCGTGAAATACTTACAAAACAATAAGTTATAGCTAAAAACTGTCCACTGCCGTCCGTCCACATCCAGTGGTTTCCCAGGTGCATGGGGGTATTATCGGGGGTACATTTTTCTTTTGTAAAAACGATACCCCAGCCCATGCGCCTGACAATGGTCCGGCCTTACGCCGAAAACCCAGCGACGCCTTCATGCGTTCCGTGGCCGAATCGGGCAAATACGCCGATGGCGAAGTGCCTGGCCTTTACCTGCATGTGATGGCGCCCCGCAAGGCTGAAAAGCCCGCCTCCAACTACTGGCGTATGAAGTATCGGTTGAGGGGCAAGGAGAACGTGCTTGCCATCGGCAGTTATCCCGACATTGGCCTCAATGTGGACGCTGATGTCGAAGTGACCCATTAGCTGAAATTTCATTGACCTATGCTGTTGCTCAGTAAAGCCCTTCCAGCACTGGTTTCTGAGTCGTAATACATGGTTGAGCATTGCGCCGGCATATGGGGCAATCTCGCTTAGCGGCAACAGTCCAAGATCGACACCCCGAGCCGAAAGATCCATCGTGATGAAACGATCATCGAGCAGCTCACTCACGAGATCGCCCTCCTTAAACACCACAAGTTCGCCAAGCGCAGCGAGCGGATCGGCGGAGGGCAGCTTGCTCGACGACCTGCTCAATACCGAGCCCGACCTGCCGGCAGTGCGAAACGCTGATCCAGACTCCGGTGCCGCCTCAAGTAATCGACAAGGGCATCCCCACCGCGGGCCTGCTGGCCCACGTGATGGTGGCCAAATTCGCCGACCACCTGCCGCTGTATCGACAGGAAAAGATCTTCGGCCGTGCCGGCCTGGCCATCCGCTCGCGACACTGGCGCCGTGGGTGGGCCAAACCGGCGTGCAGCTACAGCGCTTGGTCGATGTGCTGCGCGAAGTGGTGCTGGCCCAGCGCGAACTGGTGCCCGAGGGTTTGGCCACAGCCAAGGCCCTGATTACAGCCTCAAGCGCTGGGTAGCGCTGACGCGCTACCTGGAGGATGGTGCTGTGCCCATCGACAATAACCAGATCGAGAACTTGATCCGGCCATGGGCGCTCGGGCGGTCGAACTGGTTATTTGCAGGGTCGCTGCGCAGCGGCAAGCGGGCGGCAGCGATCATAAGCCTGATCCAGTCGGCGCGCATCAATAGGCATGATCCATATGCTTATCTCAAGGATGTGCTGACGCGGCTGCCGACGAAGCGGGCCAGCGAGATCGAGCAACTGCTGCCGCATCAATGGACACCTGCCTGAATCACGTAAATCTCCAGTGGGGTCATCGCTCTTCACAAACTCCGACAGCGGCTAACAGCCGCTCCCAGACCTGCGCTTCAACACCCCCTTCATCGCTGCCCTCCCTGAACGCAGAGCAAGTCGCCGCATTATTGCCACTTGAATAATGAAATACTGCGATTACGCCGCCTGGCCCGACTCCTGTGTGCCCGGCAAGCATATGCCCACTTTTAGTTCCGCCGATCATCAAGCCCAGCCCATAGCCCGGACTGGCCCAAGGCCTTCCATGCATTGGCCCTCCGAGCACAACTGCATCATGCATTTCATGCAGCAATGAAGAAGGTAGAAGCTTCCCGGTCAGCAGATTGTTCAGCAACATAGTCGCCTCTGAGAGCGGGCCTACCAGCAAACCATGATAGACCCACCCAGGATGGTATGACTCAATGGCTCCCAGGTATACCTCATCCAGATCTTCTTGCTTTTTTGCGAGCCTAGTATGTGTCAAACCGAGGGGCGACAGCACACGTTGGGTCAGTGCAGTTCCTAGACTTACCCCCGTAACTCGCTCGATCAGTCTGGCAACAAGCATGTAGCCCACGTTGGAGTATCGCCAGGTAGCCCCTGGTGCGTAACGTAATCTGGCACCGTCAAGACGTTGCATCATTTCATCTGCTGACCACGGTGCCTGGCCCTCGGCAACAGCCGCGTAGTACTCCTCCAGCTCTGAGTAGTCCGCAAGTCCGGCTTGGTGTTTGAGCAGTTGCCGAAGAGTGAATTGGCCTTCTTGGACATGATCGTCAAGCTGGATCAATCCGTCACGAACAAGAGAAAGCGCTGCCGCAGCTAGCACCGTCTTGGTAAAGCTCCACCAAGGGACAACCACTTGTGATTGCTCCGTAGGCAACTGCTTACCGTTCAATATTGTGGAACAAAGCATCCTTAGACTTCCTTGTAGGGCGAAGGCTTGAAACCAGCGAAGGCTTCGGCAGAAAAGAGCATTGGCTATTCCAGGGTACCGTGGCCGTCCAACGGTGGCATTGTAGCGAAAGCACCTATCAAGTCAGCGCAACGAGCACTGGAGCAAATCAACGCGGACTATGGGGGCGACGCCTCTCGCATCAAAGACCTTGCGCGCAATACCATCATTGTCGATGACAGTAAAATAACCCGCGTGGTCCACGATCAACGCGCGCTGGGCGCCAAGGTGAAGGTGATCTACGAGGGCTCAGACGCGCTGGGCTACAGCGGGGTAAACTCATCGCTGATGACCCGGGCAGGTATTGCCGGCGAAATTCAGGTCAACTCGCCGGCAATGATTTACGCCGAGGAACCCGAGGCGCTGGCCAGAAACCTGCTGGGCAATGACCTTTACGATGCCATTGCCGGGCAAACACCAGCTCCGGGCGGCCTAGGACGGATTTTATGAACAGTGGCGAGTACTGGACTCGGACAGCCCCGTCGCTAGTGCCATAGCCGAGCAGAGCAGAGCAAAACTTATTACAACGCAGTGAGGGAAGCCAATGCCCGTTGAGAAAGGCGAACGCTTCGCCAGTCAGGATATTTACATCGATTATCCCTACGAGGAAGTGATGTACCGCTGGGATCACGTGACCCGCCAGGTGTTCGTGCGGTTTTACGGCAGCCCCGAAAGCGACATCCCCGTGCCGCACGCGAACCGGTTGTACAACGATGCGCTTCGATTCGGCGAGGAAATAAGCACGCAGCACTATCATCAGGGACGTGCCCGTCAATGAGTACACTGGACGCTGCCATCGCACTGGCCTGCCGCGCGCATCAAGGCCAGACCGACAAGGCCGGGGGCAGCTATATCCTTCACCCGCTGCGCATGATGCTGCGTTTCGACGACTTGGACGCGCAGCTCGTCGCGGTGCTGCACGATGTGGTCGAAGACAGCGAAATAAGCCTGGTCGACCTCCGCGCGCTGGGATTTTCCGACATTGTGGTCAGTGCCATCGAATGCATGACCAAGCAGCCGGGTGAAGCCTACACGGCGTTCATCGAGCGTCTGGCGGCGAACCCACTGGCGCGGCGAGTGAAGGTGGAGGACATCAAGGACAACCTCAACCTCACCCGCCTCCCGGTACTGACCGACAAGGATTTGGAGCGCGCGCGCAAATACCACCTCGCGCTGGCTTACCTCAACGCCTTTGGCCATCCGTAGACAAGGGCCAGACCCCGCCTTGTAGCAGCACCCGCCAGGCCACGTCACAGTCGCAGCGGTGCGTCAGGCCTGTGGCGACGGGGATGGGTTGTCGACGCGGACCTGCCAGCCTGCGCCTTCGATCAAGGTCAGTAGCCCCACTTGCCCGGCGTCGCGGAGGTCCTGTACCGCGTCACGCAACGCGTCCAGCTGCGCGGTCGGCGCGGTGACGTCGACGCTGGCGACCTGGGCTTTCATCGACTGGCGGGCGTCGCTCTTGGCCTTACGGATAACGGCCAATATGGCGCTGACATCCTCCAGCAACGAATCACCCTCGGCCTCCTGCGCTGCCGCCGTCGGCCACGGCGCACGGTGCACCGAGCCCGGTTGCCAGCAACGCCAGGTTTCTTCACAGACGAAGGGCAGGAACGGCGCCAGCAGGCGCTGCAAGGTGCCCAGCGCCCGTGCCAGGGCATGGCGCGCCGATGCCCCCGCCGGCTGGTAGGCGCGGCGTTTGACCAGCTCCACGTAATCGTCGCAGAACCACCAGAAGAAGCCCTCGATGCGCGTCAGCGCGGTGCTGTAGTCATACGCCTCCAGCGCCACCGTGGCGTCGCCGACCACCTGGTCCATGCGCCGCAGCATGGCCAGGTCCAGCGGCGCGTCCACGGCCCCCTGGTCATCGCGACCCAGCCCCAACACGAAGCGGGTGACGTTGAACAGCTTGAGCACCAGGCGCTTGCCGATTTTCATTTGCTGTTCTTCCAGCGCCGTGTCGCTACCGGGCCGGCCCAGGGCGGCCCAATAGCGCACGCCATCGCTGCCGTACTGGTCCAGGAGCGCCTGTGGAGTGACGACGTTGCCGCGCGACTTGGACATTTTCTTGCGGTCCGGGTCCAGGATCCAGCCCGACAACGCCACGTGTTTCCACGGTGCGCATGCCTGTTCCTGATGGCTGCGCAGCAGCGTCGAAAACAGCCAGGTGCGGATGATGTCGTGGCCCTGGGGGCGCAGGTCCATGGGGAAGACCCGCTCGAACAGACCATCGCCCTCCTCCCAGCCGCCGGCGATCTGCGGTGTCAGCGAGCTGGTGGCCCAGGTGTCCATGATGTCCGCTTCAGCCACGAAACCACCCGGCCGGCCACGCTGCTCGGGCATGAAACCCGGCGGCGTGTCGAGGCTGGGGTCGACCGGCAGGTCGGCTTCGTCGGCCAGCAGCGGTGCGTGATAATCGGGCTCGCCCTGAGCATCCAGGCGGTACCAGAACGGAATCGGCACGCCGAAAATGCGTTGGCGGCTGATCAGCCAGTCACCCTTCAGGCCGTTGACCCAATGCTCATAGCGACTGCGCATGAACGCCGGGTGCCAGGTCAGCGCCTGCCCATGCGCCAGCAATTGTTCGCGCAACGCGACGTCGCGGCCACCGTTGCGCAGGTACCACTGGCGGGTGGCGATGATTTCCAGCGGCTGGTCGCCTTTCTCGAAGAACTTGACCCGGTGACGGATCGCCCGTGGTTCGCCAACCAGCGCTCCGGCGTTCTGCAGCAACGGCAGCAGGCGCTGGCGGGCCTGGGCCAGGCGGCACCCGGCCAGCGCGGCATACGCCTGGCGCGCAGCCGGCGTGGTCAGCCAGGCCGGTGTGTCGGCCAGCAGGCGACCGTCCTTGCCCAGAATCGCGCGGGTCGGCAAGGCCAGTTCACGCCACCAGGTCACGTCGTTGAGGTCGCCAAAGGTGCAAACCATGGCCAATCCGGTGCCTTGCCCAGGGTCGGCCAGCGGGTGGGCCAGCAACGGTACCTCGACCTCGAACACCGGCGATCGCAGGCTATGGCCGAAGCGCGCCTGGTAGCGCTCATCGTCCGGGTGGGCGACCAGGGCCACGCACGCGGCCAGCAGTTCCGGGCGGGTGGTGGCGATGGTCAGCGACTGGCCGTCGGCGCCTCGGAAACACAGGTCGTGGTAGGCACCCGCGACTTCCCGCTCCTCCAACTCGGCCTGGGCTACGGCGGTCTGGAAGGTCACGTCCCACAGGCACGGCGCTTGTTGGCTGTAGAGTTCGCCACGCTGGTAATTGCGCAACAACGCCCGCTGACTGCCCCGTTGCGAACGCTCGTCGATGGTGGCGTAGGTCAGGTCCCAGTCCACCGACAGGCCGAGCTGGACGAACAGTGCGCGGAACGCCTGCTCATCGATGGCGGTCAGCCGGTGGCACAGCTCAACGAAGTTGCGCCGGCTGACCCGGGCGTAGTCCTCGCGCCGCTTGGCGGGCGTGGCGGGCGGCTGCCAGTGGGCCCGGTAAGGCGCATCGGCATCGCAGACCACGCCGTAGAAGTTCTCTACCCGCCGTTCAGTGGGCAAGCCGTTGTCGTCCCAACCCATGGGATAGAACACGGCCTTGCCGCGCATGCGCTGGAAGCGCGCGATGATGTCGGTGTGGGTGTAGCTGAATACATGGCCGGCGTGCAGCGAACCGGAGGCGGTAGGCGGCGGCGTATCGATGGAAAAGACCTGCTCGCGCGGCGCGCTGCGGTCGAAGGCGTAGATAGCGTCCTCTAGCCAGCGCTGGGACCAGCGCGCCTCGAGGTGGTCGAGCGAAGGGGTGGGGTCGTTCAGTAAGCCATCACGTTTAACGGTGACATAGCATCCTCCTGTTATCACCAAGGGCGCACCGAACAGTGCACCTGCGTGCCTTTTTTATAAACGATTGCCCAGGCGAGTGTAAAGCCTGCAATGGGACTGGGCGGCCCCAGACAATATGCATATAAAACATTAAATTAAATGTCAGTGGAGGACGCGACAGTGGGCTCCGCAGCGTAGGGCGGGCTGTGCTCGGTGGACGAGGTGCCCAGGCGCAGCGTCGTCAAGGCGGGCGACCGATTGGCGCCGTTTACCCTGGTCGATGTCACCGGCGGCGAGCTGGGCATGGACACCCTGGTGGCCGACGGCCCCGCCGTGTTGGTGTTCTTCCGTTCGCCGGCTGCCCGGCCTGCAACTTCGCTATCCCCTACTACGAACGTTACCTGCAACCGGCGCTGCAGGCCCGCGGCGTGCCGCTGGTGGCCGTTAGCCCGCAGCTGCCCGAACGCCTGATCGAGATCAGCCACTGGTGCGTACCCACTCGGAGACGGGGGAAGATGCGTTGTTCATTAACGTTTCCATGTCACCGCGGATCACTGGCTGGTCCCAGGAAGACAACCAGGCGTTGGTGGCGCTGTTGCTCAAGGAGTACGGCAACCCGGAATACCAGGTGCGTTTCAGATGATATTCCGCACCGAGTACGCCCTGGGTTGCAGGCCTGACGCCGCCTGGCGGCCGCTGTGGCATCGACCCACTCCTTAGCATCTGCCGCAGCCGGCGTCCGGCGCCCCTATGAAACCAACGTCATACGATGACTTTTTAACCGCAAAATAAAGCTCGATATTTCAATAAACTCTCACTGACAGCTCTAGAACGGCAATGAAACCTGAAAAACCTGCGACAACAGGCCACGCTTGACACCTAAAAAATTTTTCTAACGCGACACAAATAACCAGTGGTACGATGTCTGACCCGTGATGAGCCAGACGATACCGCCGTATCGCGTCTCCTTGCCGAGCAGGTTTTCGCACCTGCCGGATCGATGTGAACAGTCCAATTAGAGCAGCCACAAGGCCTGCCACCCCCTCAACCTCCCAGCGGTCGCCCGCCCCACACACGCATTCCCTGCCACGGGAACGCGCGGCGCGTTGGCGAGTGCGCGTTGAAGTGGGCCCACGCATCGCGTCGAGCGCTCGGCGATTGTCCTGTGTCGTCCGGTTTTTGCCAGCAGCTCAGGTGAGCCCCGATATGTTGTTAGCCTCGCAAACATCCCGAAGAAAATTCCTGCTTTCATCCCTGATCGCGCTGCCCGCCATGGGCGTGGTCGTCAAGGGATTGGGGGCTGCCGCCGCAGCCGACATGATCGCCCCCAGCCTGGAAACCTATCGCCCGACTTTTTTCGATCCGGCCCAATGGGCGTTCATCATGGCCGCCTGCGATTGCTTGATACCCGGTGGCGGCAAGGGCCCCGGTGCGCTGGAAACCAACGTACCGGTGTTCCTCGACCAACAGCTGGCCGGGGACCTGGGCAGCGAGATCTACCTGGAAGGCCCGTTCGACCTCAAGGCGCCCGCCACCCTCGGCTACCAGTTGCCCTACCGGCCGCAACAGGTATACCGCAACGGCATCCAGGCCGCCCAGGCGTGGTGCCAGCGCACCCATGGCGCCAACTTCGCCGCCCTGGACAACGCCGCGCGCACGGACGCGCTGAAGAAACTGGCGGCCGGCGAGATCAACTTCGCCGACTTCGGCGAAAGCATCCTGGGCTCGAAACTGTTCTTCGGCGAGCTGCTCAAGCACGCCAAGCAGGGCTACCTCGCCGACCCCCTCTACGGCGGCAACAAGGGCATGAAGGCCTGGATCGCCATCGGCTTTCCCGGGGCGCGTGCCAGCTATGTGGAATGGGTGGCGCAGCACAACGTGAAATACCCCCTGGGTCCCGTCAGCCTCAGTGGCGAGCGCGGCTAAGCCCCGCCCCCTGCGCATCACTTTATCGAGAGATTTATGGCAACTATTACCAATGACGAGGTCGACGTTATCGTCGTCGGCATGGGCTGGGCGGGCTCGCTGATGAGCATCGAACTGGCGAAGGCAGGGCTGAAGGTTCGCGCGCTGGAACGCGGCGAAGACCGCAGCAACGCCGATTTCGGGTACCCCAAGCCTGCCGACGAATACGCGTACGGCGTGCGCAACAAGATCATGGTCACCCCCAAGGACGGCGCCCTGACCGTTCGCCACAGTCTGGAGGACACAGCGTTGCCCACCCGCCAATGGGGCGCCTTCGTGCCCGGTACTGGCGTGGGCGGCTCGGGGCTGCACTGGACGGGCGTGCTGATCCGCCCTACGCCCACCGACATCAAGCTCAAGACCTACGCCGACCAGGCCTACAAGCCCGGCCAGTTGGGTGAAGGCATGCAGGTGCAGGACTTCCCCTTTACCTGGGAAGAGATCGAACCCTACCTGGACCGCTTCGACAAGATTTGCGGGCTGTCGGGCAACACCGGCAACCTGCAGGGCCGCATCATCGCCGGTGGCGACCCCTTTGAAGGGCCGCGCTCCAGCCCCTTCCCGCTGCCGCCGCTGGAAGACACGCTGAACAACACGATGTTCGCCGATGCCGCGCGCAAGCTGGGCTACCACCCGTTCCCCAACCCGTCGGCCAACGTGTCACGGGCCTGGACCAACGAATACGGCAACCAGATCGCGCCCTGCAACTACTGCGGTTATTGCAGCAAGTACCCATGCCTGAACTTCTCCAAGGCCTCGCCACAGACGGCGGTGCTAGACGCGCTCAAGCGCATGGACAACTTCTCCTACCGCACCAATGCCAACGTGTTGCGCGTGGAGCTGCACCCGGACGGCAAGACCGCCCGGGGCGTGACCTACGCCGACGGCCAGGGCAACGAGGTGTTCCAGCCGGCCAAGATCGTCGTGCTGGCCGCGTTCCAGTTCGTCAATGTACGGCTGATGCTGCTGTCTAAAATCGGCCAGCCGTACAACCCGCTCACCGGCAAGGGCACGATCGGCCGCAACTACGCCTTCCTCAGCAACGGCGGCACCACGCTGTTCTTCAAGGACAAGCAGTTCAACCCGTTCGCCACCGCCGGCGCCACAGGGCAACTGTTCAATGACATTTCCCCGGGCAACTTCGACGGCCCGTCGCTGGGTTTCCTGGGCGGGGCCAAGATCCAGAGTGCCCAGGCCACCGGCACCCCCATAGGTACCTCGCTGCCCAGCGGCACGCCGGAGTGGGGCCAGGGCTGGAAGGACGGCATGGTCGACTGGTACGGCCACTCCATGAAGATTGGCATTACCACCAGTTGCATGTCCTATCGGGACCACTATGTGGACCTCGACCCCACCTACAAGGACCCATGGGGCCAACCGCTGCTGCGCATCACCTTCGACTGGAAGCAGAACGAGCTGAAACTGCAGCAGCACCTGCGCAAGATCGTCCTGGACATTACCCGCGAGCTGGAGCCGGACAGTTACTCGGAAAGCTACCTGGGCATGGATTCGCACTGGGACATCACCAAGTATGTGTCTACCCACAACGTGGGCGGCGCGGTGATGGGTGATTCGCCTGAGACCAGCGCGCTCAATCGTTACCTGCAGAGCTGGGACGTGCACAACGTGTTCGTGCCGGGCGGCAACGCCTTCCCGCAGAACTTTCAGGCCAACCCCACGGCCATGATCGGCGCGCTGAGCCTGTTGGCCGCCCAGGCCATCAAGGACCTGTATCTGAAAAACCCTGGCCCGCTGGTGAGCGCATGAAGAGCAACGTCAAGAACACTACCCGCCGTGTCGTCGGTTTGAGCGTTGCCACGGCAGTGCTGGCCCTGGTGCTGGCGGCCTGGGCGCTGGGCGCGCTGCTGAACCGCACCGGCGACGCCTCGGCCACCCTGTCCCAGGCCGTCACCCCGGCCCTGATACAGCGCGGCGCGTACCTGGCCCGCGCCGGCGACTGCGTGGCCTGCCACACCGCGCATGGCGGCCCGGCGTTTGCCGGTGGCCTGGGAATCCAGTCGCCAATCGGCACTATCTATTCGACCAACATCACCCCCGATACGGCCACGGGCATTGGCACCTGGACCTACGGCGCGTTCGAGCGCGCCGTGCGCCGGGGCGTCGGCCATGACGGCAGCGCACTGTACCCGGCAATGCCCTTCCCCTCCTACGCCAAGGTCAGCACGGCGGACACCGAAGCGCTGTACGCGTACTTCATGAACGGCGTGGCCCCGGTGCACCAGGCGAACCGCGCCAACGGCATTGCCTGGCCGCTGTCGATTCGCTGGCCCCTGGCGTACTGGCGCAGCCTGTTCGCGCCCACGCCTGCGCCTGGCGACGGCCTGGCCAGCGCCGCCAGCGATGCGCGCATTGCCCGCGGTGCGTACCTGGTGCAGGGGCTGGGCCACTGCGGCTCGTGCCACACGCCACGGGCGCTGACGATGCAGGAAAAAGGCCTGGACGATGCCACCCCCACCTACCTGAGCGGCACCGAACTCAATGGCTGGGCGGTGCCGGCGTTGCGTGGGGGCAAGCACTGGTCGCAAGACGATCTGGTGGACTACCTGGCGGGCGGGCGCAACAGCACCGCGTCCGTGGCTGGCGAGATGAAGGACGTGGTTGCCAACAGCACCTCGCACTTGAGCGTCGAGGACCTGCACGCCATCGCCGCCTACCTGCAGTTGCTGCCAGCCCAGACCGAACCACGTGACCGCCCGCAGCCTGAACGCAGCGCCGCCACCACGCGGCAGCTGACCGCGGCCACCGACCTGTCCCTGGGGCAGCGCGTGTACCTGGACAACTGTGGCGCCTGCCACTTTGTCACCGGCCAGGGTGCGCCACGGGTATTCCCACGGCTCGACGGGGCTTCCATCGTCAATGCGCAGAACCCCGCAGCCTTGATCCAAGTGATACTCGCAGGCGCCCAGACGCCGTCTACCGCGCAGTCGCCGTCGGTGCTGCCGATGCCGAGCTTCGCCGCGCGCATCAACGATGGCGACCTCGCGGCGCTGACGACCTTCCTGCGCAGCGGCTGGTCCAACAGCGCGCCAGCGGTATCAGCCGACCAGGTCCGCGCGGTGCGCGAGCAGCTGGGGGCAGCGCGGCGCCCCTGACGCGACCTGGGGGCCGCTGCAGAAACCTGTATAGCAGCGGCCGCCAGGCGGCGGCCGGCCGTTGTACCTGCTCGTCGCTGAGGGTACGGGGGATGAAAGTTTCGTTCATCAGGCCATCGATGACCTGGGCCTTGTTCCACACGTCGCCGCTGGCGCCGAATTCACGGAAGTCGTCGGCCAGCAGTGCCGATAGCGCGGCCGGGGGCCTGGCGGATGAGCTGGCTCGCCGCTGATTTCCTGCTCTGGCACAATGATTGACATGACTTCTTTGCCCTTCGCCAGCCACCCAGCAGGAGGCCCTGCTTGAACGAACTGACCATTCGAAACGCCTTGATCGCTGACGCAGTTGTGCTGTGCGACGCTGAGCGCGAAACCGCTCGCACACCTGGGCTGCTGATATCCCGCCCGAGTGAACTCAGCTATGAATCCTTTGAGGAAAAAATCGAGGTATTGGGTCGTGAGGGTTTTTACGCAGTGGCCGAGCGAGGTGGCTTGGTGGTCGGTCATGCTCTGCTGGAGCCTAACAGCCTCAAGGCGCTTGCCCACGTCTATAGTCTGACTATCGTTGTGCATCCCGACAACCTCGGGCAAGGCGTGGGTGAAGCGCTGATGACCGCACTTTTGAAATGGGCCCAAGCCCGGCCCGGCCTGCTCAAGATCGAGCTACGCGTGCGTGAAACCAATGTGCGGGCCCGACGCCTGTACGAAAAGTTTGGTTTTATTGAGGAAGGACGCTTGGAAAAGCGAATCCTGCTACCCGACGGCACATTCATTGCCGATATCACGATGGCCTGGTTTGCACCTGATTAAGGTTCTCCGAGCAATGTGTGTTGATCGGGCGCCTACCCATGAAAACGCTTGCGCCCAAGCTGGCGTCAGCCTCGTATTCAAACGGCAGGTACGATCATGCCAATCGATAAACAACGGGCCCTTGCCGCCGCATGGGTTCTGCCCTCCCGGTTGGAGCACTGTGAGCGTCAGGTTGCCTTTTGCACGCCCTGAAAGGCATCATCCCTCCACCACAGCCCAGAAGGCTCTGGCCCCAAGGAGCAATCACGTGGATCTTGCGCAGCGCAACAACATTACCGTTCTGGGCGACGGCCCCGCCACGCTGGTGTTTTCCCACGGTTTTGGATGCGACCAGACCATGTGGCACTACCTGTACCCGCACTTCCTCGGCCGTTTCAGGGTGGTGCTATATGACCTGGTGGGGGCTGGCCAGTCGCACCTTGGCGCCTACAGCCGTGAAAAATACAGCTCGCTGAGCGGCTATGCGCAGGACCTGGTCGAGATCATCCAGCATTACGGCGTTGGGCCCATCGTCCTGGTCGGTCACTCTGTGAGTGCCATGATCGGCGCGCTGGCCGATCGGCTGGTACCTGGGCAAATCGCAGCTCACGTCATGGTCGGGCCGTCGCCCTGCTATATCGATTCCGGCGACTACGTGGGCGGCTTCTCGCTCGAGGATATTCATTCCCTGCTGGATACCCTCGACAGCAACTACCTCGGCTGGTCGAGCACCATGGCCCCGGTCATCATGGGCGCCCCAGGCCAGCCAGCCCTGGGCGAGGCACTGACCAACAGTTTCTGCCGCACCGAACCGGAGATTGCAAAGCAGTTCGCCCGGGTGACTTTCCTGTCCGATAACCGCCAGGACCTCGCCGGCCTGACCACGCCGACGTTGATCCTGCAGTCGACCGACGATCTGATCGCGCCTGTCGCTGTCGGTCATTATTTACACACGCTGTTACCCGGCAGCACCCTGTGCATGGTGCCCAACGTCGGCCACTGCCCGCACATGAGTGCACCCGGCGCCTGCTCCGAGGCCATGGACCGTTTCCTGCAGCCCTGGGCGCGTGAGCATGTCGACTGAACAGCCGCCACTCCCCGACAGCGATGCCTTGTTCGAGGGCGCTCCCTGCGGGCTGATCGTGACCACCGAAGACGGCACCATTCTGCGCGCCAACTCGATCTTCTGCACGTGGATGGGCCGCAGTCAGCATGCGCTGCTCGGCCTGCGATTCCAGACCTTGTTGACCATGGGCGGGCGCATCTTCCACCAAACCCACTGGGCGCCGCTGATGAAGATGCAAGGCTCGGTAGCCGAGGTGAAGCTGGACCTGATACATCATGACGGACATACGGTGACGATGCTGCTCAATGGCGTTCGGCGCGAGCATGCCAACGGCGTGTTCTACGAATTGGCGTTGTTTGGCACCACTGATCGCGACCGTTATGAGCGCGAATTGCTCAGTGCACGCAAGCATGCCGAGGAACTTCTGTGGGAAAAGACCGTTGCTGAATCCGCCCTGCATCAGATCAAGGGCGAGCTCAGCATTGCCTACGAAGAATCCCAACGCCGTGCCCTGTTTGCCGAACAGATGGTCGCCATCGCCAGCCATGACCTGAAGAACCCGCTCACTGCCATCAAGATGGCGGCCGACTTTCTGGCCCGCGCCGAGCGCAGCCCGCGGGAAGCCCAGTTGCTCACCCATATCAGTCAGTCATCAGACCGTGCTCAACGGATCATCGCCGATCTGCTTGATTTGGCCTTGGCCAGGGTTGGACACGGTATCGCCATTCACAAGCAGCCGCAGCGGTTGCACGACATCGTCAGCCGCAGCCTCGATGAACTGCGCGTTGCCTTCCCCCAGGCAACGCTGATACACCACACTCACGGCACCGGCACGGCGCACGTGGACGCCGACCGCATCCAGCAGGTCATTGGCAACCTGGTCGCCAACAGCGTGGCGTACGGTGACCTGCAGAAGCCCATTAGCCTGCTCTCGACAATCGACGAAACAACCGCCACCCTTGCCGTGCACAACGCCGGCCCGAGTATCCCGGAACCGGTGATCAGCAGGCTGTTCGAGCCGATGACCCGAGGCAGTCACAAGGACGACGATGTGCGCAGCGTCGGTTTGGGCCTGTTCATCGTTCGCGAGATCGCCGTTGCCCATGACGGTGATGTGACCGTGAATTCCACCGATACCGGTGGCACGACGTTCACTGTTACCTTGCCCTGTTCGACTTCGTGACGGCCCCTGGTTTGCGAATTTTTTGATCGTGTCCCGGTAGAGGGTGTAACTCATGCGGCAGCAATATCGAGTTTCTGCGCTCCGCAGGCAGCAAATCCGACCCCTATGCCGTGTTCGAGAAGATGCTGGGCCGGGGCGACCCTCCAGATGACTGGGATGCACTCATTGCAGCGACCCAGACAGCCTGGCGCTCTGCTCAGCCTTGCAAGCCCTGATGCCCCCAATCCCGTCCCAGAGCGCGAGACGAGTCATGGCGTAATGGCTACCTTCATCACCCCGTCGCGCTGGTGAGCGAATAACTCATACGCCGCTTCGATGTCATCCAGCTTGTACCGGTGAGTCACCAACGGCGACAGATCCACGCCACCACTGCCCACTACCGCCATCAGTCGCCGCATGCGTTCTTTTCCGCCGGGGCACAGGGTGGTGATGATACTGTAGTCGCCCAAGCCTGCGGCGAATGCATCCAGGGGAATGCGCAGGTCACTGGAGTACACGCCCAGGCTGGAAAGCCGACCGCCCGGGCGCAAAACCCGTAGTGCCGATTCAAACTTCCCTTGGGTCCCCAGCGCCTCGATGGCCACGTCGACGCCGCGACCATCGGTCAGCCCCATGATCTGGCCAACCACGTCGCCGTCCTTGAAGTTCACCACTTGGGTGGCGCCCAAACGTGTCGCGACGCTCATACGCTCGGCCACTGCGTCTACGCCGATAATCGTGGTCGCGCCCTTGAGGCGTGCACCGGCCACGGCACAAAGACCGATCGGCCCCAGCGCGAACACCGCGACGGTGTCGCCGATTTCCACATTTGCCCGTTCCGCCCCGGAGAATCCGGTGGACATGATGTCCGGACACATCAGCACCTGTTCGTCGCTGAGCCCGTCCGGGATCGGACATAGATTGGCCAATGCATCGGGCACCACTACATACTCAGCCTGACAACCGTCGATGATATTGCCGAACTTCCACCCACCGGTGGCCCGGAAGCCATGGCGGGTGTCCGGGCCATCCTGTGAACCACAGCCGCACAGGCACGCGTAGCTCTGCCCACTGGGCGTGATCGCGCCGGCGATCACCCGCTGGCCTTCAGTGAAACCGCGCACCTGCGAGCCCAGCCGTTCGATCACCCCTACCGGTTCATGGCCGACCGTGAGGCCTTTCGCAACGGAATATTCGCCGCGAAGGATATGGACGTCGGTGCCGCAGATCGTGGTGGTGGTGATACGCACCAGCGCATCAAGGGGCCCGACTTCTGGAATGGGTTTGTCTTCCAGAACAATCCGGTCTTTTTCGACGAATACGGCGGCTTTCATGGTGGCCATGGCAATCCCTCCTGAACGGTGCTGGGGTTGAGTTCAGCATCAAACCAGGACTTTGCCGGATTGCCGGATCAGTGGTGGGATCGAGCCCCTATGGCTCATCCTCCTCGTCCTCTTCATCGCTCTCGACGGGCTCTTCGACAAGACGATGGTCCGACGAGGGTTTGTCAGGGTCGTTGATAAACGGTACGCCCCCGGGCCCCTGCTCTTCCATCCCTTCGGTTTTCGGCTGCATGATCAATCCTCCCTAGTGGTGAACATTCGAACCGTTGACCACCCGGATTGTTCAACCCACCTAAGCGCAATGCGCTAAGGCAATCTGCAGCGCAGCCCCTCAATGGTGGTGCACAACGGGCGAGCTGTTGTCTTCCTGCGCCATGCCGGGCTGCTCATCGGTCATGTCCGCGCCGGTGGCGTTGGGCAGGCAGAGCGCCGCGATGAAGGCGATCAGGTAAGAAGTGATCGCGAACAGCCCCATGGCGGTCGGCAACCCCATGCCGGTGGCGGCGAAACCCACCGCCGCGGGCATGATCGAACCGAAACCGCGACCAAAGCTGGTGCAGAAACCGGCGCCGTTGGCGCGGATGCGCGTGGGGTACAGCTCGGCGAACGCCACCGGCAGCCCTGACGCGAGGCCGCCCTGGAAGGCGCCCAGCAGCAGGCCCAGGCCCAGGGTGACAGCCATGTTGATAGGCGCGAAGGTATACACCGCCACTACGCAGGCCTGGCACACCAGGAACAGCATGAACGCCTTGCCACGGCTGATGCCATCGCTGATGCGCCCGTAAATGAACGGGCCCAGCAGTGAACCGATGATATTCACCGCCAGGTAGCCAGAGGTCGAGGCCACTGGCAGGTTCAGTACCAGGCGCATGTAGGTGGGCAGCCACGTGATCATGATGTAGGCGCCGCCGAAAATCCCGCTGGCCAGTACAGTACTGATCAACGTGACCCGACGATGCTCTGCGCCGAATATGTCGCGCACCTCGATGCGCCGACGCTTCTGGCTGGCACGGGTGAACGCTTCGGACTCCGGCACCAGGCGGCGGATAAACCAGATGAGCGCGGCGGGCAGCAGGCCGATGGCGAAGAAGGCACGCCAGGCGATGTCTTCGGGCAGCCAGGCGAACACCACCGGCATCATGGTCAGGGAGATGGCATAGCCCACCGCGTAGCCGCTTTGCACCGACGCTGCCACCCGCCCGCGCAAGGCCGGCGCGATGGCCTCGCTGATCAGCACCGCGCCTACCACCGCCTCGCCGCCATAGCCGATACCCTGCAGAAACCGCACCGGCAGAAACGCCCAGAAGCTGCTGCACAACCCTGCCAGGCAGGTAAAGAGCGCCACCCACAGGACCGTACCCTGCATCACCCGGACCCGGCCATAACGGTCGGCCAGCAGGCCCGCGCCCCAGCCACCGATGGCGCTGCCGATCAACGACACCGAACCCAGCATGCCGGCATCGGACTTGCTCAGGGCCAGCACAGTCATCAGCACGGGCATCATCAGCGCGTAGATGGTCGAGTCCATGGAGTCGAGGGTAAAACCACCGAAACACGCCCAGTAGGTGCGTTTTTCCTTGGGAGTCAGTGCGGAGTACCAGCCGAGGCGCATGATCGGTTTCCTGTGTTTTTGTCATTGCCCACAGGGTGCAACGCATCCTTGTCCGGGAAGAAGTGCGTATTGGTGATCGAGCGAGTGGATCTTTTTATGAGGTGCTCCGCGATGCATGGTGGATAAGCACCGTACCCTGCTGATCTGCCGTTCGGACCGGGCGCCCGAGCTTTGCCCGGCCCTACAGGGGGTAGCGGCGGGAGGTTTCCGTAGGACCGGGCGGCATCAACGCAGGTGACGGGGTGGGAGAAAACACGCCCCTGGCACGTTACTCAACGCCCAGCCCATGACGGCCAATCTCATTGAGCTGCTGCACGGTGAAGCGGTCCTTCCAGTTCACCTCGTAATCCTCTTGGGGGAAATCGTACGGCGAAGCCCCCTGCTCGAACGCCCTGAAGACGTCCCGCGCGTAACGCAGGTTTTTCGGGCACATCGGCGCTGCCGGCACGTACATGACGTTGCCCCAGCCCTGCTGATCCTCCACCGGTGCGACACTGTGAATGACGTCGCAGTGCCACCACACCGAGTCTCCCGCCTGCACATCGGGGATCGCACTCAGGCCGTTGACCAGCAGCGGGTGCCACTTCTCCGAGACCGGCAACACCTTGCCAGGCGCTACACCACACAACTCGTCTTCAGGTACGTCATCCAGCAACGGGCGCAACAACATGTAGGCCATGGCCGCAGGAATAGGCAGCGTGTGAAGCACACCCTGATCGGCTTTCATGTCCGAAAGCGCCGTCCACCCCTGGAACGTGCGGAAGGCCGAGCACTTCACCGTGTCCTTGTACGCGTACTCGTCCACCTCGGTGCGGTGGGCTGCGTCCCAAGGGTCATACGCCTTGAAGTCGTTGCGGTAGATCCTGTCGAATACTTTCAGGTAGGCCGGGTGCAGCCATCGCTCCAAAGCGCCGGAATCGGTGTGCGGGCCCAGACCTTTGGAGCGGGTGCCTGGCGGACGACGGCGAACCCGGTCAGGGTAAAGCGCGTTCACATCCGGGTCGAACCAGGTCTGGCCCTGGGACTGGGTTTTCCACAAGCGGTTCAGGAACGATTGCGCCGTGGCCATGCGCTCATGCTGACGCAGTTGCATCTGCGACTGCGACCAGTAGATAGGGAAAATTTCGGGGCGGGACGCATCCAGGCTGCCGAAGAACTGGTCAACGGGACCGCGGTAGGTTTCATCGAAGGCGTTTTCATCCAGATAATCCAGCAGAGCCTTGTCCCAACCTAGCACTTGCTCGCGCGGGAAATGCCCCCGCACTACAACACAGCCGCGCCGCTTGATCAGCGCCAGTTCGTCCGCCGTCACCACCCCGCGCGCAAGGGCTTCGTACTCCAGCACGGGCCACGCGGACCCGGTTGCGGCCTCCTGCTCACGGATGGACGCGATCTCACCTTCGATGAATGCGCTCACTTCAGCGAACAGTGCATCCACATCACCTATCTGCTCGCGCAAGACGCGCTTCATGGTGATGACATTCTCTTTGTAATCGACGGGAAGGTCGGCGCTTTCGAACGCCTGATAGGTTTTCATGGGTTCATCAACTCTTGTCGTTAAGCCCGTATAGATACACCCCCGTCCGGCGAGGCGGGAGTGTGGATTGGCGCGTCATGCCATACGATTGTGGCGTTCCGGGAATTCAGGCGCGCGCCACGATCAACCCCCGTATCGTGGTGCGTGAAACCTGCAACGCGAGGGCATTGGCCTAGCGGAAATACCGACCGTGCAGCCGGCGGAATTCAGTCGGGGTAATGCCCTTCTGCGCCTTGAACTGACGGTTGAAAAAAGCCAGGGAGGAATAACCGACTTCCTCGGCCACCACCGAAATAATCGCGTTGCCCTCCAACAGCAGCGCACACGCCCGCCCTATTCGTAACCGAGCGATGTAGTCCAGCGCCGTGGTACGGGCATGACGGCGAAACATACGGTGGAACGCCGACACGCTGACGCACGCCAATTGCGCCAACTGCGCAATGGTCACGGGATCGGCGTAGTGCGCATGGATGTAATCCAGGACGCGATGAAAGCGTGGATCCTCACTCAGGGGCCCGGCCGAGACGGCCAGCGGCGCTGGCATGATGCGCTGAGCCTCGGTGTCCTGAATCAGTTGAGTCAAGACATGCAGCAGCGAGACCAGCCGCTGGGGGTCGTTCTGATAAACCATCGCTTCGATGGTCGGACGCAACTGGCGCGCGAAGTGAGGGCTGAAGGTCAACGCACACTGGGCGGCAGCCAACAGGTTACGTAATTGCCCCAGCTCGGGAAACAGCCCCACCAGCGACTGTGCCCAAGCTTCCGAGAACCAGATCACCAGCGCCACGTGCGGCTCAGCAGTGTCGATCAGCTCGGCGGAGCACCAGCTATGAGGCACATTGGGGCCCACCAACGTCAGATCGCAGTCGTCATAACGTTGTACGTGACTGCTGATGTACCTGTGCCCCCGGCTGTTGAGGGTCAGGGTCAACTCATATTCCGGGTGGTGGTGCCACTCGAACGGAATTTCATCGGCCAGGCGCCTGTTGAGCAGCGTCCATGAAGCATTGGGCGGCGTCGGGATCTTCTCGAAGCTGGGTTTCATGCCACTCATTCCTGCATTTGCTGCATAGCCGTCGGTCATCCACGCCACAATCGTACCACTCAACGAAGGTGGGACAACTCAACGTCTCGTAGCGCTCACGCGGGGCCTGGGACATAATTTCGAAGGCGGCAAGACCGGCAAAAGCTCCATGCCGTATGATCAGGGCTTCACCGTCAGCGGAGCCTACATGCCCACGCCCAATTCCGGCGTCCGCGCCCAGCAAGCGGATTTGACCCGCGCCCGAATCCTCAAGGCGGCTACCCGCGTGTTCAGCCAGGACGGCTACAGCGGCGGGCGCATCGAGAGGATCTCACGGTTGGCCAAGTCCAACGACCGGATGATCTATTACTATTTCAAGAGCAAGGAGCAGCTGTTCATCCGTGTACTGGAGAGCATCTACGCCAGTTTCAATGAGGCTGAAAGCCGCCAGCGCTTCAACCTGGATGACCCGGTAGCCGCGCTGCGGCAATTGATTGCGTTCGTGTGGCAGTACTACATCCAGCACCCCGAGTTCATCAGCATTCTCAATACCGAAAACCTGCACAAGGCCGCTCATTCGCGCAAGTCCCCCGCCCTCAGGGCCTTGTCCGGGGAGGCCCTGGGCAACCTGGCACCGATCATCGAGGCCGGCCAGGCGCAGGGGGTGTTTCGCGCCGATGTCGACCTCCACCACCTGTACTTGCTGATTTCTTCGTTGTGCTACTTCTACCATTCCAACCAGCACACCCTGGGCGCCTTCCTTGGCACCGACCTGGCCAGCCCCCACGCGCGCGACAGCTGGCTCGCGTATGCCTGCGACCAGGTGCTGCGCGGCCTGCGCAACCTTCCTGATGGCACGGGTTGAGCGTCAGTGGCTACCCGGGTTGGCGCGCAGCCAGCCGACCTGTTTGCTCAGCTCGGGCCACGCCGGTTCGCGCGGCGCGAACTCGGCGCGCAGATACGCAGCCAGGTCGGCGACCTGGGTATCGCTGAAACTGCCCTTGAAGGCCGGCATGTACCCCAGGTCGCTGGTTGCCGGGCTCTCGATGCCCTGCAAGATCACCTGAATCAGGTTGTTGGGCCGGTCGCTGTGCACGCTGGTGTTGGCGGCCATGTCAGGGCTGACACCAAACAGCACCGGGCCGCCGCTCGCCGCCGTGTGGCAACCCTGGCAGGCCCCCTCGAAGATCCGCTTTCCCGCCACCTTGTCAGGCATACGGGCACTCAGGGCGGCCTGCGGTGTTGGCTTGGCTTTGGCGGCGGATGGCTCGCCTGGCAGTGACAACAGGTAGTGGGCAATGGCCTGCAGGTCCGCCTGCGGCAAGGTGGCCAGCCCCGCTACCACCGGCCCCATGGGCCCGGCGGCAACGCCATGGCCGCTGGAAAAACCGCTGCGCAGGTAGTCCACCAATTGCTCCTCGCTCCAGGGCACCGCGGCGCTGGCCATGCCGGCCAGGGGCGGAGCTTCCCAGCCATCCACCACGGCGCCGGCCAGAAAAGCCCGCCCCCCCTGCTCTGCCCCCATCAGGTTGCGAGGTGAGTGGCAGGCCGCGCAATGGCCCAGGCCGTTGACCAGGTAGTTGCCGCGGTTCCACTGAGCGCTGCGCTCCGGTACGGGCTGAAACTCGCCCTGCTTGAGAAACAGGCTGTTCCACCCCGCCATCAGCGGTCGGACGTTGAACGGGAAGCTCATGCGGTTGGCAGGTGGGGTGCTGGCCACGGGTGCCTGGGACATCAGGTAGGCGTAAAGGGCCTGCATGTCGGCCTCGGTGGTCGAGCGAAACGCCGTGTAGGGAAACGCCGGGTAGAGATGCTTGCCATCGCGGCTGATGCCCTGGCGCATCGCCCGGTCAAAGGCGCTGAACGACCAGTTGCCGATGCCGGTAGCGGGGTCGGGGGTGATATTGCTGCTGTACAGGCGGCCAAAGGGTGTGTCCATGGCCAAGCCACCGGCGTTGGTGCTGCCGCCGGGCGCGGTGTGGCATACGGCGCAGTCGCCCGCCGCGGCCAGCAGCCGACCACGCTCCAGGGTGGCAGCGCTCCAGGTGTTGGCGCCCGGTGGCGCCACCCGAGCGATTTCCTGGCGCCAGGGCATGGCGGTGATGCCCAGCCCCAATGCCGCGCCCAGCAGCCCGGTCAGGCCGCCGAACAGCCATCTCCTGCGCTTGGGCTTTATCGGGGCCGCATAGGGCAAGCCGACCGGATCCACAGGCTCTTTGGCCTTGAGTGCTGCCAGAATGCGCTCCGGGGTGATCGGCAACTCGCGAAAGCGAATGCCCGTGGCGTCGTAGACGGCATTGGCGATGGCTGCCGCGCTGGGCACCGACGCCGACTCGCCGGCGCCCATGGGCGGCTCGTTCTGGCGGGGCATCATCATCACGTCGACCTTGGGCACCTCGGGGAAGGTCAGGATCGGGTACCCCCCCCACTCCTTGCTCGACACCCGCGACTCCTCGAACGTCACCCGCTCCTTGAGCACCCGGCTGGTGGACTGCATGACGTTGCCGTGGATCTGGTGCTGAACCCCCGCGGGGTTGATCATCATTCCGGCATCGTGGCCCACCACCACACGGGTGACGGCCACTTCGCCGGTGGCCTTGTCGATGGCCACATCAGCGACCCAGGCCGCCCACGCACCGCCGAAGCCGGGGAATTTACTGTGGATGTAGCGGGCATAGGCAAAGCCACGTCCGCGCAGCACACCGTCCTCGGAAGGCGTGGTACCTGGCTGGGTGCGCGGGGTCCAGGCCGCGCGCTGGGCGGTGGAGCGCACCAGCTCGGCGGCGCGTTCGTCCGGCAGGTAGCGCAGGCGATATTCCACCGGGTCGACGCCAGCGGCGCACGCCAGTTCGTCGATGTAGGACTCGTGGGCGAATACGTTTGGCAATGCCGATACACCGCGCAGCCACGAGGCCCGAACGATGGGGGCCATGTCGTTGATGCTGACACGCAGTTCGGGGTACTCATAGTGGGGAATGGAAGTGCGATCGCCCATTTCGTAGGTGACTGGCACCGGTTCGACCCGGCCAGTCAGCAGCAGCGCGAGGTTGGGCGCACCGTTGGATGGGTAGCTGGTGCGGAAATCGTAGACCGCCAGGTCCCCCGCCGCGTCGATGCCGCCGTCCACCTCCATCAGTTGCGCGGTACCCTTGGGTTCCCACACATGCTCCTGCTCACGGGTCAGTTGCACCCGCACCGGTTGGCCCACGGCGCGGGACAACAATAAGGCGTCGGCACACACATCATCGGCGCAGTTGCGACCGTAGCAGCCCGCGGCCTCCATGCGGATGATTTCAATCAGCGCCTCGTCGCACGCCAGCAGCCAGGCCAGGTCGGCGCGGAGCAGGTGCGGGTTTTGCGTCCCGGACCACAGGCGAATGCCCTCGGGCCGATAGTCCGCCACCGCGCATGAGGGCCCGATCGAAGCGTGCAATTGGTAGGGCCACAGGTAACGGCGGGTGAAACGCCGGTCGACGCTGGCCAGCGCCGCGTCGACCCCACCGGTGTCATGCACCACACGCTCGATGTGAGGGTTGTCGCGGATGGCCTGTTCCACATCACCCAGGTCGCGCACGTGGTGCCGCCAGGGTTTCCACTCTACTCGCAGCTGTCGGGCCGCCTTGACCGCCAGCTCTTCACGCTCGGCCACCACGCCGACAAAATCACCGATCACCACCACTTTGACGATGCCGGGCAGGTGGGCGATTGACGACTCATCGACGCGCACCAGGCTGGTACCCACGAAAGGTCCGGTGTCATGGCCATCGTAGGGCGGCCGTACCATGCGGCCATGGAGCATGCCTGGCACCCGCATGTCATGCACGAACGTCAGCTCGCCAGTGGCCTTGGCGGGAATATCCACCCGTGACGAACTCTGCCCCACCAGCTTGTAGTCTTCGATGGCTTTGAGCGGCGCCTCGCCGGAGATCACCAATTCGACGTGCTGGCCGCTGATCAACTGCGTGAAGGCCAGCGCCTGGTCGTTGGGGCCAAAAACGCAGCCGGCTTCGATACGCAGCGCGCTCTTCGGCGCCCCCATGCGCGCGGCTGCCGCATCCAGCAGCCAGCGCCGCGCCTCGGCGGCGGCATTGCGCAGCGGCACGGCGGAGATCTGCAGGGTGGCGCTGGCGATGGTCGCCCCCTGGTTCGGGGCGCGCGCAGTGTCACCCAGCACCATGCGCAGTTGGTCCATGCGCAGGTCCAGCTCCTCGGCGACGATCTGTGCCAGCGAGGTCTGGATGCCGGTGCCCAGGTCCACATGACCGTTGAATGCGTAGAACTCGCCGGTGTCGCACAGGGCGATGAACAGCCCGAGTTCCTTGGGCTTGAGCACCGGTTGCTGCCCCTTGGGCACCGGCCCGGAGGGCGGCTGGATTTCATTGACCACCAGCAGCACGCCTTCGCGTGCCAGCAGTTGCGCCTGGGTGGGGACGGGGGAAGTCAGGTCAGTCACGGCGTGGGCACTCCCGGCATAGCGTCACGGCGCGGTGCGCCGCCTTGAGGATTTCGAGGTGGGTGCCACAGCGGCACAGGTTGGCAGCCAGCGCGCGGCGAATCTGTTCGTCACTGGGCTCGGGGTTGCGGTCCAGCAGGGCCTTGGTGGTCATGATCATGCCGTTGAGGCAGTAACCGCATTGCGCGGCCTGCTCCTCGACAAAGGCCTGCTGCACCGGGTGCAGGTTGCCACGGGCACCCAGGCCTTCCAGCGTGGTGATGGTACGCCCCTGCATGCCTGCCCAGGGCAGTACACAGGAACGCCCGGCCTTGCCATCGACAATGATGGTACAGGCACCACACTCGCCCAGGCCGCAGCCGTACTTGGGGCCGTTCAACGCGAGGTCGTTGCGCAGCACCAGCAGCAGCGGTGTATCAGCCATGGCGGTACGCTGAATGGCCTGCCCGTTGACGGTGCACGAAACATTGACCAATGCGTCCGGTAGAGCGGCCTTGTCCATTGTGTTACCCACCCACTCATGAAGTACTTACTACATGAAAAGGCAAGAACGGTGCCAACTGACGAACTTCGACAGGCGGGAGTGCCCCACAAGCCAATTCCCACTCCTGCCAAGCCCCGCTACGGACGGGACACTAGGCTTGCTCGGGGTCGTCCATCATCTTGCGCAGCAGGAACATCATGGCCACGCGTTCACCGGCATTGAGGTTGCTGAGCGTCAGCTCGCTGATGGCCTGGGCGCAGGGAACGGTCTGCTCCACCGCGTGGCGCCCGGCGTCGGACAGGCTGACGATGACCTTGCGCTTGTCCTGGGCGTCGTGGCCCAGGACGATCAGGTCACGCGCCTTGAGGCGCTCGACGATGCCCCGAATGGTGGCCTGGTCCACGGCGGTCATTTTCACCAACTCACTCAACGAACTCGGCCCGTGGTCACGTACCGCGCAGAGTGTGATGAACTGCACGGCCGTCAATTGCGACTCGCCGACGTTCTGCTGGAAGATCGCCATGTGCCGCTGGTAGGCCTTGCGCAGCAAATGGCCGACCTGATCGGTGTAGGAGTAGTCTGAAGCGTTCATGCAGTACTGCCCGACAATGGGTGAAAAGGCGCCTACGATAACGCAAGCGGCCGCCGATGCGCACCGCCAGCCGCTTGCAGTGGGCCTTCAGCGGGCGATGGAAGCGGCAGGGGCAACCACGTCACCGGCCAGTACCACGGCCGTGTCATCCAGATAGACATCGCAATTGCGCAGCGCAATGTCCAGGTGGCAAGGCGTCTTGCGCTTGCCTCCCACCTCCGTGTTGGGCCCGGTGGAGAACAGGAAGTTGCCGTAGAACGCCCGCGCGTCCATGCACATGCCATCGTTCTTGTCGTGCAGGCCCATGGCCGTCCACTGGGCGCGCGGTTGCAGGCCCCAGCCGATGTGGGAAATGCCATACACCTCGGGGTCTTTGAAATAGGCCATGTACTCGCGCAGGTACTGGGCTTCGAAGCCGCCGTGGATGGCGGTGATGAAGCCCTTTTCGATCTCCAGCGTGATGCGCTCGCGGCAGTAGTTCTTGAACGGCAGCACGATGTCGCCGATATCCAGCACCAGCACGCCCTCGGCGCTGTCCTCGTCCGGCCAGGTGAACAGGAAACCGCTGGGCCAGTGGTCCCAACGCCCCGGCTCATCGGCGAAACCATACTCGGTCACCGCGGGGTATTGCCCCAGTGGCGCGCGAAAATCGCTGCCTGCCGCCGACCGCATGGTCATCGAGCGGGCGGCCTTGAGCAGTTGCTCCGCGGCCAGCACCCGGGCCTTGTCCGCTTCGCTGGGCAGCATGCGCGCCAGTACTTCCGGCGGTTCCACGGCCAGCAGGATGCGCGTGCCGGTCTTGAGGATCTGCTCCTGTTCCGGGGAGTGCAGCAGCATCATGGTGTCGACGATCAGGTCCGCTGCTTCCAGCGCCCGCTGAGCCGCCAGGTTGCCGGTCAGCGCGGTATCGCCGCAGTAGGCGGTCATGTCATTGCCCATCGCGACCGGCGCATTGAAGGCCGGCAACTCTACCGCGTAAACCTTGGCCCCCAACCGCTGCGCAGCTTCGGTAGCGGCCCTGACCGTTCGGGGGTTGGAGTAATGGCTCTTGAGCACCGCCACGCTCTGACTGGCGTCCACCCGCGAAAGCTTCAACACATGTTCAAACATCTGCACCAACTCACCGTCGCTGACTGCCATTGCATTTCTCCTCGTGCCAAACGCTGCACCATCGCGGCGCACGAGGCGTCAGGATGGTGCAAATTAATAACGTATACGCTACTTACTCTTCAATATGGATCTATTCCAGAAATGCTGCAAGCTATTCGATCGAGTGGGAATAGACGTAACAAAAACGGGATAAAGCCAGTGTTACCGCCCATGAATAGCTAGCAACCCCCCCATTCCACATTTTTGAAAAAGGCCCTTCCCAAGAAAATAAAAGAGTGCATACACTGTAATTACACGCCGACCCGTTTCCTGGCGATCGGCTTTCGAGGAGATGAGTGCTATGCCCGCGACACAACGAATTGCCATCATCGGCGCAGGCCTTGGCGGCGCAGCCGCTGCCACCTCACTGCAACAGGCCGGCTTCGAGGTGAACGTCTACGAACAGGCCCCTGCGTTCTCGCGGCTGGGCGCGGGCATCCACATGGGTCCCAACGTGATGAAGATCTTCCGGCGCATGGGCATCGAAAAGCAGCTGGAGGCGATGGGCTCGCACCCCGAGTTCTGGTTCAGCCGCGACGCCGGTGGCGACTACCTGTCGCGCATCCCGCTGGGCGACTTTGCTCGCAAGGAATACGACGCCGCTTACATCACCGTGCACCGCGGCGATTTGCACGCCTTGCAGATGTCGACCCTCACACCTGGCAGCGTGCATTTTTCCAAGCACCTGGCCGCCATCGAAGACACCGGTAGCGAGGTGCGCCTGCAATTTGCCGATGGCACCCACGCGCTCGCCGACATCGTCATCGGTGCCGATGGCATCAACTCCCGCGTCCGTGAGCACCTGCTGGGCGTTGAAGCACCGACCTACAGCGGTTGGGTGGGGCACCGCGCACTGATCAAGGCCAGCGCCCTGGCGAAGTACGATTTCAGCTTTGAAGACTGTGTCAAATGGTGGTCGGGCGACCGCCATTTGATGGTCTACTACACCACGGGCAAGCGCGACGAGTACTACTTCGTCAGCGGCGTCCCCCAGCCAGCGTGGGAAGGCGGCAATGCCAGCTTCATCCCCAGCTCCAAGGCCGAAATGTTCGACACCTTCAAGGGCTACCACCCTTCTGTGCAGGCGCTGATCGACAACGCCGAAGAGATCACGAAATGGCCGCTGCTCAACCGCCAACCGCTGCCGGTCTGGAGCAAAGGCCGCATGGTGTTGCTGGGTGATGCCTGCCACCCGATGAAGCCGCACATGGCCCAGGGCGCGGCCATGGCCATCGAAGACGGTGCCATGCTGGCGCGCTGCTTGCAGGAAACCGGCCTGAGTGACTACGGCACCGCCTTCCGCCTCTACGAAGCCAACCGCAAGGAACGTGCGTCGCGAGTGCAGGCAGTGTCCAATGCCAACACCTGGCTGCGCACCCAGGAAGACCCGGCCTGGGTGTTCGGCTATGACCTGTTCGCCCACCCGCTGAAGTCGGAAACCGCCGCATGAGTACTTTCCAGCACGGCGCCAACGTGCAGGCCAATGGCATCCGTCAACATTACCTGCGGTACGGTGGCAAGGGCCAACCACTGATCCTGGTACCTGGCATCACGAGCCCCGCCATCACCTGGGGTTTCGTCGCCGAACGTCTGGGCGAGCACTTCGACACCTATGTGCTGGACGTGCGCGGTCGCGGCCTGTCCTCGACCGGGCCAGGGTTGGCCTATGACACGGATACCTGCGCCGACGACGTGATTGCCTTCGCCAGCGCGCTGGGGCTGCAGGGCTATCATCTGATGGGCCACTCCATGGGCGCCCGTTTCGTTCTGCGCGCCGCATCCCGCCACCCCGGGGCAACCCACGGGCGCCTGGTATTGATCGACCCGCCGGTGTCCGGGCCGGGCCGCCGCGAATACCCCGGCAAGCTGCCCTGGTACGTGGACTCGATTCGCCAGGCGCGGCAAGGCATGAGCGCGCAGGACATGGCCGCGTTTTGCCCCTCCTGGACGCTGGAGCAGCGTGCGCTGCGTGCCGAATGGCTGCACACCTGCTTCGAGCCGGCCATCGTGCAGGCATACCAGGAATTTCACAGCGTGGACATTCACCAGGACTTCCCTGCCCTGCGCCAGCCTGCCCTGCTCATGGTGGCGGGGCGAGGCGGCGTCATCCTGCCCGAGGACGAAGCCGCGATCCACGCCTTGCACCCGGCCATCGAAATCAGCCATGCCCCCGAGGCCGGCCACATGATCCCCTGGGACGACTTCGACGGCTTTTTTGCCGCCTTGGGCAACTTCCTCGGCCATTCCTTCTGCTGACCTGGAGACTCTCATGAACCAGCTGTACCGCATCGGCCAGATTGTGCCGAGTTCCAACACCACCATGGAAACCGAGATACCGGCGATGCTCACTGCACGCCAGTTGATCCGCCCGCAGCGCTTCACCTTCCATTCGGCGCGGATGCGCATGAAGCACGTGAAGAAGGAAGAACTGGCGGCCATGGACGCCCAGTCCGACCGCTGCGCCCTGGAGCTGTCCGACGCCCGCGTCGACGTGCTGGGCTACGCCTGCCTGGTGGCGATCATGTCCATGGGCCGCGGCTACCACCGCGAGTCCCAGCAGCGCCTGGGCCAGGTGGTCCGAGACAACGACTCCCAGGCCAGCGTGATCACCAGCGCCGGCGCCCTGGTGGATGGCTTGAACGTGCTGGGTGCCAGGCGCATCGCCCTGGTCGCCCCCTACATGAAGCCACTGACCGAGCTGGTGGTGGACTACATCCAGCACGAAGGTATCGAGGTCAAGGTCTGGCATGCACTGGAAATCCCGGACAACCTCGACGTGGCACGACACGACCCCGCACGCCTGCCCGGCATCGTCGCCGGCCTGAACCTGGAAGGCGTGGACGTGATCGTGCTCTCGGCCTGCGTACAAATGCCGTCGCTGGGCGCAGTTGCCAAGGTCGAGGCGCAGACCGGAAAGCCGGTGCTGACCGCCGCCATCGCCACCACCTATGCCATGCTCAAGGCACTGGACCTGGAGCCGATAGTGCCCGGTGCCGGTGCCTTGCTGTCGGGCGCCTACTGAGGAACAGACCATGGTCAGTGCACAGGACAATTATCAGGGCGTGTGGGGCAACCGCATCGGCTTCGGCCAGCGCCCCGCCCTGCTGATGATCGACTTCATGCAAGGCTACATAACACAGGGCGCGCCCTTGTTCGCCCCGGGGGTGGTCAGTGCCGTGGCAGAGAGTGTGGCGCTGCTCGCCGCGGCCAGGCAAGCGGGCATCCCGGTGATCCACACCAACATCCGCTACCACCCCGGCCACTTCGCCGACGGCGGCATGTGGGTCAAGAAAGCGCCGGTCATGAAGGACATGGTTGAAGGCAACCCACTGGCCGCGTTTTGCCCCCAGGTATTGCCCCTGCCTGAAGAAGTGGTGTTGACCAAGCAATACGCCAGCAGTTTCTTTGGCACCGCGCTGGCACCGATGCTGCAGCCCCTGAACGTCGACACCCTGATCCTCGCAGGCTGCTCCACCAGCGGCTGCGTTCGAGCCACGGCAGTCGATGGCGTGCAGCATGGGTTTCGCACCATCGTTGTCCGCCAGTGCGTCGGTGACCGTCACCAGGCGCCCCACGACGCCAACCTGTTCGACATCGACAGCAAGTACGGCGACGTGGTGGACAAGCAGGAGGCGTTGGCTTATCTCGGTACCCGCTGAGAAAAACCACGGCCGAGCAGGGATGCTCATCGCTGGCACACACAGACCGCCCCGGTACAGAGGCGGCTGTACACATTATAAAAAAAGGCCGTCCTGAAGCCTCTCATTCCTGACTGCCCCCCCCAATGAACCGACTTGCGCCGCTGTGCTTTCGCGGCAGATCCAGGAGTTCCACCATGTCACTGAGCCAAGCTTCCGCCATGCCGATAGCCCCGGTCAGCAGCACCGCGCTCTACCGCAAGATCATCTGGCGCCTGATTCCATTCCTGTGTTTCTGTTATCTGGCCTCCTACCTGGACCGCATCAACGTCGGTTTCGCCAAACTGCAGATGCTCGACACCCTGCACATGAGCGAGACCGCCTATGGCCTGGGTGCCGGGCTGTTCTTCGTCGGCTATATCCTGTTTGAAGTGCCCAGCAACCTGGCCCTGGAAAAAGTCGGCGCGCGGCTATGGATCGCCCGCATCATGATCAGCTGGGGGCTGCTGTCCGGGCTGACCATGTTCGTCACCAGCGAGTGGCAGTTCTACACCCTGCGCTTCCTGCTTGGCGCCGCCGAAGCGGGGTTTCTGCCGGGGGTACTGTACTACCTCAGCCAGTGGTTCCCGTCCTACCGCCGCAGCCGCATCATCGCCCTGTTCATGATCGGCCTGCCGCTGTCCAGCCTGCTGGGCAGCCCCATTTCCGGTTGGATCATGGGCAACTTCGACAAGGTCGGCGGCCTGGCCAGCTGGCAGTGGCTGTTCCTGCTCGAAGCCGTCCCTACGGTGCTGCTGGGCTTTCTATGCGTGGTGGTGCTGCCCAACGGCATCAGCCAGGCAACGTGGCTGAGCGCTATTGAAAAGCTGGAACTCAAGCGCCTGCTGGACCAGGATGACAGCGAAAACAAGGGCGGCCAGTCCTTCCGTGATGGTTTCTTCGACATCAAGGTGTGGATGCTTGGCGGCATCGACTTCTCCATCCTGCTCAGCGCCTATGCGATGGGGTTCTGGCTGCCCACCTTCATCCGCAACGCCGGCGTGGCCGACCCGAGCCAGATCGGCCTGCTGGTCGCGATTCCCAGCCTGGCCGGGCTGATCGGCATGCTCGCCATCGGTGCCAGTTCCGACCGCCGCCGCGAGCGCCGCTGGCACATCGTGGTGCCGTTCATCATCGGCGCTGCCTCGATGTTCCTCAGCACCTTCTTCACCCACAACGTCGCCATCACGGTGCTGCTGTTCTCCCTGGCTTCACTGACCATCATTGGCGCGGTACCGGTGTTCTTCAGTCTGCCCGCCACCTTCCTCAAGGGGACCGCGGCAGCGACCGGTTTCGCCCTGGCGTGCTCGGTGGCCAACATCGCCGGCCTGGTCAGCAACTCGCTGATGGGCGCGGTGATGGACCACTTCCACAGCCCTCAGATCGCCCTGTGGATATTCGCCGGGTGCCTGTTGCTCAGCTCGCTGCTGGTGCTGGCCCTGCCGGCCAGAACCGTGAACCGCTGAGGCAACAGTTGATCCGCTACGGGGCCGGTGGCCATGACACCCCCGTGGCGTTGCCCTGTGGCGGCAGCCTGCTGGTGCTGGTCGAACACCTGGTGCCAACGGACCGTACGCTGCATGACCTGCACTTGATGCGCCGCGCCCTGTCAGGTGAGGGGGCCGTGGTGCGGCGAGTAGACGTGGTAGCACAGACCTGTGAGGTCGTGCAGCACCCGGGGATCGCCGCGAAGGTTATCCTGGATGACGCCCAATCAAAGGTCCAACTGCACGTAGGCCCGGCGCAAAAGCTGTTGATCGCCGGGCTGTCCCCCGTGGCCGAATTCTGCGCCCAGTTCGCCCTCAGCCTGGGGCTGGAGGTGGTCATCTGTGATCCTCGCGAAGAAGCATGGGCAGGGTTTAGCCTGACGGGCGTCACGTGCCGCAGGGAACTGCCAGCGGTGTACATCGAGGCGGGTGGCTGTCATGGGCAAACGGCGGTGGTCGTCCTGACCCACGATCCCAGGCTGGATGACCTGACCATGATGGAAGCCGTGCGCACACCGGCGTTCTATATCGGTGCGATGGGCTCGCAGCGCACCTCGCAGAAACGCCTGGAACGGCTGCAGCGCATTGGCCGTCTGTCGGACGAACAGCTGCGCCGTATTCGCGCCCCCATCGGCCTCAACCTGGGCAGCAAGACGCCGGCGCAAATTGCCCTGGCGGTGATGGCCGACATCCTGCGCGCCAGCAATGGCATCGACCGGGCCCATCTTTAGCCCTGCGGTGGGCATCACGCCCCCCCCCGCGTGCTCCCCGCTAAACCGCCTGACAGGGCGATTCCCCCGTTTACCCTGCTAAAGCATGTACAAATTACCGATACATCATTTTTAATATTTTATATTGCTTCGAATTTTGGTTCTGTATAGGATCCTTGACATCAACAATCATAAAAACAGATGCCATGACCACTACCCAGCTTGCCGCAGCGGTAGACGCTGCCCCCCACAGCTTGCCGTGCCTGCGCACATCGCCCGCGCGCGTCCCTGACCTGGAGCACGCCACCGGCCACCCCAACACGCAGGCGATACCCCCGCATTGCCTCAACGGCCCACGGTCATCTTCAAGTTGATACGTGCCACACGGGCCCGATACGCCCGGCCCTGATACCTGAGTCACCTCAAGCAATGCTGGAAGCGCCGCCTCCGCTGGCAGGGATTCGTGCGCCTTGTGAACAGAGCCACAACAATAATAAAAGAAGGTATCCATGAACAAATACGCCCCGTATTCACTGTTCGCTGTCTCGCTGTTGTGTGCCTCCCCCAGTTTCGCCGAACTGGCACAGCTTGAGCTCGCCAGCCTGGAATACCCCGGTGAACCCATTGGCCCGAGTGTCGGCATTCCAGACTCCTTCATTCCTGTGCTGACCCCGCCGCCATTGGAAAAGCAAGGCCAATGGCTGGACGACCACGGCATCAGCCCGCACCTGGGGTTGACCCAGTTCTACCTGGCCAACCCGGACGTGGGCACGGACACCGGCAACCACGAGTCACTGACGCTGTTCGATGTGGGCGTGGATTTCGATCTCGAGAAGATCATGGGCTGGCAAGGTACCCGCGTACATTTCAACGAGCTGTACGTGCCTTACCGCAACAACCTGGACTTCGGTGCACAAGCCGGGGACGTGCTGTCGAGCAAATCCAGCCCGTACATTCCACGGGTCAGCCACCTCACCTTGTTCACGCTGGAGCAGAAGCTGCTGCAGGACAAGCTGACCGTCGAAGGCGGCATCAGCAATGCCGGCAACTACTTCGCCCTGCCCCTGTGCAACGTGGGATTGGGCTGCACCACCCTACCGGACGCCGCCGGCGCGAACCCTGCCCCCTATGCCAACTGGGGCGCACGGATGAATTACCAGTTCACCCCTGCCTTGAGCGCGCAGGTCGGCACGTGGCGCGTCAATGACGCCTATCCGTTTACCGATGGCTGGGAGCGCGGGGCCGGCAGCTCGGGCGGCAACATGTCCACCACCTACCTGGCCAACGTGGCCTACCGTACGGACTTCTCCAACACGGCCTATCCCGAGTCCTATGAGTTGGTGGGCTTTCACAACACCCGCGACGGCAGTGACCCTTACTACACCGTGGCCGGTACGCCGCAGCTCACCGATTCCACCCACGCGGCCGCCACCACCAACGGCCTCAACGGCTTCTACCTGGGCCTGAAAAAGACCTTCTGGCGCGCCGATGGCGGTCAGTCCAACGACATGAGCCCCACCGCGCTCAGCGCCTATTTCGCTGGCAGCCACGTCTTCGAAGAAGACCTGCCCAATGGCATTCCCAACCAGGTCAGCACCGGCCTGATCCTGTCCGCGCCGTTCAAGTCCCGACCCTATGACACCTACTCGCTGAGCGCCCACTGGGTGCAGCTCAGTGACCACGAACAGAAGTACATCAACGCCGCGTTCCGCACCGCGGGCCAGGACTATTCAAGCCCGGGCGGCGAGTACGCCGTGGAACTGGACGCCAACCTGATCCTGACTCGCGGCGTGGTGGTCAGCCCCTACGTGATGTACACCTGGGACCCGGTCAACACGGTCAACCCTTTCAATGGCATCGCGCCGAAAAGCGGCATGTCCGCCGGTTTCCTGTTCCATGTCCAGCTGGAGAGTTTCCTGGGACTGGATTCGGGCCAGCATCGTTGAACCCCTTCGAATAAAAAGGAAGTGATGATCGTGAAAATCTCCTCTGCCCCCCTGACCCGGCGTGATGTGCTGTTGAGCGGCGCGACACTGGCCGTTGCGGCGAGCCTCCCTGGCCTGGGCTATGGCGCCAGCAAGAACCCCGCGTTTCCAAAAGGCTTTTTGTGGGGCGCGGCCTCCGCCGGGCACCAGATCGAAGGCAACAACAGCGACTCCGACATCTGGCTGCTGGAACACGTGACCCCCACGGTGTTCGCCGAGCGCTCCGGTGACGCCTGTGACAGCCTGTTCCGCTGGAACGAAGACGTGGACCTGGTCAAGGGTATCGGCCTGAACACCTACCGATTCTCCCTGGAGTGGGCGCGCATCGAGCCCACCGAAGGCCAGTTTTCAGTGGCCATGCTCGACCTGTACAAACGCATGATGGGCAGCTGCCTGGAACGCGGCATCACCCCCATGGTCACCTTCAACCACTTCACCACCCCACGCTGGTTCGCGGCACGCGGCGGCTGGGAGGCGGCCGGGGCGCCGGACCTGTTCGCACGGTTCTGCGAGCGCGCGGCCACCCACCTGGGCGCCCATCTGAGCCATGCCACCACCCTCAACGAGCCTAACATTCTGGCGGTTCTGGACTGGCTGCCGCTGCCCTTTCCACCTGCGTTCAAGGCCGTGGAGGCGCAGATGCTGCAGGCGGCGGCCAGGGCCACGGGCAGCGCCAATTATTCAGTGGCCAATTTTGGTCAATACCAGCCCAAGCTCAAGTTGATGCTGGAAGGCCACCTCAAAGGCTACCAGGCGATCAAATCGGTGGCGCCCCATGCGCTGGTGGGCGTGAGCCTGTCCATTACCGACGACCAGGCCGTAGGCCCGGACAGCAAACGCGACGCCAAGCGTGAAAGCGTGTACGGCCCCTGGATGGAAGCCGCCAAGACCAGTGATTTCATTGGTGTGCAGAACTACGGCCGCCAGCAGCTCGATGCCAAGGGCGCGATGCTGCCGCCCAAAGGCGCGGAGCTGACCGAAAGCGGCGAGGAATACTACCCGGCGTCGCTCGAAGGCGCCGTTCGCTATGCCCATGCGGCGACTGGCAAGCCGGTCATCGTCACCGAGAATGGCATCAGCACCTCCAACGATGCACGGCGCGCCGCCTACATCCCGCAAGCCTTGGCCGGCTTGCAACGGGCCATGCAGGATGGCGTGCCGGTGTTGGGCTATGTGCACTGGAGTCTGCTGGACAACTTCGAATGGCTGTTCGGCTACAAGCCCCGGTTCGGGCTGGTGGCGGTGGACCGCACGACGTTCAAGCGCGAAGTCAAAGGCAGCGCCCAGGTGTTGGGGGCCATTGCCCAGCGCAATGCACTGAGCTGAAACGGTGGGCGTAGCTTGCTAGCGAAAAAGGCAACGCGGTGTACCTGATAGACCTCGTTGTACCGTTCGCCAGCAAGCTGTGCTCCTACAGGCTGCGTTGGCCTGGGGAGGTGGGAGCATAGCTTGCTAGCGAAACAGCCAGCGCGGTATACCTGATGGACCGCGTTGCGCCCTTCGCCAGCAAGCTGTGCTCCTACAGCCTGCGTCGGCCTGGGGAGGTGGGAGCATAGCTTGCTAGCGAAACAGCCAGCGCGGTATCCCTGATGGACCGCGTTGTGCCCTTCGCCAGCAAGCTGTGCTCCTACAGCCTGCGTCGGCCTGGGGGGGTGGGAGCATAGCTTGCTAGCGAAACAGCCAGCGCGGTATACCTGACAGACCGCGTCGTACCGTTCGCCAGCAAGCTGTGCTCCCACAGGCTTGTGTCAGCCAGGGAGTGGGAGCTTAGCTTGCTAGCGAAAAACGCAACGCGGTGTACCTGATGGGCCGCGTCGCACCCTTCGCCAGCAAGCTGTGCTCCTACAGGCTGTGTCGGCCTGGTGGTGGGAGCGTAGCTTGCTAGCGAAAAAGGCAACGCGGTGTACCTGATAGACCTCGTTGTACCGTTCGCCAGCAAGCTGTGCTCCTACAGCCTGCGTTGGCCTGGGGGGGGGTGGGAGCATAGCTTGCTAGCGAAACAGCCAGCGCGGTATACCTGACAGACCGCGTCGTACCGTTCGCCAGCAAGCTGTGCTCCTACAGCCTGCGTCGGTCTGGGGGGGGTGGGAGCATAGCTTGCTAGCGAAACAGCCAGCGCGGTATACCTGACAGACCGCGTTGTGCCCTTCGCCAGCAAGCTGTGCTCCTACAGCCTGCGTCGGTCTGGGGGGGTGGGAGCATAGCTTGCTAGCGAAAAACACAACGCGGTATACCTGATGGACCGCGTTGTGCCGTTCGCCAGCAAGCTGTGCTCCCACAGGCTCGTGTCAGCCAGGGAGTGGGAGCGTAGCTTGCTAGCGAAAAACGCAACGCGGTATACCTGATGAACCGCGTTGTGCCCTTCGCCAGCAAGCTGTGCTCCTACAGGCGTGGGGGAAGCGCTAGCGGCCCTTGTTGAACATCGGCGAGTCGGATCGCACGATGCTGGCCGTGCGCTCGATATGCCCGCGCAACAACCCCACCGCCTCGTCCGCCCGCCCTTCAACCGCCGCTTCCATGATCTGCTGGTGCTCGGACTTCACATCACGCTTGGCCGTAAACGCCTGGGGCGCCGAAAGGGTACGGTAACGGTGGTGCTGGTCGGCCAGCTGCGCGCAGAACGCCAGCAGCCAGCGCGAACCACAGCCGCCGATCAGCGCGCGGTGAAACGCCCGGTGAGCGGGCTCCCAATCCGGGTTGTCCTCGAAGTGGTCCTGGGACAATGAGCGGGGCGTGCGCGCCAGGCGATGGTGGGCAATGACCACTTCTTCCTCCCACACCCTGTCCCTGCGAGCAATGGATTCGCGCAAGGCAATCTCCTCCAGCCAGCAGCGGGTCTTGGTGATTTCCAGCAGGTCCTGCTCGCTGACCTCCGCCACCACGAAACCGCGCAATTCACGCTTCTCTACCAGCCCGTCGGAGATCAGCCGGTTCAGCGCCTCGCGCAGTGGCGTGGCACTGGTGGCGTAACGCCCGGCCAAGGCATCGATCACCAACTTACTGCCCGGTTCCAGCTGACCGTTGAGCAGGTCAGCACGCAACTGGTCATACAGGTCGGTCGCGCGGGTAGAGGGGCGGTTGTCGATGCTGACAGCGGGGGTTCGAGCCATGGGTAGGGACACCAGAAAATATGAAAAACAAGCAGTCGGAGTTGCGATTGCGCGGCCAATCATATCAGATACAGCCACACCGTTCATTTAATATATAAAAAGGAACCGTCATGCCCACCCTCACTCTCGACCAGGCTCAAACCGCTCTGCACGGCGCCTTGCAGGCCGCACGCAGCCACCAGTTCCGGCCCATGGCCATCGTGGTGGTCGACACCGCAGGCACCGTTGTCGCCGCTGCCAGGGAAGACGGCGCAACGCCATTGCGCATGACCATCGCCACGGGCAAGGCCTGCGCCGCCATCGGCATGGGGGCCAATACTCGATTATTAGCAAAGAAAGCCGGTGAAATGCCAGCGTTCTTCGGCTCGATCGCCACGAGTTCTCAGCAGCCGTTCGTCCCGCAAACCGGCGCGATGCTCATGCTAGACGCCTCCGGCACCGTGGTAGGCGCCATCGGCGCGTCAGGCGGAACCGGTGACGAAGACGAACTGATCGTGACGGTGGGCATCGATGTTGCGGGGCTTGCAGCCCGCTGACCCGGCCAGGTAGTCGCGCCGATGGCCTTGCGCATCGGCGCGCTACTGGGCCCGCGAGTGTATGAAAAAACGATACGATATTTTTAATATTTTATATTGCCACTAAAATTCATTTTATATAGGATCAGCCCACACAATCATAAAAATACCCTGCCATGACCTTCCGCCTCGCTCCCGACCTGGGCATCGATATTCACGCCCATTTTGTCCCCGGCCAGTTTCCCGCCTGGGCCGGCCCGCATGTACCGGCCGGCTGGCCGTCCATGCTGCAAGCCCCCTCACACGATGGCCATTGCCACTGCCACGTGATGATCGATGGAAAACACTACCGTACCGTCTCCGACCAATGCTGGAGCCTGCCCCGCCGCCTGGCCGACCTGCCGGGCATGGGCCTGGGGCGCCAGGTCATCTCGCCGATGCCTGAATTGCTGAGCTACTGGATGCCGGTGCACCATGCGCAGCCACTGCTGCGCTACATCAACGAATCCATCGCCCAGCTGTGCGACGACAGTGGTGGTGCCCTGCTTGGCATGGCCGCCGTGCCGCTGCAGGACGTGGACGTGGCGATCGCCGAGCTGGAGTACGCGGTGCGGACACTGGGGCTGGTGGCTGTCGAACTGGGCAGCAACATCAATGGCCTGACCCTGGCCGACCCTGCTTTGCGCCCCTTCTTCAAGGCCTGCGTGGCGCTCGACGTGCCGGTGTTCGTGCACGCCCTCAAGCCGTGCGGCATGGACCGCCTCATTGGCCCCGCGCCGTTGCAGCAGGTACTGGCCTACCCCAGCGACGTGGGCCTGGCGGCTGCCGCCGTGATCACCGGCAACCTGTTGCACGACTGCCCCGGCCTGCGCCTGGCCTTCAGCCACGGTGGCGGCACCTTCGCCTCACTGCTGCCGCGCCTGGAACAGGGCTGGAAAACCTTTCCCGCGCTGCGCGACAGCATCGCCGTTTCCCCTGGCGAACAGGCCCGCCAGCTGTACTTCGACACCCTGGTGTTCGACGCCCCGACCCTGCGCCATCTGGTGGCCACGTTCGGCGCCAGCCAACTGCTGCTGGGCAGCGACTACCCCTTCAATTTCCACGAGCGCAAACCCGTGGCACGCCTGGCGGAGTGCGGCTTGACCGACGCCCAGGCCCAGGCCCTGCTGCACGGTAACGCCGAACGATTTTTCGCACTCTCGACTCACACAGGCAGGGGTTGATCTATGGCTTCCAAATGGATTCAGGCATTGCGCAGCGTCGCGCTGGACGTACCAGACCTGGCGCGCGCTGAGGACTTCTACACCCGCGTCTGGCACCTGGATATTGCCGCGCGTACCGACACGGCCATTTACCTCAAGGGTACCGGTGCTGATCACCACCTGCTGGCCCTGCACCAGGCCGACCACCTGGCCATTCGCAACGTCACCCTGCGCGCCCGCGATGCCGACGCCCTGGGGCAGATTCGCGAAGCCGCGCTGGCCAATGGCGGGCAGATTATCGAAGACCAGGTCAGCGTGACCGAGCCAGGTGGCGGCATCGCCCTGACCCTGCGCGACCCCCACGGGCGCATCCTGCGCGTGGTGCATGGCGACGAGCGCGCCCAGGCCTTCGAAGCCACCGACCGCCCTATCCGCCTGGCCCATGCCGTGCTCAACAGCCACGACGTAGCGCAGTCCCAGGCCTTCTTCGAGCGCGTACTGGACTTCCGCCTGTCCGACCGCACCAAGATCATGGCCTTCCTCAACTGCGACCGCGACCACCACTCCATTGCCCTGGGCGTGACCGACAACGACGCGCTCAACCATATCGCCTTCCTGATGCCGGACCTGGAGTCGGTGATGCGCGGCGGTGGCCGCATGCGCGACGCCCAGCACCCCATCGAATGGGGCCCCGGCCGCCATGGCCCGGGTAATAACGCCTTCAACTACTTCATCGGCCCGTTCGGCGAAGTCATCGAATACACCGCCGACGTCGAGCAGATCGACGACAGTTACCAGGCCGGCGCGCCCGGCGACTGGACCTGGCCCGAGGGCCGGGTGGACCAGTGGGGCATCTCCCAGCCACCGTCGCCAGCACTCAAGGCTGCACAACGCAACGTCTTCTTCACCTCCCAGGAACAAGGACAATAAAATGAAATTCACCACTTTCCTGCACAACGGTACCCCACGCCTGGGCCTGATCGAAGGCGACCAGGTCATCGACCTCAACGCCACCCTGCCCCATGTGCCGGCCGACCTGCGCCAAGCCCTGGAACAGGGTATCGACCTCAACGAAGCCGCCCTGGCCGCCGCTGACAGCCAGGCCCCGCGCCTGCCCCTGGTGGACCTGCAACTGGCGCCGCTGGTGCCAGAGCCCGGCAAGACCGTGTGCCTGGGCCTGAACTACTTTGACCACGCCAATGAAAGCGGCCGCGGCAAGCCTGAATACCCGTGGTTCTTCTACCGTGGCAAAACCTCGCTGATGGCCCACGAAGTGGCCGGCCGCGTGCCCAAGGTGTCCGAGCGTTTCGACTTCGAGGCCGAACTGGCCGTGGTCATCGGCGCCAAAGTGCCGCGCCACGTGGCCCAGGCCGATGCCCTGGACTACGTGTTCGGCTACACCTGCTTCAACGACATGTCGGTGCGCGACTACCAGAAACGCACCCCCCAGTGGACCATCGGCAAGAACTTCGACGCCACTGGCGCCCTGGGCCCGGTCGTGGTCACCGCCGACGAGCTGCCTGCTGGCGCCACCGGCCTGCGCATCCAGTGCCGCCTCAATGGCGAGATCATGCAGGACGCCACCACCAGCGACATGATCTGGTCGGTCGCCGAAACCATCTCGCTGCTGTCCGAATGCCTGACCCTGGAGCCGGGCGACGTCATCGCCATGGGCACCCCGGCCGGCGTCGGCCAGGCGCGCACGCCGCAACTGTGGATGAAGGCCGGCGACGTGGTGGAAGTGGAAATCGAAAACGTTGGCCTGCTGCGCAACCCGATCCTGGCCGAAGGAGCCTGAGCCATGGCGGCCGACAACTACGATGTGGCCATCGTCGGCTTCGGCCCTTCGGGGGCCATTGCCGCCGCGCTGCTGGGCCAGGCAGGCGTCAACGTCCATGTGTGCGACCGCGCCCATGACGTCTACGACAAACCACGCGCCATCGCGCTGGACCACGAGATCCTGCGGGTATTCCAGCACCTGGGCATCGCCGACGAGGTGGCGCAGTACTGCGAGCCGTTCACCGACTCGTGCTACTACGGCCTGGACGGGCAGATGATCCGCCGCATGACCGTGGTGCCCGAGCCCTACCCGCAGGCCCACCAGCCTTCGGTGGTGTTCACCCAGCCGCCGGTGGAAGCCGTGCTGCGCCGCAAGATCGCCACGCTGGCCAGCGTCACCGTTGAAACCGGCATGAAGCTTGAGACCCTGGAGCAAAGTGCCGACCACGTGACCCTGGCCCTCAAGGCCGAAAACGGCGAGCACAAGACTGTCACGGCACGCTACCTGATCGGCTGCGACGGCGCGTCCAGCACCGTGCGCGAACAGGTCGGCCTGACCCTGCAGGACCTGGACTTCGATGAGCCCTGGCTGGTGGTCGATGTGCTGGCCAACGAACAGGGCCTGGCCAAACTGCCCACCACCAGCGTGCAGTACTGCGAACCCGAGCGCCCCTGCTCGTTCGTGATGGGCCCGGGCAACCACCGCCGCTGGGAAATCTCCCTCAAGCCGGGGGAAGACCCGGTGCAGGCCGCCACCCCGGAAGGCGCCTGGCGTTTGCTGGAGCGCTGGATCGGCCCCGCGGATGCGCAACTGTGGCGCCAGGCCAGCTACCGCTTCCACGCCCTGGTGGCCGAGAACTGGCGCGTGGGCCGTGTGTTCATCGCCGGCGATGCCGCGCACCAGCAACCGCCGTTCCTGGGCCAGGGCATGTGCCAGGGCGTGCGCGATGTCAGCAACCTGATCTGGAAGCTGCAAGCGGTGCTCGACGGCCGTGTGCAGGGCAACGCCGCCGAAGCCTTGCTCGACAGCTACAGCACCGAGCGCAAGGAGCACGTGCGCCAGTTGACTACCACCATCAAGTCGGTGGGCGCGGTGATCTGCGAACGCGACATGGACAAGGCCCGCGCCCGCGACGCCCGCCTGCTGGCCGAACAGGGTGGCAGCGTGCGCCCTACTCCGCGCCAGGACATTCTGCCGCGCCTGACCACCGGCCTGCTGGTCGACAGCCCGGCCGCCGGTAGCCTGTTCCCGCAACCCTGGCTGCTGCGCAATGGCGTTCGCCGGCGCATGGACGATGTGCTCGGCGGTGGCTGGCGCCTGCTGGTCACCGACCCGGCCCACGCCCTGGACCCCCAGCTGCAGGCCGCCACCGGCATGCAACGCGTCGTGCTCAACAGCCAGGCCCTGACCGAAGCGGACGGCTTGCTGGCCGCCTGGTTCGCGCGCCACGACGTGAGCGCCGCCATCGTGCGCCCTGACCATTACGTGTACGCCACCGCCGCCGGTAGCGAGCCCCTGGGCGAACTGCAACGCGGCCTGCTCCACAGGCTGACAGCCTGACCCAGTGCTCAGTGACTGCTTACAATTACAAGGAAAAGTCCATGAACGTCGTCTTTCGCAATGCCCGCATCTTCGACGGCAGCGGTGCTGCCGCCTTCGCCGGCGAGATCCGCGTCGAAGGCAACCGCATCACCGAAGTGGCCCGTGCACCGCACACGGTGTCGGCCCATGACGCCCGCATCGTCGACTGTACCCACCACGTCGTTATGCCCGGCCTGGTCGAGCCCCACGCCCATATCACCTGGCCCACCTCGGTGGAAAAATTCGTCCCGGGCATGTACCTGCCGCCCGAGGAACTGGCCCTGACCGCGGCCCGCAACGCCCGCATCCTGCTGGACCATGGCTTCACCAGCGCCTACTCCGCCGGCGCCTTGAGCAAGTCCCTGGAGATCAGCCTCAACGCCCACATCGTCTCCGGTGGCATGCCCGGCCCGCGACTGATCCCCTCGTCGGTGGAGCGCGAACCGCCGAACGAGACCGAGCTGGACCCCGGCAAGGTCGAAGGCAACCAACGCGGTGCCGACGGCATGCGCAGCTTCGTCAAGGAGTGCGCCGAACTGGGCGCCAAAGCCGTCAAGTTCCTGATCTCCGGCGAAAGCGCCCTCAAGCCCGGCGCCTCCCACGAACTGCTGTACGAGGAAGCCGAACTGCTCGCCGCAGGCGAACAGGCCCGCGAGTCCAACGTCTGGCTGACCGGCCACGCCCACGGCGCCGAAGCCGTGAAAGTGGGCGTGCGCAGCGGCTTCCGCGTGCTGTACCACTGCACCTACGCCGACGAAGAAGGGCTGGACCTGCTGGAATCGCGCAAGGACGAGATCTTCGTCGCGCCCACCATCGGTATCATCCAGGCCACCCTGGACGCCAACCCGCCGCCACACTTTGACATGACCCACATGAAGGCCGATGCCGCCATCGTGCTGGAGCATCAGAAAGCCCTGGTGCCCAAGCTGCGCGCACGCGGCATTCGCCTGCTGCCTGGCGGTGACTACGGCTTCCCGTTCAACCCCAACGGCCGCAACGCCCGCGACCTGGAGCTGTGGGTACGCCATTTCGGCTACACCCCGCTGGAAGTGCTGCGGGCGGCGACCGAACTGGGCGGGCAGATCATGGGCATGGGTGACGAACTGGGGCTGATCAAGCCCGGCTACCTGGCCGACCTGCTGATGATCAAGGGCGACCCCACCGAGGACGTCACCGTGCTGCAGGACAAAAACAACATCGCCCTGATCATGAAGGACGGCCACCTGTACAAAACGCCCGAGTCGCGGCCATGAGCGGCATGAGCGCGGCACTGGCCGCACGCATTCGCGAGGTGGGCAATGACCTGCCCGCCGTGGCCGCCCTGTACGCCGACGCCCAGCCGGCGCCTGACGGTGACGCAGTCAACCTGCGCGTGGACCTGAGCTACGGCCCCCACGAGCGGCACCGCCTGGACCTGTTCACGCCCACCGGCACGGCACCGCCAGGGGGCTGGCCGGTGCTGGCATTCTTCCACGGTGGCGGTTTCATTCGCGGCAGCAAGGCGCACCGGCAGAACATTGGCCATTTCCTGGCCCGCCACGGCTATGCCGTGGTGCTGGCCAACTACCGCCTGGCACCGGAAAGCCGTTGGCCGTGCGGGCCCCAGGATGTGGGCCGGGTGTGGCAATGGCTGCAGGACAATGGCCAGGCCTTTTCCGTGGACCCGACGCGCATCGTGCTGATGGGCGAGTCGGCCGGCGCCGCCCATGTCGCCGCCACTGCATTGCGCGAAGCGTTCCACCCGCCCGGCTGGAACATCCGCGGCGCGGTGCTGCTGTCCGGCCCCTATAACCCTCGGCTGGAAGGCAAGGCCCGGGCACAATTCGGGATCGACACGCCCGACCCGCGCAACGAGGCCTATTTTGGCAGCGACCCGGCCCAGTGGGACAGCGCCAGTACCGTGGACCATGTGTCCAGCGCGCCCTTCGCGCTGCTGATCGGCTTTACCCAACTGGACCTGGTGCAAATGCAGGTGCAGGCCGGCGAGCTGTTTGCCCGGCTGGTCAGCCAGCACGGCTTCAACCCCCAGTTGCTGGTGCTGCCTGACCATAACCATTTCTCCCAGGGGTTCAGCATCGGCACGCCAGACACCTCGCTCAGCGCGCCACTGCTCACGTTCCTGGAGGCCGCCACCGCCCTGACATGATTCCCCGGGGGCCGGGGTGAAGCGCGGGCCTGGCGAGTCGTCCGCCTTCCACGCTTCCCCGGCCCCCCCCGCAGGCAAACCATGACCGCTGTACGCACCCTGGACACTAACAATAAATCAGGTGTAACCGCATGAATCATTCCCCCGTTCCGGCCCATCGCTACATCCAGCGTGAAACCCTGCTGGGCTGCGCGATAAACGCCGCCATCGCCCTGTTTTTCGCCGCCCTGCTGTTTCACAACGCCCCCGTCATCCCGTTATGGGGCAGCAAGGGTATCGCCATTGACCTGGTACCCACGGTGTTCATGCTGACCCTGTTCGGCAGCCTGGCCATTTCGCTGCTGACCCGCCAGCGCCTGCGCCAGGGTCGCATCGCCCCGCCGTCCGACCACCCTTCGTCATGGATTTCGGCGTTGGCATCGCTGCCGCTGCCGGTGCGCACCGTGATCGTGGCGCTGCTGATGACCGTTGCCCTGGTGCCGCTGACCTGCCTGGCGCTGATGACCCTGGCCGTTGATGCCCTGGCGTTCTGGCCCTTCGTCGCGTTCAAGATGGGCTATGCCGCCATCGTCGGCGCGCTGTCCGCGCCCTGGATACTGAAAGCCGCGCTGGCCGTGAGCGACCGCGCGCCTGCTTGAACGCTTACTTGGACAAAGGAACTGCCTCCCGTGCCTATTTCCCCCTTCACCCGGGCTCTGGCCTGCACCTGCCTGGTCACCGGCCTGCCGACGGTGGCCCACGCCGCCGACGACTTCAATCAACTGCGCGCACTGTTCGAAGCGCCCACCCACGCCTTCAAACCCAGCATCCGCTACTGGCTGCCCGGCGCCCAGGCGGACCACGCCGTGATCGCTCAGGACCTGCACAGCATTGCCCAGGCCGGCTTCGGTAGCGTGGAAGTTGCCGACCTGCCGCAAAACGCCGGCCCCGTGGACCCAACGCGCTACGGCTGGGGCACGCCGGCGTGGCGCGACACCCTGGAAACCACCTTGCGCGCCGCCGGGAAAAATGACCTGCGCGTCTCGCTGACCATCGGCCCGGCGTGGCCCGTGGTCGTGCCGGGGTTGGACCCCAACGGCCCGCAAGCCGCCAAGGAGCTGGTGGTCGGCTGGAAAGTACTGGCCGGCAACGACACCTACGATGCGCCCTTGCCAGCCCCCGCCAGAAGCCGCGCAGCGGCCGTCACCCAGCAGCGTCCGGTAGCGGTGCAAGCCTGGCAATGCGCCGAGCAATGCGCTGAAACACCGATCCGCCTGAAGACCGGCTCGCTCATCGACCTCAAGGCTGGCGACACCCTTCAATGGCAAGCGCCCCAGGGCGGCCACTGGATCGTCATCGCCTATTGGCAGCGCGGTACCGGCCAGACCGCCGCCCTGGCCATCATGCCGCAGAACCCCGCCGCCAGTGCGCCCCAGGCCTATGTGCCAGACCACTTTGCCGAGGCCGGTACCCAGGCTGTGACCGGCTACTGGGCAGCCAACATCCTCACCCCGACGCTCAAAAGGCTGATCCGCCAGCACGGCCGCGACCTGTTCGAGGACTCCCTGGAACTGGATTCCCACCTCAATTGGACCCCTGGCCTGCCCACCGCTTTCGCCCAGCACCGCGGCTACGCCCTGGAACCGCTGTTGCCGCTGATCATCGTCGACAACCAGCGCCATTTCGGCGCTCCGCGCACCCGCGTCCCGACCTTCGCGCTGGCCACCGCAACGCCCCATTCCACCGAAGTGTACAGCGACTACGAGCGCACCCTCAGTGACCTGTACCGCGAGCACCACCTGCGGCCACTGGCCAAGTGGGCCCATGGCCTGGGCCTGGGCTACCGCGTGCAAACCTACGGCCAACCCATGGACATGGGCGCCGCTGCCGAACAGGCCGATACACCGGAAGGCGAAAACCTGACCCTCGACAATGAACTGGACCTGTTCCGCGTGCTGGGCACCGCTGGCCAGATCCAGGGGCGCGGGCAATTCTCCACCGAATGCTGCTCGATAATCGGTGGCAGCTACCGGCAAAGCTGGCCGGACATGCTCAACCTGCTGCAACTGCACTACGCCGGTGGCGTCAACCAGATCACCGTGCACGGCTATCCCTATTCAGGCAAGGTACCGACGGCGCGCTGGCCGGGCTGGTCACCGTTCGAGCCCTTCGGGCCGAGCCTGTTTTCGCCCACCATCGACAACGGTTTCTCCGAAGCCTGGGGGCCACGCCAACCCTCCTGGCCAGACATGCCGGTAATCACACGCTACCTGGCGCGTACCCAGGCGCTGTTGCGCCACGGTATTGCGCAGACCGAACTGGTGGTGCTCAACGACGAACTGGATCACGAAGGGCCACTGCTGCCTGAACCGGCACTGGCGCAGGCGGGCTACCACTATGGGTTTATCAGCAGCCAGCAGTTGCTCAGCCACGGCCTGGCCTGGCAGGGCACGCATCTGGTGATGGGCCATGCATCGTGGCGTGCACTGTTGCTGGACGGCCGCCGGCCGCTGGCTGCCGATGTCCAGCAGAAGCTGCAAGCGCTGATCGCCCAGGGCGCGCCGGTGATCGTGGTGGGCGGCACCTTGGCAGTGGACGGGGCAACCCCTGTTGCCGATTACCCCCATGCCCTGGCCGCCCTGCAAACGCTACAGGTACTGCCCGGTTTCGTCCCAGGTGTGGCTGACGTGTACAGCGTGCACCGCCGCGACGCTGGCAGCGATTACTACTGGCTGGTCAACACGGGCAAGCAGGTCTACAAGGCACAGGTCGCACTGCGTGGCCAAGGCAAGCTGGTGCAACTGGATGCCTGGAGCGGCAAGGTCGTGCCGGTGGCGTTCACGCCCCAGGCACAGGGCACGCTGACTACCGCCGTGGAGCTGCAACCTGGCCAGTCGATCGCCTTTGCCCTGGGCGAACAATTCGCCCTCGCCCCTGCCACCCCCGCCCGGCAATGGCAGGCGCCCCTGGCCTTGACCCACTGGAGCCTGCGACTGGAAGACTGGGGCCCGGCGGCGGATGGCTATACCACGCGCATCCAGCCCAGGTACCTTGGCACAGCCCCTGACGGTCCGTGGTCAGACGTGGAAGCCCTGCGCAACCTTTCGGGCCGGGCCAATTACCAAGGCACCTTTCAGCTCGCGCCTGGCGACACGGCCGTGCGCTTGCTGGTGCCGGCTGCCGACGGCCTGTGGCAGTTGAAGGTCAACGGCCACGCCGTGGCCGTGGACCCTCACCTGCGTGAAGTCGCGGTCAGCCAGTATGCGCACCCCGGGCGCAACACCGTTGAGCTGAGTGTTGCCTCCACATTGAACAACCGCATGAAGCAGCAGGAAGCCGCTATCTACGGCGCGTTGCCCTTCCAGCCATACGGCTTGCAAGGGCCGCTGATGGTCCAAACGGGGCACTGATACCGGTCGCCCGGCCGTGCCTTCGTGTGAAGACACGGCCTCTGCCATTCCATCATCTTCAGGTGAATCACATGCCAGGAAGCACACCTACCGCACGTCACGGACTCATTGCCCGCCCATTGCTGGCGCTGGCCATCGGTGCCACGCTTTGTGCCACCGGCCATGCCAGCGAGCTGGACACGGACGCTACCGCCAGGGCAAACGGGCTGCTGGCCAAAATGACCCAGGATGAAAAAGTCAGTCTGGTCCACGGCGCCGGCTTCTTCACCTCACCCATCGGTGGCGGGGGGTATGTACCGGGCATCGAACGCCTGGGTATCCCACCTGTCAACTATGCCGACTCCAGTTCCGGCATCAACCTGTCGGGCAAGAACACCACGCCATTACCCGCCACACTGGCGCTGGCTGCCAGCTGGGATCCTGCCCTGGCCCACCGCTACGGCACGCTGATCGGCAGCGAGTTGCGCACACTGGGTTTCGCCGGAGGCCTGGGCGGCGGCACCAACCTGGCCCGCGAGCCGCGTAACGGCCGTACCTTCGAGTACCTGGGCGAAGACCCGCTGCTGGCCGGTACCCTGTTAGCTGAACGCACCAAGGGCACCCAATCCCAGCACGTGCTGGGCATGGCCAAGCACTTCGCGGTCAATGGCCAGGAAACCGACCGTTTCAATTCCAACTCGGTGGTCAGTGAGCGCGTGCTCCGCGAGCTGTACCTGCGCCCGTTCGAGATCGCCGTCAAAGACGGCCAACCGGCCATCGTCATGTGCGCCTACAACAAGGTCAACGGCGAGAAAGCCTGTGAGAACAAGCATCTTCTCAGCGACATCCTCAAGGGTGAATGGGGCTTCGACGGGTATGTGCAGTCCGACTGGGTGATGGCGGTGACCGACACCGCACGCGCCGCCAACAGCGGCACCGATGAAGAAGAACCCGGCTCGGCGAATGACGATGAACCTGGCCTGATGGGCCGCGGCACCTGGTTCAACCAGAAACTCAAGGCCGCCCTGCACAATGGCCAGGTCGCACCCGAGCGGCTCGATGACATGGTACGCCGCAAGCTGACCATGCTTTACCGCCACGGCATCATGGACACACCGCCGGTGCCGGGCGGCCAGGTCGACCGAGCAGCGGGCGACGCACTGGCGTTGTATGCCGCCGAATCGTCGATGGTGCTGTTGAAAAACTCGCCCCAGGCCGGTGCCGGTGCTCGCGCGCCGCTGCCGCTGGACGCCAGGCAACTGCACAACGTGGTCGTGGTGGGTGGCCACGCCGACGCTGGCGTCATGGGTGGCGGTGGTTCCGCTTCGGTTCCGGCCCGCGACGGCAACGCCGTGCCGTGCCGGACACCTGGGGCGAAGGATTCGGTCATCCATATCTTCGATCTGTGCGCCATATGGCACACGTCTTCCCCCCTGCAAGCCATCCGTGCACGACTGCCGGGCGCCACCGTCACCTACTTCGACGGCAGCGATGCCGCGGCCGTGTCGGCAGCCGCCGCGAAAGCGGACGCGACCATCGTGTTCGCCACGCAGTACACCATGGAGCAAGTGGACCTGCCGGACCTGTCACTCCCCGACGCCAAGCGTGACCCGGCCAACCAGGGCTACGACCAGAACGCGCTGATCGACGCCATTGCCAGCCGAGCCCACAACACCATCGTGGTACTGGAAAACGGCACGGCGGTGACCATGCCCTGGGTCGACAAGGTGCAATCGGTCCTGGCGGCGTGGTTCCCAGGTGCGCAGGGTGGGCCTGCCATTGCTCGTGTCCTGTTTGGTGAGGTCAACCCCTCCGGGAAACTGCCGATCACCTTCCCGGCCTCCGAACAGGACCTGCCGCAACGGCAGATCAGCACCCGCACCCCTGATGTCCACTATGACGAAGGGCTGCTGATGGGCTATCGACGCTACGACGCAGAGCACCGCACGCCGCTCTTCGCGTTCGGCCATGGGTTGTCCTATACCCACTTCACTTACACTGGCCTGCAGGTGGTTCCGACCGCCGAAGGCGATGTCCGCGTCAGCTTCACCCTCACCAACGACGGCCCCCGCGAGGGCGCCGAGGTGGCCCAGCTCTACGCCGGGCTGCCAATCGACAGCGGCGAGCCACCCCAGCGCTTGGTGGGGTGGCAGAAAGTGCATCTGAAGCCGGGCGAATCGCGCACGCTGACCCTTGCCCTGCCATCGACCCGGTTCAGCGTGTGGCGTGATGGCTGGTATGTACCCCAGGGGCTGGCGACGTTGAAGGTCGGTGGATCTTCACGGGACGCCCATGGGTTGAGCGCCTCGTTCACGCTGCGCAAGCGCCTGTTGACCGCCGGGGGGTGAACACCTTTCAGGTGCCCTCACAGGAAGTCGATCAGGGGGCTTGCCTGTGGAAGACGTAATGGCTTCTCTGGCCGCTGACCCGGCCGGGTTTCGGCCAGGTGGGCAAGGTCGGCGAGGGTGGCCAACGTCTGCGAGCTAGCTGCGGGGGCTCAATCCTCGGGCATGAATCTGACGCCCGCGTTCTTGCCCAGCCGCGCGACCAGCGCCTCATTCAGCGCGGCGGCAGGCGTCCAGCATCCGCCTGGGGTCTGCTCGCGACTGACGTCGAAGGCCAACGCCAGTGCCGACTCCGAGAGCATTTTCGAGGTGGACAGGTAGCCGGGGTCTTCGTCACATCTGACCGAGGCTTTCACCACCCTGCCGTCGCCCACTTCGGCGTAGAACACAACGTCGTAGAAACCGGCATCGATTTCTGCCTGGGTAGGCCCCTGCCCTGGCTGGGGATGCCCGGCTTCGTTATAGGAAAACCCGGCAAGGCTCGGTGCGTCGTTGCTGGAAGGCGCGGCCGCCAGCATCAGCATTTCGTCATACTGGAAGCCTTCACCCCACGGGTGGCCCTGCAAGTAGTTGGTGCGGTGCACGGCCTTGGTGTTGATGGTCGACATGATGAACGGCCCCACCCAACTGCCTGCCACATCATCCACGTACGGCGTCTGCCCATCAGGTTGTCGAACCCCCTCGAAGCCCGGCGTGTAGGCAAACGGATCGTTCAATACCGCGGCCAAGGCCGGATCGGTCGCTGCCGCTGCCTCGACGGCGCCGACACTGGCGAAAGTACCGCCCGACAAAACACCCTGCATCTTGCGCATGCGCGCCCGAACACGGGGGGCGTACTGGCCGAACCGCTGCATGGCCAATTGCTGGGTGTACCACACGCCCAGGTCGAAGGGCACGGAGTCGAAGCCGCAGGAAAACACCAGCCGGGCACCGGACGCGTTGGCGGTGGCCTGGTGGCGATTGATCATCTGCGCAATCCACGGGATCTCCCCGCACAGGTCGACATAGTCGGTACCGAGTTCGGCGCAGGCGGCCACCAGGTCGGCGCCGTACAGCGAGAACGGCCCCGCCGTGCTGATCATCACCCGGGTGGCGGAGGCCATGGCGTGGACACTGGCTGGCTGGTCGGCATCAGCCATGATCAGGGGCAAGGCCGCGGCATCGGCCCAACTGTCACGGATGGCCGCCAGCTTGCTCAGGTTGCGGCCGGCCAGGGCCCACTTGACCGGGCCAGCGACCCCGTGGGTGTTGTAGAAGTAGTCGGCTACCAGCCGACCGGTATACCCGGTGGCGCCGAAAATGATTACATCAAATGGCCGATTGCTCATGTGGATGTGTTCCCTGCACGTGAAAGAAAACGAGGTCGCACTCTAGCAACGCAGGCCAGTGATGATTAGCCGGTATGATAGGAATGGACCTATAACCACAAGGCATCAATCATGCGTGACACGGTAACCGACCTGGTCGCCTTTCTGCGGGTGGCCCGCGAAGGCAGCTTCACGAAGGCCGCCGCGCAGCTGGGTGTGTCGCAACCGGCGCTGAGCCGTACCATCCGTAAACTCGAGACGCGCCTGGGCGTGCAGCTGCTCACGCGCAGTACCCGCAGCGTCGCCCCCACCGAGGCCGGCGTACGCTTGATGGACACGATCGGCCCGCACTTCGACGGCATCGAAGCGGGCCTGGGCGAACTGAGTGAATTGAGCGGCAAGCCCGCGGGGAATGTGCGCATCACGTCCCTTGAACATGCCAGCCCTTGGGTCCTGGCACCGGCGGTCAACCAGTTGATGGCTGACTACCCGGACATCACGGTCGAAATCAGTGACAACTACGCCTTGGTGGACATTGTCGCCGAGCGCTTCGACGCAGGTATTCGCATGGGTGAACAACTGGCCAAGGACATGATCAGCCTGCGCATTGGTCCAGAGTTTCGCATGGTCCTGGTGGGCGCCCCGGTTTACTTCGAACGCAGAACGAAACCGCACGCCCCTGAGGAGCTGACCGCGCATGCCTGCATTGACTTGCGTCTGCCCACCTCAGGTGGCCTGTGGTCCTGGCCGTTTGCCAAGGGCGGACGGGAAATCAAGGTACGCGGGGACGGGCACCTGGTCTGCAACAGCCTGGCGCTGATGCTTGATTTTGCCCGCGCCGGTAGCGGCCTTGTCTATGTGCCAGAGCATGTCGTGGCGCAGGACCTGGCCCAGGGCCGGCTGGTGAGGGTGATGGAAGATTGGTGTGAAGCGCCCTTGGCTTACCATCTGTATTACCCGAGCCGTCGGCAACACAAGCCGGCTTTTCGCCTGTTGCTGGAGATCCTCCGTCACCCGCTTACCGCTTGAAGTCATCACGTCCCCTGCCGCCCTTGGCATTGCTGGCCAAGGGAACGCGGGAGATCGCCTGTTCAGGTGCGATTGGAATGGCTGAGCCGTTCGGATATCTCGATGAGATTAAGGTCCGGGTCGCGCACGTACACCGAACGGATCGGCCCCGTTGCCCCGGTACGCTGCACCGGACCTTCGACGATGGGCCAACCCTGCGCTTGAAGGTGGCCTATGACCTGCTCCAGGCTGACGCTGGCGATGAAACACAGGTCCAGCGCGCCCGGCACCGGCAGATGGGCCTTGGGCTCGAATTCGTGGCCGCGCAGGTGCACGTTGATTTTCTGGTCCCCAAACCGGAAGGCGACGCGGCCGTTCCCGAACGTTTCCTCGCGCATGCCCAGCACACGCACGTAGAAGTCCTGGCAGGCTTGCAGGTCGAAAGTGGTGAGTACCAGGTGGTCAAGGTGATCGATCATTGGGCACGCTCCAGTGGGGTGTCGGACACTTGCCTGGCGAGCGCGTGGGCTTGTTGGGGAAACGGGTGCAGGTCAAGGCGCCTGCCTGCCTTCAGGAGCTGGCTGGGGGTGTCATGGCCGACCAGGCCGGGTAGCCTGGCGGACGCAGCCAGCACGCGATCCAGGTCAATGCCGGTGTGGTGCCCCATCAGGTCCAGCATGTGCACCAGGTCTTCCATGCACACGTTGCCGCTGGCACCGGGGGCATAGGGGCAACCGCCCAGGCCGCCCAGCGAGGCATCGAAACGGTCGACACCGGCTTGCAGGGCCGCCACCGTGTTGGCCAGGGCCATGCCGCGGGTATTGTGAAAATGCAGGGTCAGTTGCAACGAGGGGAAGCGGTCGCGCACCTGCTGTGCCAGCGCTTGCACCTGGGTGGGGTACGCCATGCCCGTGGTGTCGCACAGGCTGATGCCGCGTACACCTTGTTCGGCGAAACGCTCGATCCAGGCCAGCACCTCATCCAGCCGCACGTCCCCCTGCATGGGGCAACCGAAGGCCGTCGACAGCGACACATTGACAGCGATCGAAGCCTGGCCAATGACGCCGATCACCTCCTTCAATTGCGCAAAAGACTGTTCGCGGGTCATGCGCAGATTGGCACGGTTATGGGGATCGCTGACCGACATCACCAGGTTGGCCTCGTCAAGGCAGCAGCCCAGGGCACGCTCGGCGCCACGCACATTGGGCACCAGCGCCGTGTATTCGACCCCTGGCTGACGCTGGATGCCGGCCATCACCGCCTCTGCATCGCGCAGGGCCGGGATGGCCTTGGGCGAGGTGAACGACGTCACCTCGATCTTGGCGTAGCCGCAGTGGCTCAAGTCATTGATGAGGGCGATCTTGTCCTCGGTGTCGATAAAGGGCTTTTCATTCTGGAAGCCGTCGCGGGCGACGACTTCCTGCAGGAACAGGCGTTTCATTCAGGGTGCTCCGGTAATCAGATGATGCCGCGGCTGCGCCATTGCTCGCGGGTGTCGGAACCGATACCCAGGCCCTCGAGCACTGCATCGGTATGCTGGCCCAACGTCGGTGCGCGGGTCTGGACCCGCCCGGGCGTGGCGGTGAGTTTGGGCACGATCCCCGGGAGGGTCACCGGTGTGCCGTCGTCAAGCTCACTGGGCAGCAACATGCCCCTGGCCTGGTAGTGGGGGTCGGCCGCGATGTCGCCGGCATCGTAGATCTTGCCGGACGGAATATCGGCGTCCTTCAGTGCAGCCAGCACCGCCTCCAGCGGGCGCTCGGCCGTCCAGGTGGAAATGGCGGCATCGATGCGGGCCACGTGGCGCACGCGCCCGTCGTTGTGTTCAAGCTCGGGATCGCCCGCGAGGTCGTGCCGGCCGATTTTCTCCATCAGCCGCTTGTAGATGCTGTCGCCATTACCGGCGATCAAGGCGTACTTGCCGTCCTGGCAACGGTAGGCATTGGTCGGGGCGATACCCGGCAGGCTGCTGCCGGCCGGCTCGCGGACGGTGCCGAATACCGAGTGTTCGGGTATCAGGCTTTCCATCATGTTGAACACCGACTCATAAAGCGCAACGTCTACCTGCTGGCCCGCCCCGTGGTTCTGCTCCCGATGACGCAGGGCCAACAGTACACCGATGACCCCATGCAAGGCCGCCAGCGAGTCACCAATGGAAACCCCGACGCGCACCGGCGTGCGGCCGGGCTCGCCGGACAAATGGCGCAGCCCGCCCATGGCTTCGCCAATCACGCCAAAACCGGGCAGGTCACGGTAAGGCCCGCTTTGCCCGTAGCCCGACACCCGCAGCATGATCAGCCCCGGGTTGATGGCGCTGAGTGCGTCCCAGCCCAGGCCCCAGTTTTCCAGGGTGCCGGGGCGGAAATTCTCGATCAGGATATCGGCGTCCTTGACCAGGCGCCTGACCACGTCATGGGCCTCGGCCTGGCGTAAATCCAGGGTTACCGATTGCTTGTTGCGCGCCTGCACGGCCCACCACACCGAAGTGCCGTTGTGCAGAAGCCGCCACTTGCGCAGCGGGTCACCCGTCACCGGTGGTTCGATCTTGATGACGTGGGCACCGAATTCGGCGAGCATCTTGGCAGCGAAAGGCCCGGCGATCAGTTGGCCCATTTCCACCACCTTGATACCTTCCAGGGGTAGGCTCATGACGTTTTCCGTTCTTGTGGGTAATGGGCTGATCATCGCGCCTTTCAGCGCACGGGAGAATTTCAAATATTTCCACTAAGCTTTCCTGAATGGAAAGCCTAGAGGCATCGATGTTCAATTTGCTCCCGTTGGATCTGCTGTCACTGCGCTTGCTGGTGCTGGCAGCCGACAGCTCAAACCTGACAAAAGCCGCCGACAGTGCGCACATGACCGTCTCTGCGGCGAGCAAACGGCTCGCCGAACTTGAGCGGCTGACCCGTTGTGCGCTGTTCGTGCGGCTGCCCCGCGGTCTGCAATTGACCCCTGCGGGGCGCGGCCTGGCTGAACATGCACGGCACATCCTCGACGGTGCACAGCGCATGGCCCAGGATGCCAGTGACTACGCCAGCGGCGTGCGCGGCCATGTCCGGCTATTCGCCAATACCTCCGCCGTGATCCAGTTCTTGCCTGATGATTTGACGAGTTTCCTGGCCGTGAACCCTGACGTGCGCATCGGCCTGGAAGAAGCCCTCAGCGAAATGACCATCCACGCGGTGGCGGACGGCAGGGCCGACGTGGGCATTTTCGCCGATAACATTCCAGCGCCGGGGTTGGAAAAACGGGTCTATCGCAGGGACACCCTGGTGGTGCTGGTGCCGCGAGGGCATCCACTGGCCGAACGCAAGGCAGTCGCCCTGGCCGAGACACTGGGCTACGATTACGTTGCCTTGAACCAGGGCAGCTCACTGTTCCGCCGAATCAGCGAAGCCGCCGCGGCAACCGGCCAACGTCTGCGGGTGCGCATCCAGGTCAGCAGTTTCGACGGTATCTGCCGCATGATCGAAGCCGGGCTGGGCATTGGCATCCTGCCGCTGGGCGCCGTGCACCCTGCCTCCCTGGGTACCACGCTCACCGCCGTTGCGCTGGTCGATGCCTGGGCGTCGAGAACCTTGTACGTTGGCGTCGCGACCGAAGCGAAACTGTCCCCCGAAGCCGCCAACCTGTTCAACTACCTGGCGGGCCTCGCCTGAGCAGCCAGTGACCGTTCCGGCTCGGCCTTGCTTGCGGTTTGCCTGGCGGTGCAAGGCCGGTTTTACTCGGTCACCAACTCCCCGCCCAGGTATTGCTCGTCCGTCACAGGCTCCATCCAGTCGGTGTTCTTGCCGTCGACCGTTTCGGTGACGGCGAAGTGCGACATTGCCGTGGTCGCGGCGGCGCCATGCCAATGGCGCTTGCCACAGGCGCACGAAACCACGTCACCTGCGCGAATTTCGGTGCGCGGGCCGCCTTCACACTGGGTCCAGCCCACCCCGGTGAGTACGACCAGTGTCTGACCCATCGGGTGTGCGTGCCAAAAGGTACGCGCCGATGGCTCGAACGTCACGATTGCACCCGTTGCCCGGCCAGGCGCCGTTGCCTGGAACATATGGTCGATACGCACGGCACCGGTAAACCAGGTATCAGGGCCTTTGATCGAGGGTTTGCTGCCGCTGCGGATGATGGTCTGGTTGGAACTGCTCATGAATACTCACTCTGATTCGTGGAGGCTTGGCCGTGGACAGGGCCAATTGGCTGCCGTGCGAAGCACTGTAGTGCTTCCGACATAGACCGACTAGGTGGCAAAATAGGGATAAACTTATGCACAGGTGAATCAATGCCCGGTACCGATCTGAACAGTCTTGTTGCCCTGCTGACCGTGGCACGGGAGCGAAGCTTCACCAGGGCAGCCATTCAGTTAGGTGTTTCCCAGTCGAGCCTGAGCAGAACCGTGACCGCGCTGGAATCCAGGCTGGGAACGCTGCTGCTTGCGCGTACCACAAGGAGCGTGTCACCCACCGAAGCCGGCCAGCGCCTGCTGGACCAGGTGGCGCCCAAGCTGGATGAAATCGACGCGCAGCTGCTCGCCATGGCCGAGCTCCGTGAAAAACCGGTGGGCACCGTGCGGATATCGGCCACCGACTACGCCGCGAACCAGTACGTCTGGCCAAAGCTGCAGGGGTTGCTGGTCGAACACCCCGAGCTGCATATCGAGCTGATCAACGACTACGGCCTGTTGGACATCGTGGCGCAGCGTTTCGATATTGGCGTGCGGTTGGGGGACCAGGTACAGAAAGACATGATTGCCGTGCGTATAGCACCGGATGAAACCCTGGCTGTCGTTGGCTCGCCGTCCTACCTGCAGAACAGGCCAGCGCCCGTCCAGCCTCAGGACCTGACCACTCACAACTGCATCAATCTGAGGTTACCCACCAGGGATTCGCTCATGACCTGGGAACTGAGCAAGGGTAACGAGCGCATGGACGTGAAGGTGAACGGCCAATTGGTGTTCAACAACTCGTACCAGATGCTGGATGCCGCCCTGAAAGGCTTTGGCCTGGCGTACCTGCCCAAGGCGCTGGTGGAAGCACACGTGCAGGCAGGACGGCTGTGCTGGGTACTCGAGGACTGGTTTCCGACCTTTACCGGGCACCACGCTTATTATGCGACCCGTCGCCAGTCGTCATTGGCGGTACGCTTGGTCATCGCTGCCCTGCGCGCCGGTTAGGTGGCTGTGGCGCGACCGCTTGCTTCCTGCCTTGTGAAATGGGCACTGCGCAATGTCAAGGATATCGGCGGTGCCTGCTTCCGAGCTTGCGCCCGGTCCTGCAAAGGGGGCGGCACCCTATCGGCAGACGCCATAAAAATCCCGAATCTTCTGCGTGAAAAGGGGTCGACTTCATAAGGTTGTTCAACCCCCGCGCCACGGGAGGCGCCCATGCCACACTCGCCCAGCAAGTCCGGTGTTGTCCTGTTGCCCGGCGCCACACCGACCCCCGAGCACGAGCGCGTGGTTCAGCAAGCCTTGGCGGTGCGCATTGCCGCCTTGCTGGGCACGCGTTTCGTACAGGACGATGAACGTCAGTCCATGGCGGGCCAGCCGCTGTACTACCTGCCCGCAACCACCTTGATCGACCCGGCCGATTGCAGCCATCGCCACGGCATCCAGTGCATCGACGACTTTTTCGGTGGGCTGGTCAGCCAACCCTTCATGGCCACCAAGGCCATTTCCCATCCCCGTGTACCGGGCGGAAGTTGCCCCGCAGGCTGGGCCGACGCCTTCGCCGAAGAGGCTGGCGATGCCTTGCTCGATGGCTACACCGTGTTCAGCCTGGCCGATGCGCGTCAGGCCGCGGGCCTGCTGCTCAAGGACGCACCCTTGCGGCTCAAGCCTGTGCGCGCCACCGCCGGGCGCGGTCAGACCATTATCCGCGACATTCAGGAGCTGGACCTGGTGCTCCCCCATCTGGACGAGGACGAGATCAAGGTATGGGGGCTGGTGCTGGAACAGAACCTTACCGAAGTGCGTACGTACAGCGTCGGCCAGGTACAGGTCGCCGGCCTGATGGCCTCCTACCACGGCACCCAGCAATTGACCGAAGACCACCGGGGCGAACTGGTGTACGGCGGTTCGCAACTGGTGGTAGTACGCGGCGGCTACGACCGGCTGCTGGCCCTGGAGCTGGATGATGACACTCGCCATGCCGTGACCCAGGCGCGCCGTTATGAGCAGGCGGCCTTGAACGCCCTTCCCGGTTTCATCGCCTCGCGGCGCAACTACGATGTGGCACGCGGCCTGGATCACCAAGGCCAGGTGCGCAGCGGCGTGCTGGAGCAGTCCTGGCGAGTGGGTGGCGCCAGCAGCGCCGAGGTGCTTGCCTTGCAGGCCTTTGCCGCCGACCCGGCGCTGGACTGCGTGCAGGCGTCTACCCATGAAGTCTTCGATAACAGCCCCATACCGGCTGACGCCACCCTGTTCTATCAAGGCGACGACAGTGAGCTGGGGCGCCTGAGCAAATATGCAAGGATCCGCGACTATGAGCATCCGTAGCGAAGCCCTCGACATTCAGGTAGACGGCGAAACCATCGCCGGTACGCTACTGACGCCAGGCAGCAAGGTGCCCGGCATACTGTTCGTCCACGGTTGGGGCGGCAGCCAACAGCGCGACCTGGCCCGGGCGAAGAACATCACCGGCCTGGGCTGCGTGTGCATGACCTTCGACCTGCGCGGCCATGAGAAAACCGAAAGCCAGCGCCAGAGCGTGACGCGCGAACAGAACCTGGACGACCTGCTGGCCGCCTATGACCTGCTGGCCAGCCAGCCCGCGGTGGACAACGGCGCCATCACGGTGATCGGCAGTAGCTACGGGGGTTATCTGGCAGCCATCCTGACCCGCCTGCGCCCGGTGCGCTGGTTGGCCTTGCGGGTGCCGGCGCTGTACTGGGACAACGAGTGGAACGTACCGAAGTTCGCCCTGGACCGGGCCGGTTTGCAACAGTACCGCCGCGAACACCTGGGGCCCGCGGACAACCGCGCCCTGGCGGCGTGTGCGGAATTTGAAGGGGATGTGCTGCTGGTGGAATCGGAGCAGGACGACTACGTGCCCCATACCACCCTGATGAGTTACCGCTCGGCGTTCATCAACGCCCATTCGATGACCCATCGCATCGTCGACGGTGCCGACCATGCCTTGTCCACCGATGCCAATCAGAAAGCCTACAGCGCGATATTGACCCAATGGGTCAGCGAGATGGTGATTCGCGAACGGCTGGACAACTACCCGCACCATTCACCACGCTATTCCTGACGTTCAGGCGCCCTCGCCCGCTGCCTTGATGCTGCTGGCCTGCTGGCCGACGACTTCGTGAACCTGGGCGCGCTCGATGCGGGCATGTTCGCGCTGGTATTCGTCAAACGACAGACCGCGGCGGCTCAGGGCTTCCAGGGCCAGTTCATGCTGTTCCTCGGCGCTGTAGGGACGGTCTTCGGGATGGCTGGTGGCGCAGCCGGCCAGTGTAGCGGTGGCGATCAACAGCGCCAGGGCGATTGCTTTGTTCATCAGGGGCCTCCTGCACCGTGGGTGCTCTGGGGAGTGATTCGATGAACAAAGGTTAAGGGTTTGGGGGGTGGAGCAATAAATCATCCCTCGTGATAGTGGGTATTGGTGTGAAGGATCACACAAGGGTGTGCCAGGCATACTGGCCATGCACCTGGCGGCCTTGATACGGTTCCAAGCCGGAAAAGCAAGGCGGTCAAGGTAATCTCACAGACATAACTGGCCCGAAACAGATGTAGGACCGGGCTTGCCCGGGAAGCGCCGCGCGGGCGGCGCACGGTCGCAAGAGCGCTGGAGAAACCCAAGCCATGCACCTGGCCGCCCTGACCCGATCCCAAGCCAAACCAACAAGGCGGACCAGGCAATGGCACAGACATAACTGGCCCGAAACAGATGTAGGAGCGGGCTTGCTCGCGAAGCGCCGCGCGGGCGGCGCACGGTCTCAAGGGCGCCGGAAAAACCCAAGCCATGCACCTAGAGGCCCTGACCCAATCTCAAGCCAGACAAACAAGGCGGTCCAGGCAATGGCACAGACATAACTGGCCCGAAACAGATGTAGGAGCGGGCTTGCTCGCGAAGCGCCGCGCGGGCGGCGCACGGTCTCAAGGGCGCCGGAAACCTTAAGTCATGCC